>CAYWMN010000101.1:0-12549 GCA_964459065.1 uncultured Acidobacteriota bacterium | reverse complement strand
TGCCTTCGAGCGACCCGCCGCCCAGGTGATCGTAGAAACGCAGGGTGTCGCGCACTGGCCCGCCCAACAGCTCGCACACGGGTCTGCCCAGCTCCTTGCCCTTAATGTCCCAGAGCGCTTGGTCGATGCCGCTCAGGGCGGACTGATTGGTGATGCCTCCCCGCCAGAAATATTGCCGGTGCATCATCTGCCACAGGTGTTCCACGCGCCGCGGGTCCTGGCCGATGATCAGCGCGGATAAGTCTTCCACGGCGCCTGCCACGGCTTTGGTTTTCCATTCGAGCGTCGCTTCGCCCCATCCGTGAAGCCCGGGCTGGTCCGTTTCCACTTTGACGAAGACCCAGTTCCGCATCCGCGCATTAACGATGATGGTCGAGACCTTCGTGATTTTCATTTTGCGTAATCCTCTTTAGTTTTTTCATCAACCTCACGCTAGCTATTGTAACCGTGCCGCCGCTTGCCTGGCATCCCTGCGCCCCGGGAGTTTTGCAACGCGCGTAGTGTATCGCCACCCCAGGTAAAACGCAAAGCCGGCACGCGCCGCACAATCTTTAATTGTCCAATCCTTGAACAGCAGCACAAGATGCCAGCCTTATCGTCGCTGAATTCCACCTACACGCACATCTGACCCGACCACGGATTGGGGTACCAAGTGAAGTGAGAGAGTCCTTCGGGCGGCGTGTGGGGGTTTCAAGGCCGGGCAATTTTTAATCTACCTTTTCCTGTGCTCATTCCCAAACACATTGTGATACCGTTGCGAGTTTAGGAAGGCAGTTCGCCCAGCCCAGCTAGCGAATCGGTGAAGATTCCGGGCCCTCAGCGAACGCACGTCGGAGCGTTATGTACAAGGAGCAAAGAGAGCAGCTCCTTTTACCTGGGGATTTTGTTTCCTGGCGTGGTTGCGGCTGGCGCACCTTGCTTTGAGGCAGCGGTCAGGCCACACAGAACTCTGAGCTTGCAAACTGAAGCGAGCAAAATTGCCGGGTGAGGAGCAAGCGGACATTGCGGAAGAGATTCCAACCAATACTTATCCTGGCAGTCCTCGTGGTAGGGGCTGTTGCCGCTCAGGCGCAGGTGGCTATCAATTCCAGGACCTCGATTCTGATTGACCCCCGGGAGCCCGGCCCGATTCAGAAAGCGGCGCACGACCTCGCGTCCGATCTGCATAAAGTGTTCGGCACGCAGGTCCGGTGGGCGTCACAACCTTCCAACGCTACGGCCACCACCGTCTGCATCGCGTTCTCCCATGATCTGCCGCCGGGGGTTACCCGTCCTACCGGCTGGGAAGCTCTGCGGTTGCAGGTAGTGACCGATCCGTGGCCCGGCTCTCCGGTCCATAAGGCAATTGTGCTGACGGGTTCGGATGTGCTCGGCACCATTTACGCCATCTACCAATTTTCTCAGCAATTTTTGGGCGTTGATCCTTTCTACTGGTGGACCGACAACCGGCCCGCTCGTCGGGCGCAAATCACGATTCCGGCCGAACTCGATGAACAGCAGGGCCCGCCGACTTTTCGATATCGCGGCTGGTTTATCAATGACGAAGACCTTCTGACGGGATGGAGCCCGGGAAATCGTGACGGGACAGGAATTTCCTTAAAGGCTTGGAACCGGATCTTTGAGGCTCTTTTGCGCTTGAAGGGGAACATGATTATCCCCGGCACGTTCATTTTTCCCGACGAGCCGCAGATTCGCGAGGCGGGAGCTCGCGGCCTTATGATTGCCCAGCATCACGACGAACCGTTGGGCGTTAACGTCTATCGCTGGCCGGAGCAAAAGCCGTATACCTTTGGCCTTTTGGAAAAAGCCTGGAAATGCGCTGTCGCCGAATATCCCAAGAACCTTGATGTTGTCTGGACCGTCGGTCTTCGAGGACGTTACGACCATCCGTTCTGGAGGGACATGCCCGGCATTCCCGCCACGGCGGCAGGGCGCGCAAGGTGGATTGATAAGGCCGTCGAAACGCAGATCGGCATTGTTAAGAAAGATTGGCCCCATCGGCACCCGCAATTCATCATGAACACCTGGATGGAAGGAAGCAGGCTGATGCACCAGGGAGTCTTGAAGGTTCCTCCCGGCGTGACCCTTGTCTGGGCGGATGACGGGGGTGGTTTGCTCCGGGATGGGGGACTTATTGCCAAAGGCGAAGGCGTCTATTACCACACGGCAGTGCTAGGGGGAAATGCCAACAACTTTACGGAACGGGTTCCGGTAAGCCGCGTGCAGAGTGAGTTGGGACGGGCGGCGTCTGCCGGCGCCACCCGATATCTTCTTCTCAACACCGCCGACATACGCCCTGTGGTGATGACGACTCGTGCGGTGATGGAACTGGCCTGGAATGCAAAGCCCTGGATCGCGAAAAACCACAACCAGGCGCAGCGCTACCTGGCCCAGTGGGGCCGGGAAGAATTCGGCGCTGCCGCTGCGCCGCTGCTGGTTCAATATTATCAGGCATATTTTCACGCTCCCGCACGGTATGGAACAAAGCCCGACGCCATCATGGGTGATACTTTCTACCAAATTCTAGGGCGCGCGCTCCTCATGCGCATCATCAAGGGCCGCACGGCATCGCCCCTGGAATTTCAGAAGCTGGACAATGTTCACGGTTACCTGGAAGATCCAGCCAGGCTCATCCGCATTTGCGAACAGGCGAAAGGGCGGTGGGAAAGTGCTGCCCGTCTGGCTGGAGCCGCACAGGAGCAGGTTCCGCTCAATCGGCGGGGATTTTTCCAGGCGCACGTTCTCACCCAGCTTGGCTATCACATCCACTCGAACCAAATGCTGATCGAGCTTGCCAAGGCGGCAACTCCGGGAACCTTGCCGCCGGTCCAGCTCAAAGACATGCAGGCGGCGATTTTGCAGATTCATGCCGTTCTGAAAGGTTTCCACCAGGCTGATGTTGGGAAGTGGGCGGGTTTTTATACGCGGGGAGACTGGTTTGTTGATGTTCCGCTAACCTTGGCGCTGGCGCAGGCCTGCGAAAGAAAACTTGAAGGCCGGGAATTATCGCCGGCCGACAACCTGGCCATCGAGAGGGCGGAGCATCGCCTGACGTCAGACACGAGTTCCATTTTCAAGCGCATCAAGGCTTATCAAGACGGCCAGAGAGTCAAGTTCTGCGAACCGCGCGCGCAAAAGGACCCATAACACCGAGACTGAAGCGCAGAAAAATCGTTGCTGACGCCAACGCCGAACCGAATCCCCGCGCACGGTGCCGGAGATCAAACCCAGCACGGCCAGCCTGACCGGTTCGGGATGTGCCTCGCAGCTCGCGATCCCGAATCAACAGATGGAAGAAAGAAGCCCTGCGCAGATCGCCTAGGGCTCGACAATCCCTTTCCGGATGGCATAGTGGACCAGTTCGGCGAAGGAAGGCAAGTTCAGCTTATGCATGATATTAGCGCGATGGGCCTCGACGGTTTTCACGCTGATGTTCAGGGCTGCGGCCACTTCTTTATTGCTTTTCCCTTGCGTGAGAAGCCGCACGATTTCGCGCTCTCTAGGAGTAAGCCGGTCTGTGGGATCAGCCTCTGTCCTGGGGTGCAGAAACCCCTCCACGGCCACGCCGGAAGCTCTCGGTGACAGGTATCTCTCATGACTTAGAAGGGCACGAACAGCCGAGACCATATCCGACATGGCATCAGACTTCAAAACGTAGCCACGCACCCCGGCATCGAGGACCTCGCGCAGCAATTGTTCAGAGTCGTGCATGGTCAGAATCACGATCTCCGTCTGCGGCAGGGCTTTCAGAATTTGCCGCGCGGCCTCAGCGCCACTCAGTTCCGGCATGCTGTGATCAAGAACCACAATGTCCGGTGTAAGTTGGCGGGCCTTTTCGACGGCCTCCCGCCCGGATTCAGCTTCCCCACAGATGGTCCAGCCCGCCTGGGTTTCAAGAAGCCGACGAAGCCCGTGACGAACGATCTCGTGATCATCCGCCAGCAGGATCCGCACGCTCTTCATCACGCAACCTCCTTAAGCTCCAGGGGCAGGCTCGCTCGCACCACCGTCCCATGGGTGCCCGATTCGACGACCACCCGGCCGCCGAGTTCGCGCATCCGCTCCCGGATGCCGGCGATTCCAACTCCTATTCCTTCGTTGGCTGCACCGGGCTGGCCGTCGGTGCGGGAGTCGATCCCGCGCCCTTCGTCGGAGACTTCCAGCAGAAGATTTCCACCCTTCTGGTGCAAACAGATCTTTGCCCTTGCACTCCCCGAATGCCGGTGAACATTGGTGAGGCACTCCTGCACCACGCGGAACAGCGCCGTCTCCACCTGCCGGGGCAGTCGCGGCAGGTCAAGCGGGGCGTCCAAGTCGACGTCGATGCCGCTCCTCTGCGAGAACCCATGAACGTACCACCGGAGCGCGGCACACAGTCCGTATTCATCCAGCACCGGAGGATGAAGCAGGTATGAGAAATTGCGGATCTCAGAAAGCGCTTGCTTCACAAGGTCGATGCTTTCTCTTACGACTGACCGCACGGGGGCATCGAGCGTTAAAGTGGGCTGATCCATCCATGAAAGGTTCATGGACAACGCGGAAAGATACTGGCCCGTGCTGTCGTGAAGTTCCCGTGCAATGCGGCGCCGTTCATCATCCTGAGCGTGAAGCAGTTGGGAGGATAGCCGGCGAAGCACAGCTTCGGCCTTCTTGCGCTCGGTGACATCCCTCAACGTGCCCTCGTAAAAGAGAACTTTGCCGTCATCGTCCCGGACAGCGTAGGCGCTTCCCATAACCCAGATCAGCCTTCCGTCCTTCCGCCGCATCTGCGCCTCAAACTCCGAAAGGGTTCCCTGCTGGCGTAACAGAGGAATGAACCCGCTCGGGTGCTGCGGTTCGATGTACAAGCGCTCTTCGAGGTTACGAACCTCTTCGATGAACTTCCGCGTCGTGCTGTAGCCAAGAATGCGCGCCATGGCGGGATTGGCTGTCAGAAGGCTGCCGTCCTCCCTCACCTGAAAAATGCCCTCCATGGCATTCTCGAAAATGCTATGGTATTTGCGCTCGGCTTCTTCCAGGCGCTGCTCGGCCTCCTTGCGTTCAGTGATGTCCGCAAACACGACGGCAAAATGCCCGGAACGCGGCCTGAAAGCAGTCACATCAAAGTATTTCTTGAAAACATCGGAATAGCCCTCAAAGTGAACCGATTCTCCCGTGAGCGCCACCCTCCCCAGCCTTTCCACCCAATAAGGGCGCAACTGCGGGAAGACGTTCAAAACCCTTTCTTCCGTCACCGATTCGGTCAAGTACCCCGTGATCCGTTCAAAACTTGGATTGACATCAATAAACCGCGCATCACACGGGGTCCCAGCCTTGTCGCAGATGACCTCCAGCAGAGCACAGCCGACATTCATTTGGCTGAACAGCTGCCGGTAGCGCTCTTCGCTTTCGAGAAGCGCCTCGGCAGTTCTCCGGCGCTCCGTGATGTCTTCTGAAATCCCGACGATGCGCTCCGTTTCACCGCTTTGATTTCGCACGGGGAACGAGCGATCGCAGACCCAGTGAATGGACCCGTCCGGCCATATAACCCGGAATTCCGTCTCGAATTCGCGCTGCGGCAGGTTGCCCCCAAGAGCGGCCCGAACTCTGTTGCGATCATCGGGATGAACAGCTTCTAACCATCCAAGTCCATGCCCGAAGACATCCTCCGCCGGTCGTCCCCAAACACTCTGATAACTCGGGCTGACATAGAGAACCTTGGTCCGGGTCGGATCCACCATCCAGAGCACCTCGCGGATGTTCTCCGCCATCTGGCGGAAGCGTTCTTCGCTTTGGCGCAGGGCTTCGGCGGCTTCGGCCCGCTCAGCGCGCGTGCGGAGGGCCTGGACGCCAAAGGCCAGATCGCCCGCCAACTCGGTCAGCAACTCCATTTCCTCGCCATCAAAGGCGTCCGGACCTTTGGCGTAGACTCGCAGGACGCCCAGCGCCTGGTCATTGATCATCAAGGGCAGGGCCGCCGTGGAAGCATAGCCATGCTTTGCGGCGTCTTCCCGCCACGGGGCAAAATGCTGATCGTGCATGATGTTGCGCACGACGTAAGGAATGCGGGTGCGAATTGCCGTCCCGGTCGGCCCACGGCCGTGCTCGACGTCGGCCCAGCTGATTTTCACGGATGCAAGGTACCCTTCGTCGGCTCCCGCAACGGCGACCGGGCGAACCGTCCTGGCTTCATCCCGCTCCGCATAACCCACCCACGCCATGCGGTAGCCGCCTTGGTTCACCAGCAGGTTGCAGACATTCTGCAGCAGTTCGGGCTCGGACGTTGCCCGCACCATCGCCAGATTGCATTCGCTCAGGGTCCGGATGGTCCGGTTAAAGCGGCGCAAATCTTCTTCGGTCCTCTTGCGGCCGATGGCCGCTGCCAGAACATTGGCGACAGCCTCCAGAAAATTGACGTCATCGCCGGTGAAACTTCGGACCTGGTTTGAGTGTGCACTCAAAACGCCGAAGGGCCGCCCTTCCCCCGGAATGATGACGCTCAGCCCACTCACGATGCCATCCTCGGCCAGCAAGGGTGACGGGGTAAAGCGCTTCTCTTCCGCAAGGTTTCGGACAATTACCGGGTGCTCGTTCAACAGCGTGTAACCCGCCTGAAACCCAGGACCTGCGTCAACAATCGCATGACCGGCGCCGCTGTTTTTCCATCCCACCCCCGCCCGCAGGATCAATGTCCCGCAGTCCGGCAACAATTCCTGGATTTTGCAATAACCCACATCAAGGGTCTGCGCGACTTGCTCGACGATTTCTTCGAAGAGCACGGTGAGATCGACCCCTCGCAGGGCGCGATGTCCAAGGTTGGCAATGGCTGCTTGCTGCCTGGCGCGAATGCGGAGTTCAGCGGCCGCCGCCGCCCTGACCTCATCAGCTTCATTCAGCGAGCTGGTTGTCCACATCACAACAAAGACAAAAGCCGTCATCGTCATGACGACCAGCATCGTCAGGCCGACGTACCGGGCAAAAAATCCCAAAGCCTCGGCCCTGCCAGCCAGGACGGCCAGCGCGACGGGGATGACAACCGCCGCGGGAAACAGGCGCCGGAACACCACCCCGCCGCTCCGCGGGCTCTCCAGCAATTTCATGAACAAATGGTCGTGGCGAGCCGTCAGCAGCCCACCGCCGAGCACACACAGGACCAGAGAACTCGCCGGAGCAATCCCCGTCAAACTCGCAGCCGGGTGCAGGATATAATCAAAAAGACCGAACATGCCATCAAGAACGACGGCAAGGGCAAGGACTTCCGCAAGCTGAAACCTAGGCCGTTTTTTCGTGCCCAAAAGAAGCAGCCCGCCACCCCAGAAAACGAGACTCAGGGCGCCCATGGGCGTCGCGCGGCCAGGAAACAATCCGGGAATGGGTATCTGGGAATCACGAAACAAGATCTGGTCAATCCCCAGATTGAAACCGAGAATATATTCACTGAGTGTGAGTGCGCCGAACGCGGCAACCAGAACCGCGCAAGCCCGTCCCACCTGCCTCGAAAACCGCGCGGGCTTTCGATTTCCGTTTTCGCGAAGTAACCAAAGCCCCAGGGCCGCCAATAGATAAGCTGCTGCAGAGTCTGGACGCATGGAAGGCTGGCCGGGGGAGAAACTTGTGAGCCACCGGATGTTCAGTCCCCACCCGGTAAGTACCGCCGCTCCCAGGATAGAAGCTACGACACTGGCGATTACCGGCCCTTTCCGTGTCCACAAGACGATGATCGGAGGGGTCTTTTCGGTCATTGGTTTCGTGTCCGCCGGGCAGGTGCAGCAATGGGAAGCGGGTCGATTTCACATTCGCCGACGGAGGTTTCCTTCTCTCCCATGTCCTGATCCTTTTCAGGTGTATTCAGGAAAATGGCATGAAGTTCGGGCAGGCGGCATTCCAGCTTGATCTCCGTGTCCTCTAATTTATATTTATAGCCCTTTTAACCAGACTATTCAATTGGCTCAAGTCAAGGCCTTTTTCAACCCTGGCTGCGAGACGCGTCCCGCCGCTCCCTAGGTAATACCACCTAGGTATTAATCGTTGGCGCGAGCGGGTTAGTCCGAATTGTTCGCTCCTTCCTGGCCGAGCATACTTTCACGTTAGGAATCAGAAAGGCAAACGAACCATGGCGATTGCAGCATCCGAAAGCGACATTGAACAAGCAACCTTTGGCTGTCCGGAAGCACCCTCAAATCCGAGTCAGCAATTCAACCGTCCGTCAATCGATGAATTCGAAGACCTCTACCTTGCCTATCGGCCGCGGGTGTGGGCCCTCTGTCTTCGCATGACAGGTAACCCGGACGAGGCTGAAGATCTGACGCAAGAGACGTTTCTCCGAACCTTCCAGAAGCTCGATACGTTCCGAGGCGAATCGGACTTTTGCACGTGGTTGCGGCGGATCGCCATCAACGTCACCCTGCTGAGATTTCAAAAAGCAAGTTGGCGCAGGGAAACGCCTCTGGAAGAGACTTCTGGTCCAGACAACATGACGGGTTGCCCCCGCAAGATGGAATTCGGAAAGGTGGACGCCCGGATGTCGGAAGCGGCAGACCGCGTCAGCCTGGAACGGGCCATGGACCAGCTTCCTCCTGGCTTTAAAGCCGTCTTGATCCTGCATGATATCGAAGGCTACGCGCACGTTGAAATATCCGAACTCATGGGTTGTTCAGTTGGCACATCGAAATCGCAATTGCACAAAGCCAGACTGAAGATGCGGGACCTCCTTGGCGTTGCGGCGATCGAAGAATCCGTGCCTCGAACCTCAGAGCCAAAGGCGCAAGCGCGGAAACAAGAAGGGGGGAATCCGGCAGCCTGGCTGGTTCCATTCAGGGAGTCCCCCAAATTTCTATACCCATCGGCTGAAGCAGCATAGGGACCGAAGATGTTGTGAGGAGGAATTCACCAATATTGCTCCAGCGCTGAGTGAGATCGTCCCCGTTAAGGAGACGTTCTCATCCCGGACAGCCTGGCGCACCAAGTGCCGCAAGCCGGCCTGGAAACGCGGCTGTCTGGATGCCGAAAAGGAAATGCAATACATCTCGGCCACAACGCCGCGCGTGGTAGTAGCCGGGTTATCCGGTGATTCCGGGAAGACTCTCGTTTCAAGCGCCTTGCTGCTTCTTGCACACCAAGCAGGGATTTCCGCAACGGCCTTCAAAAAGGGGCCCGATTACATTGACGCCGCATGGCTCAGTTGGGCTTCCCAACACCCGGCACGGAATCTGGACACCTTCTTAATGGGTCCCGAAAGGACCTTCCAACTGTTTCGCGCCCATGCTCTGCCCAACGGTCTGAATCTGGTGGAGGGCAATCGCGGCCTTTTTGATGGTGTTGATGCCCGCGGGACTCACAGCACGGCGGAACTGGCGAAGCTGCTGCAAGCGCCTGTCGTCCTGATCCTGAATGCCTCCAAAGTCACTCACACCGTTGCAGCCCTTCTGCTCGGATGCCTGAAGCTGGATCCGGACGTTCGAATTGGGGGGGTAATCCTCAACCATGTCTGCGGCGCCCGGCACGAGTCGATTCTCAGGGAGTCTGTGGAGTCCGTTTGCGGCGTCCCGGTGCTCGGGGCTCTGCCAAAGGCCGATTCAAGTGGCCTGTTCCCCGCCCGGCATCTCGGCTTGGTGCCGCCGCAGGAGCATGAAGGGATTAGGGTTCTTCGCAGGAAGATTCTTTCAGCGGTCGAAGGCCGCCTCAGTACGGAAAGAATTTTAGAACTTGCAGGGTCCGTGCCGCCTGTATCCACCAGGTTTGAAAATACTGAGCGAACAGAAGATGGTCATGGTCTGAAGATTGCCATCCTGCACGACTCGGCTTTCTCCTTCTATTACCCCGACAATGTTGAGGCCTTGGAAAAGTCGGGCGCGCGACTCTGTCGCCTGTCCGCCTTCACAACCTCGGCCTTACCGGAAGATCTGGATGCTCTTTATATCGGGGGAGGATTCCCGGAAACCCATGCGCAAGCACTCGCCTCGAATTCCGGCTTTCTCACATCCCTTCGCCATTACGCGCTCAGGGGGCTTCCCATCTACGCCGAGTGCGGAGGGCTTATGCTGCTTTCACAGGCCATCCGTTGGAAAGGCGCGAAGTTTCCCATGGCTGGAGTACTTCCCCTCGAGGTGGAAGTGTGTGCCAAGCCGCAAGGGCATGGGTATGTGGAACTTGTCGTCGATTCGCCTAATCCTTACTACCCCCTTGGGACGAAGATCCGCGGTCACGAATTCCACTACTCAAAGATTGTGACAACCGATTCGCTTCCGCCCACAGCTTGTGCAGTGCATCGAGGAACGGGTTGCTTTGGCAGGCGAGACGGAATGCTCGTAGGGAATGTGTGGGCCAGTTACGCCCATGTCCATGCCGCCGCCACCCGGGAATGGGCACAAGGTTTTATTGCACAGGCGAGGCTCTCGAGTAGAAGCAGGCCCAGTCCATACCAACCCGGACGTCTTGCGTGGACGGGGTCACGTGGACTTGTTTCTACCTTTTGAGTTTCTAAGGAAAACACATGTCCTGGTGCGAAATTGCGATTTCTTCAGAAACCGTGGGAATCAAACTTTCTCAGGCAACCAAATGCCAGGCTGTCCTGTCAAGAGTAGGAACAACACCTCCGAAGGAGGCTCAATGCCGAGCTACGTAAATCCCAATAAGTGTGACGGGTGTAAAGCGCTGGACAAAACAGCGTGCCAATACATTTGTCCAAACGACCTGATGGTTTTGGACAAAGACACAATGAAAGCCTACAACCAAGACGTTTCGATGTGCTGGGAATGCTACAACTGCGTCAAGATTTGTCCCAACCAAGCAATTGAGGTTCGCAGTTACGCCGATTTCGTGCCCCTAGGCGCCTCGGCGACCCCGATGCGCTCCACAGATTCCATTATGTGGACCGTGAAGTTCCGCAATGGAACTCTCAAGCGATTCAAATTCCCGATCCGGACCACAGCGGAAGGTTCTGCGGTTCCCGACGGTGGCTTCAGCAGCGAAGCCGACGGCCTGGATAGCACCGCCCTGTTTACCGAACCTGAATCTCTCGGTCTGCCGGAAGTGTTTACTCTGGGCAGCAAGGAGGCGCTCCATGGCTAATTTTGAGACCGTTGTTGTTGATACCGACTTGCTCATTCTGGGCGGTGGAATGGCTGCCTGTGGCGCCGCCGTGGAAGCGGCCCATTGGGCCAAGCAGAATGGCTTGAAGGTGACCCTCGTGGACAAGGCCGCAATGGACCGCTCGGGCGCCGTGGCGATGGGCCTTTCCGCAATCAATCAGTACGTGGGACTCAAGGATGGCACCAACTCCGTCAAAGACTACGTGAACTACGTAAGAAACGACCTGATGGGTGTGACCCGGGAAGACCTGGTGGCGAACATTGCGCGCCACGTGGACTCAACCGTACACCTTTTTGAAAAATGGGGTCTTCCCATCTGGAAGGATGCTGAAGGCAAGTACGTTCACGAAGGCCGATGGCAGCTGATGATCAACGGCGAGTCCTACAAGGTGATTGTGTCTGAGGCTGCGAAAAACGCTCTGCTGCAGGACGGCGTCGGACAAATTATTGAGCGGGTGTTCATTGCCGGACCTCTGATGGACGGCGACCGCTGTGCCGGTGCGGTCGGTTTTTCTATCCGCGAAAACAAAGTCTACATCTTTAAAGCCAAGGCGACGCTGGCCGCAATGGGCGGCGCCGTGCACGTCTTCAAGCCGCGCAGTTCCGGCGAAGGCATGGGGCGCGCCTGGTATCCACCGTGGAATTCAGGCTCTTCCGCCTATTTCACGATGAAGGCCGGAGCAGAAATGACTTGCCAGGAAATCCGCTTTATCCCGGTTCGCTTCAAAGACGCCTACGGACCGGTCGGAGCCTGGTTCCTGCTGTTCAAATCCCGCGCCACCAACGCCATGGACGGCAATTACATGGTGGAGCGCAGGGCCGAGCTGGACAACTGGCTGCCCTACGGCCGCGTAAAGCCCGTCCCGGCAAACCTCCGCAACTACCTCGGAATGCTCGACATCATGGAGGGCAAAGGACCGCTCTTCATGCGGACTGAGGAGGCCATCCAGAAGATTGCCGATACCCTGAAGGACGATCCCAAAGCCTATAAGAAGAAGATGAAGGAGCTGGAATCGGAGGCGTGGGAGGACTTTCTGGATATGACCATCTCCCAAGCCCTGCTCTGGGCGGGAACCAACACTCAGCCCGAAGAGAAGAGTTCGGAGATTGCTCCTGCCGAACCTTACTTTATCGGATCGCATTCCGGAGCCTCGGGCGCCTGGGTCAGCGGGCCTGAGGATCTGCAATCCGGCGAGACCAAGAACGAGTACTTCTGGGGTTATGCCAACATGTCGACCGTAAAAGGTTTGTTCTGCGCGGGCGACGCCTCAGGAGCCTCCAGTCACAAATTCTCCTCCGGCTCCCACGCCGAAGGACGCATCGCGGCCAAATCCGCTGTCCAGTTCATTCTGGAAAACAACACGGCTCCGAACATGGAACAGGCCATGGTGGACGCCGCGGTGGCTGAGATCCTGGAACCCCTGGAGACCTACGAAAGCAATAAGGATGCCACCACGGACCCCGAGATCAATCCCAACTA
>CAYWMN010000100.1:0-12598 GCA_964459065.1 uncultured Acidobacteriota bacterium | reverse complement strand
CTAGGCTACAACCCGTCTTTGCCCGCCCAAATGGGACGAATGGGATTTTGGGCTCAAGAATTACAAAATTCCAAGCCTTTTATTATCAGCACGTTACAGATTAAGCTTGGCGTGGGAATTCAAAAAGCGTTTCAAAACGGCACATTGGGTAGGATTTACACTGTGGGTTGCAAACGCCCGGTGGGTCAGCTGGCTTTGGGAGCGGAGCCCGAGTGCAGGCGCAGGCAGGCAATCTCCGAAGGGCACCCGACGCGCAGTGGCAGCAGCACCTTGCCGATCCCCCGGCTGACGTAGATCTGCGTGCCCTCGAGGCGATTCCAGCCCTGAATGAAGCGCTTGCCAAGCCTCGGGTTTCCGTAGATCGCGCCCACCAGCGGCAGCCTCACCTGGCCGCCGTGCGTGTGCCCGGAAAGGACCAGGTCGATCTGATGCTTCACCGCCATGCGGATGCCCATCGGGTTGTGGCAGAGCAGGATCTTGGGATCGTGCGCGGGCACGTGCCTGGCCACGGCGTCAAGATCGTCGGCGCCCCACCACAGGTCGTCCACTCCCATCAGCCACAGCGGCGAGTGGCCCAGGCTCAGGGCAAAGCTGGAATTGCGAAGCATGCGGATCTGCTGAGCCTCCAGCGCGCGCGTCATCTCATCGGCGTCCACCTGGAAATCGTGATTGCCCAGCACGCCAAAGACTCCCAGCCGCGCGCTGAGTTTCCCCAGCACTTGCGCCACCGGCCAGATGTAGGAGGGCGAAAACGTCACGTAGTCGCCGGTGAGCACGATCAGGTCAGGCTCAAGCTGATTGGCAAGATTGACGGCCCGCTCCACATCGTGAAGCGGCGTGTAAAGGCTGTGGTGAATATCGGTGAGATGGACAATCTTCAGGCCATCGTACGCCGGGCCCAGCCGGCGCAGGTGGATATCCGTCTGGGTGATTTCCGGCCCGGGCGACCGGCCGGACAAGGGAACTCGGGCTTCGCGCCCTGAAAGCGACAGCGTAATCAGGCCACGACGTCTCGCATGGCGCTTAGGCCGCATGCGCTTCCCCGCCCCTTTTCGCAGCGTTCCATACCACGAACGCTGGAAGGCTACGAACCTCGTTCTTGACTGCACTCAACCTTCCTGTCCTCATCCAGAATCCCGGAAAAGGCCTCGAGCATGGCCTCATGAACCAAACCGTTTGACGCAAAGATCTCATCCTTCTGGAGGCTGAATTCACCGCCCGCGAGATCGGTGACGCGGCCGCCCGCTTCCATCACCAGCAGTGCGCCGGCCGCCTTGTCCCAGGAATTCAATTTGAGCTCCCAAAATCCCTCGAAGCGCCCCACCGCCACCGAGCAGAGGTCCAACGCCGCGGCGCCCGCGCGGCGGATTCCATGCGAAAGGCTGGTCAGCTTGAAAAAGAATTTGAGGTTCAAACCATGGTTCCGGCCAAAGGGTGGGAAACCGGTGGCCAGCAAGCCCTCGGAAAGGTTCGCGTTTTGTGAAACGCTGATGCGATGGTTATTCAGATACGCGCCCCCGCCGCGTTCCGCCTGGAAGAGTTCCTCGCGGTTGGGATCGTAAACAACTCCGGCGATGACCTCTCCGCGGTAAGCCAGAGCAATGCTTACGCAATAGACCGGGAAGCCGTGCGCAAAGTTCGTGGTGCCGTCCAGCGGATCGACGTACCAGCAGTAATCGGAACCCGTGGCCTCGCCCCCGCTTTCTTCCGCTACCACGGAGTGATCCGGAAAATGCTTGTGAAGACGCTCGAGAATCAGCGCCTCCGAGCCACGGTCAGCTTTCGTCACCAGATCCGATTTCTGCTTGTATGAAATCTCGATGGGCCCTTTTGAAAACTCCTTGAGAAACGCTCCTGCCTCACGCGCAACGCCCACCGCAACGTCTAAATAGTTCTCCATTTTTCGGTTGACCTTTGACCCCGACCCTTCTTTAAACTTTTGCAACGCCGGGCTTACCCGAAGCAGGATTATCCTTTCGCCTCGACCAGCGATCGTATTGGAGCCTCGCCTTCAGCCCAGACGCCTCCATCTTCAAAGAACTCCTTTTTCCAGATGGGCACCGTCTGCTTCAGCCGGTTGATGGCGTATTGGCAGGCTTCAAACGCGGCCTGGCGATGCGCGGCCGTGACGACAATCGCTACACTGGTTTCTCCAATTTCCAGCTTCCCTACCCGGTGAATGATCCCCACATTTTCAATCTCGAACCGGCTTCTCGCTTCCTCGCCGATTTCTTCCATCTTGCGAATCGCCATCGGCTCATACGCTTCATACTCAAGGTAAAGCGTTTTTCGTCCGTGGGATTGCTCGCGAACGATGCCCTCAAAAACTACAACCGCACCGGCCTGCGGGCCCTTGAGCGACTCGGCGAGATCCGCTGTAGTGACTTTGTCACGCGTGATCCTGTAAACGTCCCGGCATGAACCGCAACCACCGCTGACCGGCGGCATGAACGCCACCTCATCCCCATCCTGCAAGGGAGACGAGCTTTCCGCAACTTGCTGATTCACAGCAAGCAACAGGGAGCCCGCGAACTCGCGCAAACGGGGAAAGCGTCCTTCGCACAAACGCCTCAGGTGATCGAGATTCCCGCCTTCGGCAAGCTCAACATGGTCTTCTTGGAGGCCCGTCAGTTCGTGAGTGAGTCCAAAGAACAAAACCTTAATTTTCATTCGAATCCCAATGTATTTCTTAATTATACACCTTTCCGAGGACGTGCCGAAGCGCTCCCTCAAGCTGCGCGTGCTGGAAGGTGAAACCGCTATCCAGCAGCCGCCGCGGCTCAGCACGGGCACTTGCCAGCAGCAGAGCGTCTGCCATCTCCCCGAATAGCAGTCGAACAACGAAGGCAGGCATCGGAAACAGGGTGGGGCGTCCTAGAACCCTGCCGAGGGTTTTGGTAAATTCGGCGTTACTGACGGGACTCGGAGCCACAGCGTTCACAGGGCCTCGAAGGGATTTATTTTCCATCACAAACAGAATTGCCCTGGTAAGATCGTCGATAGCAACCCAGGCCATAAACTGCCGCCCATCGCCAAGCTTTCCGCCCCCACCCATTTTAAAAGCCGAAACCATTGGTTGGAGCGCCCCGCCCTTGCCGCTCAAGACCATGCCGATGCGCAGATTGACCACGCGGATTCCGCGCTCTTTTGCGGGTTCGGTTGCGGCTTCCCAGGCCGCGCAAACCTCCGGCAAAAAGCCTGAGCCGGGCGCCGCCTCCTCGAAAAGCACTTCCGCTCCGCGCGAACCGTAATATCCCACGGCAGATGCCGAAACCAGAACCTCTGGCGGATGGTCGAGCTGCGCCAGAGTTTCTGAAAGCAGTTTGGTCGCCCGCACGCGGCTTTCGCGCATTCGCTTTTTCCGCTCAGGCGTCCAGCGCGCCGCCCCGATATTCTCTCCGGCAAGATTCACCACCGCGTCGACGCCCTCAAAAACGTCGGGATCGAGCTTTCCGGTTTCCGGGTCCCAGCCTGCCCGGCCCTCTTCGCCCTTCGCCGCCCGGCGCACCAGCCGGACCACGCTGTGGCCCTGGGCCTTCAAGGCGACAATCAGTGCCGAACCAATCAACCCGCTCGACCCGGTGATCAGGACCTTCATTGTCGGCACCCCGGATTGGCAGCTTTGCCGGAGCCCGGCGCTAGAGGCCGTCGAGCGCTCCCCTCCGGCATCTGGGCCCAGATTAACACAATCCTGCCTCTGGAGCGTTAACTTGAGGAGCGAATGCGGGCGAGCTTCAGGAGTGTTTTGCGTCTTGTCAGTCGGAGCGGCGCGGTTACCAGCCTTTAGCGTTGGTGGTGCCCTGGGCTTCCCAGAAGTTTGCGAAGGTCGTGAGGTCTCCAACCCACAAGTCCAGCCCCTGGTTCTTGAGGTCTGCGAGAAGCTGCTGAAGCACCTGGAAGCGCGCCGTGGTATCAATGGGATGGATCAGCAGAACGGTGGGCGCGTTGTTATCGTAATTGAACTTGATCACCTTTTCCCACGCCTGGACGTAATCGCTGACGGTCGCCGTGGTCAAGCCGGTAAGCCCGGCGACGGGCGAGGCATCGTCCGAAATAGACATGGGATATTCCATGACCGGATAAGGGTTTATGGTGGTGGGAGTGGTGCTGGTGTTAAGGGAGAAAGTCGCAAAGGGAAAAGTGCCGCGCGTCAGGCCGTTCAGGTAGCTCAAGTCGCGTTGGTAGCCGGTGGCCGCAAGCCCTTGCGGGAAATTGGGGGGAATCTCGGTGTAGCCCGACCGGAAGGTTGTGACGGCAATATTGAAATCATGTTCGAGCAGCCACTTGCTGACGCCGAGTTCTCCGATAAGGCTCATGCCGCTGGTGCAGCAGAAAGGGCTGGAGGATATCAACGTAAACAGGGGCTGATAATTTGACGCGGATTCCGAAGGCGGATTCGTCAGGCTGTAAGGGGCGATATTGAAATCCGGAAAATGCCCGAAGCTGTGGCCCTGAACGTCGAATCCGTGGTCGAGCGCATACTGGATATCCTCGTGGCCCGAGGCGCTGTACATGCCGCTGATCCAGCCATTGTCATAGGGACTGGTCGTAAACAGGTACGTCGACTTGATTCCCAGGTCAGTCTCAAAATCCACCCCTGCCGGGACGTTCTGATAGGACACGGTGGCGTCCACGTCGTGCGTGATGATCAGCGCGGCGTGGTGGCCGTCGGGCGCCCACTGGCGCTCCTGCGGATTCGCGGCGTAGGTTTCATAGCTCGAGCGCATCATCAGGCGGCAGATGTCCGCATCCGGAACAATGGAGTTGACGCCCTGGGGCCCGGTGTCGTTGCCCAGTTGCAGCTCCGGCAATTCCACGAGCGGCCGAAGCCTCCAGCCGAAAACGTACGCCCGCCCCGTTCCGATGTCACACCTCAGAACAGCGTAATCCCCCGTGCTCCAAGTGGCCAGCGGCGTGCATGACCCGCTCGCGTACCCGCGCGTGACGTCGCCCAGGGGGAAGAACGGAGCCCAGTTGATCTCTTCCGGGGCGTTGATGTACTTCAGAAGGGGATCGTTCTGCGAGGTGTCAAACGTCAGCGGGCGCTGCTCATTTGCGAGGCCGGAGTAGTCGTTTGGAGGCGAGGCAATGCCCAGCGCCGTGAGCAGACCGCTCACGTTCGGCTCCCACAGGTAAAGCGTGCCGCCGCCGCTCACGTAGTTGGTAAGATTCGTAATGTCCGTCGACGACAGGCTTGACGGCGTGTTCAAAACGCCTGCTACCACGATGAACGGATTGGCGGCGGCCGTGGTGAAATCCGTGGTATCGATATTGGGAATCCCCATTTCGGCAACCAGATGATCGGCCGAGATCACGTCCTCAGCGTCTCCCTGGTTGTCCTTTGAAGTCCAGTCGAGCACGGAAACCAGGGTCCCGTTGTGGGGAATCGGTGTCAGCGGAGGCGGAGGGCCGTCGAGGACACTTCCCGCCCCCGGCCGCGGATAGCCGGGCCAAACCGTGAAAGTCAGCGACGTCGATGTGCCGCCGCCCGGCGGCGAAGTCATCACCGTGATGCTGAAGGCGCCGGTGCTGGCCAGCAGCGAGGCGGGAATCGTTGCAGTGAGTTGGGTCGAGCTTCCATAGACGGTTGTCAGAGCGGTGGCGTCAAAATAGACCACTGAGTGCGGGGTAAAATCAGCCCCGGTAACCGTGAGCGCTGAGTCGGAATCACCTGCGGTCGCGGCGTTTGGCGACATGGAATAAAGAACCGGCGCGGGGTTGTCAACCGTCAGCGTGAAGTTTTGCGTGGCCGGCGCGCCCACTCCGTTCGTAGCGGTAAAGCTGATGCTATAAGTTCCGGCTGTCGCCGGCCCCGGAGTTCCGCCCAGCACGCCGGATGCCGAATCAAACGTCACACCGGCGGGCAAGGCTCCCGTTTCACCCAGCGTGGGCGCCGGATACCCCGTCGCCGTCACGGTGAATGATCCCGCAGTTCCCACCGTAAAAGAAGCGCTGGCGGCGCTGGTAAGGGCCGGAGCCGCGTCAATCGGGAAGTTGACGGTGCTCGTCCCTCCGCCTGGAGCAGGGTTAACCACCGACAGCGGAAACGAGCCGCCGGTTGCCAACTGGCTGGAGGTCACCGTAGCCGTCAACTGCGTGGCGCTCACATAAGTGGTGGCAAGCGCCGTGCCGCCCAGCGTCACTCCGGATTGCTGGGCGAATCCAGAGCCATTAACGGTCAAGACCGTATCGCCCGCGCCCGCTACCAGACTGGAGGGTGAAACGCTGCTGATGCTCGGCACGGGGTTCGTGACGCTGACCGAGGCTGAAGCGCTGCCTCCGGGATCGGCCACGCTGGTGGCGGTGACGGTCACGGTGTTTGGAATTGCGGGGGCCGTATAAAGCCCGCTCGCCTCGATGGTTCCCACCGTGGCGTCGCCCCCGGCCACGCCGTTCGCAGACCAGGTGACGCTCTGATTGGAACTCCCGGTGAGGGAGGCGTTGAATTGCTGCGTTTGGCCGACCGTGAGGCTGGCGCTCGTGGGACTGACGACCACCACAACGTGGACCGTGAGGTTAACGGCATTGGAAGTTCCGCCGCCCGGAGCGGGCGTCCGGACCGTCACCGGAAAAGCTCCGGTGGAGGCCAGGTTCGCTGCCGGGACCGTGGCCGTAAGCTCGGTTGAGGAAACAAAGGTGGTGGCGAGCGCCGTCGGGCCGAACACCACCTGCGATTGCGTCGTGAAACCCGTTCCTGAAACCACCAGCGGGGTATCAGGACTCCCGGCATCGATCGTTGTGAAGGAGAGCGAGGTGATTTTGGGCGGCGGGTTGCCGAGAGTAATCAGTACCGAGCCGGAAGCCGCCGGAGCGGCAACCGTCGTGGCCGTCACCGTGACCACGTTGGGAGTAGGCGGCTGGGCCGGAGCCGTGTACAAGCCCGCAGTACTGATGGTCCCCACGGTGTTATTGCCGCCCGCAACGCCGTTCACCGACCACGCCACCGATGTGTTGGTTGTCCCGCTGACGAAAGCCGTAAACTGCACCGTTTGGTTGTTGAACAGCGAAGCGCTGGAAGGCGAAATGCTCACCGAGACACCAGGACTCATTCCGGGAGCCCCTCCGCCGCACCCGGCGAGGAAAAAGCCCCCAAGAGCTACTCCGGCTATGAAATATAAGATGCGAGACGCGCCATGCCCTCCAGCCAAATCCCCTCCTTACAGGGGCGTGGTCCCCGCTGTTTTCCGGGTCTCCTCTGGAGCCGCTTGCTCCGCTTTTCATCGAACGGCGCTGAAGGCTCCGGTGAAACCACCCCTCAGTTTTTTCGGCAGGATTGACGGCCACCATGAGCCCGGCAGGGTGCGTCGCGCTCAGCCACGGTTGCGCGCCGGGAAATTCAGCACTGTGTTCGCCGGCTGTCGTCAGTCCTGATGACTTGAAAAACCGGGCGGTTTGAACGCTCGTGTGGGCTGAGCGTAAGCTCTGCGCAGCCTCCGCGGCGTTTCCCGGAAAAGAGGCTAGGACTTCGCTTTGCCCAGGGTGATGACGAGAGAACTGCTTGCCGGAAATTCTTCAGGACTGCGTGGGCTGCTGCTGGGTGAGACAGTGGATCGTTCCAAGTCCCCAGACCAGATCGACGGCGTGAATGCCGACGACGGGACGGTCCGTGAACAGGTCCGACAACACGCCGAGCGCGATCCGGTCGTTCGGGTCGTTGAAGGTGGGCACGAGCACGGCGGCGTTGGAGATGTAAAAGTTGGCATAGCTTGCCGGCAGGCGCTGCCCTTCAAAGCAAAGTGGAGCGGGCATGGGCAGCGGGACGGCCTCGATCCGCGAACCGTCTTCCAGGCGCATTCCCTCAAGCCGCTCGCGATTTTCCTCAAGCACCCGGTAATTCTGATCGCTGGGATTGTATTCCCTGCACAGGACCACGGTTTTGGGGTTGACGAAGCGGCAGAGATCATCCACGTGGCCGTGCGTATCATCGCCGGCGATGCCGCACCCCAGCCACAGGATGTTGCGGACGCCCAGATTTGCGCGCAAGGCGGCTTCAAGCTCCGGCCGGCTGAGGCCGGGATTCCGCGCCTGGACGTTTGGGTCGAGCAGGCATTCTTCGGTGGCAAGCAGCGTCCCCTGGCCGTTTACCTCAATGCTTCCGCCTTCAAGGACGATATCTCGCTTCCCCGCGCGGGCTTCCAGCAGCGAAAGCTTCAGGGCGCGGGCGGCGCGCTCCGGGATGGCGTCGTCTTTGCGCCATTCGGGATACTTGGCCCAGGCATTGAAGCGGAACCGAATCACTGCCACATTGGAAAGGCCGCGCGGACCTCCGGCGGATTTGCCCTGGGCCGGACGCGTGGAGGAAGAAGCCTGTCGCTTCAAGAAGATCGGGCCGGAGTCGCGGGTCCATCCGCGATCGGTGGGAAAGGGGAAGAATTCCACGCGAGCAAGATCCACTCCCGCCCGGGTGAGCACGCGCCGCGCGCGCGACTCCTGCGACTTGGAAGCCACGATGATGCGAACCTTTTCGCCCGGCGTAATCTTGCGGGCGAATTCGCTGTAAACCCAGGGAATGGGCGCAAAGCGTCCGGGCCAATCCGTCACATTGTGCGGCCAGGCGATCCAGGTGGCCTCATGGGATTCCCATTCGGCGGGAAAGCGATAACCAAGGGCAGAAGGTGAAGGCGGCACTAGTCTTTTCCGCCCCCTGCTTGCCGGTCAAGATAGCGGCGCTCGATATCCTTGTAAGCGTCAATCCGCCGGTCGCGAAGAAAGGGCCAGTTCCGCCGGACATCTTCCAGGTGATTGAGATCAATTTCGGCGAGGAGAATCTCTTCCCGGTCAGCGGAGGCTTCCGCAAGGATTACTCCCTGCGGGTCGGCGATAAACGACGATCCCCAGAATTCGATCCCGCCACCGCCGGCGTTTTCCTCATACCCGATTCGATTCGCCGCAGCAACATAAACTCCATTGGCGATGGCGTGGCCGCGCTGAACGGTCTTCCAGGCGTCCCGCTGCGACGCCCCGAACTTTGTTTTTTCATGAGGGTGCCAGCCGATCGCGGTGGGATAGAAAATGACGCCCGCTCCTTCCAGCGCAACCAGGCGCGCAGCCTCCGGATACCACTGGTCCCAGCAAATGAGCGGCGCCACAGGCCCGACGCGCGTGTTAAAGGCATGAAAACCCAGATCGCCGGGAGTGAAATAGAACTTTTCGTAGTAGCCCGGATCGTCGGGAATATGCATTTTGCGATAAAGACCCGCCAGCTTGCCGTCCGCATCGATCACGGCGGCGCTGTTGTGGTAGACCCCCGGAGCCCGGCGCTCAAACAGGGGCGCAATCAGGACAACCTTGGCGTTTTGGGCAACTTTGCAAAGCTCCTTAAGAGTGGGGCCCGGGATGGGTTCAGCCAGGTCAAAGGCCCGGGCGTCCTCGCTCTGGCAAAAGTATCTGGAGCGGAAAAGCTCCGGCAGGCAAACGGCCGCGGCGCCTTTGCGGGCCGCCTCGCGAACTCCCTTGACGGCCCGGCGGAGGTTCTCGCGGGGGTCCGAGGCGCAGGCCATTTGAACTAACCCGATCTGAAATCTTTTCTTTTGAGGCATCGCAAACCAGAATACATGAGTCTGGATTTTCCTCCAAGAGTCTGTTGCGGATCAAAAATTCTTTGGACGTTTAGCCCGGTGCGATCATCTAAAGGAACACAGGGCTCCTAGTTCGTGCATGGCTTGCCGCAAGATTTTGGAGAGAAGTGCGCGAAAATTAAACCAAGGTGGATAGTCTTCAAGATGGATGCGACCATCCAGTTTCTCATACACTACGGTTACGCGGTCCTGGCCGTTTGGGTCTTTGCCGAGCAGTTCGGCTTCCCGATCTCATCGATTCCGCTGCTGCTGGCCGGCGGGGCGCTGGCCGGAACCGGAGACTTGAATCTGGCCTGGGTCGTGGTGCTGACCGTGGCGGGTTCTCTCGTGGCGGATAGCATCTGGTTCGAGATCGGGCGGCTCAAAGGATCGGGCGTGCTGAATGTGCTGTGCCGCATCTCGCTGGAGCAGGACTCCTGCGTCCGAAAAACGCAAAATTTATATGCCCGCTGGGGTCCCAATGCGCTGGTCGTGGCCAAATTCATCCCCGGGTTCAGCATTGTGGCGCCCCCCATGGCGGGCACGTTTGGAATGCGAACGGGGCGTTTCCTGCTGTTTGACGGGGCGGGAGCGTTGGCCTACATCGGAACTTTTGTGGCCCTCGGCTACGCCTTCAGCCATCAACTGCAGTCCATCGCGGAAATTGCGCTTGGGTTTGGAATGTGGCTCCTTGTGGCGCTGGTGGCTGGAGTGATCCTGTATCTTGCCTGGAAGTATTTCCAACGGCAGAGGTTCCTGCGGAGGTTACGAATCAGCCGCATCACTGCCGAGGAACTCAAACAGAAGATCGACAACGGAGAGGACATCACCATCGTGGACTTGCGCCTCGCCATCGATTTCGAATCGGACCCGAACACCATTCCGGGCGCGGTTGTTGTGCCTTCGGAAGAATTTGACCAGCGCTACGCGGAAATTCCGGCGGCGCGGGAGCTGGTGCTCTTTTGCACCTGCCCCAATGAGGCAACCAGCGCCCACGTTGCCCTGATGCTCAAAAGGCGGGGATTAACGCGCGTCAGGCCGCTTGCCGGAGGCCTGGCCGGTTGGAAAAAGATGGGATTCCCGCTTGAAGCGCGGGAGGTCCCCAACCAACCGGAGGGCAAGCGTCTCATGGAGGCTTCCTGAAACCGGGTCTGATCACCAGCCGGAAGCCAGGCGCCTCTGCGGCAAGCTAAAGGGCCAGCAAAACCGGGTTCTCGAGAATTTGCCGGAGCGTTTGAAGAAATCGAGCGCCCGTTGCGCCGTCAACCACGCGATGATCGCAGGAAAGCGTCATGCGGCAGCGGGTACCAATCTTCATCTCGCCGTCTTCCACCACGGGCTTGTCCACCACCGAACCCACCGCCAGGATGGCGCCTTCGGGAGGGTTGATGACCGCGGAGAATTCCTCGATTCCCATCATTCCCAGGTTGGAAACACTGAAGGTGCTACCCGCGTATTCCTCGGGCTTCAGCTTCCGGGTCCGCGCTCTTGCGATCAGGTCATCGGCTTCGAGGGCGATGGTCTCCAGCGTCTTCAGGTTGCAGTCGCGGATCACCGGCGTAATCAGCCCGCCACCCTCAATGGCCACGGCAACGCCGACGTGGACGCGATTGTGAAAACGGATCGCTTCGCCCATAAAGCTGGCGTTCACGTCCGGGTTCTCGGTAAGGGCTGCAGCGCACGCCTTGACGATAATGTCATTGTAGCCGAGCTTCAGATCCGGCTTGATCTTGTTCACCGCTTCCCGCAGTTCTCTGGCCTTCTTCATGTCCACTTCGATCGTCAGATAAAAGTGCGGGACGGGTCCCAGGCTTTGCGCCAGGCGCTGCGCAATCGTCTTGCGCATGGAACTCAAAGGCTCATCACGATATTCCGGCCCTTGCAGTGAAGGCATCATCCGCGGAACGCGTGCGGGACCTGCCGCGGCAGCGCCTTCAACATCCCGGCGGATAATGCGGCCGCCGGGCCCGGAACCCTGGATCGAAGCCAAATCAATTCCCGCATCGCGCGCCAACTTCTTGGCCAGAGGCGACGCCAGGATGCGCCCCTCGGGGCGGGCGGGCGACGCAACCAATTTGGGGCCTGCCTCAGCAGCCGGGGCAGCAGGTGCAGCCGGGGCGGCGGGAGTCGCAGGAGCCGGCTTGCTTTCAGATTCGGCAGGTTTCGGCTTTGCCGCCGGGGCCCCGCCATTGTCCGAAATGACCGAGGCAATGTCCTCTTCAGCGCCGCCGACGACGGCCAGCAACTGGCCCACCGGAACCGTCGCGCCGGCCTGGACGATCACCTTGCGAAGGACGCCCGAGGCCATCGATTCGACTTCCATATCGACCTTGTCGGTTTCAATTTCAACCAGAGCGTCGCCGCTCGAAACCTTGTCGCCCTCATTCTTGAGCCACTTGAGGACCTTGCCCTCCGTCATGCTGTCACTGCCTTTGGGCATAAGGACACGAGATGCCATACATAACCTCTCAGTAGGAAAGTGTCCGGGCTAGCTCTTGTACGTCACCCGGTGAACGGCGTCAATGACGCGGGCTTTGTCCGGTGCACAGAGATGCTCCAGCGGTTTGGAATAAGGCATGGGGACATCGGCTCCGGTCACGCGCAGGACAGGCGCATCAAGGTAATCAAACGCCTGATGCTGAATGGTGTCGACGATCTGGGCTCCCACGCCGCAATAATTCCAGCCTTCCTCGACCACCACCGCCCGGTTGGTTTTCCGGACCGATTGGATGATGGCGTCGGTATCGAGTGGCCGCAGGGTGCGAGGATCAATGACTTCGGCATCAATCCCTTCACCTTCAAGCTCCTGCGCAGCCTCCAGCGCCACATGGACCATCTTGGAGTGCGCAATCAAGGTGACGTCCTTTCCAGGGCGCTTGACTTCCGCCACGCCCAGAGGAATGGTGTATTCCTCCTCGGGAACTTCACCCTTTAAGCCATAAAGGACTTCGGATTCGATAAAGATCACCGGGTTGTTGTCGCGGATCGAGGACTTCAGCAAGCCCTTGGCGTCTGCGGGCGTTGAAGGCATCACAACCTTC
>CAYWMN010000099.1:0-12788 GCA_964459065.1 uncultured Acidobacteriota bacterium | reverse complement strand
GATGCGCCAAGGTTCAACATAGGAATGCTAATGAACCTATCGGCTGCCGGAAGAATGCTGTTTAGGCGCAACCCTCAGGACAATGCGGATCATGGGCCGCCTCAACGCCGGGAGGCGGAAACTGTAAGGCAGGAACAGGAGTTTGCGATCGCCCGCTAGGCACGGGAACGGGAACGGTGCAGACCCCAAATTCTCCAGATGGCAGGCACCTTAAAGAGCAGATTAAAGACGCCATCCGCCACAACACCGCAGGCCGCCGCTGCCACAATTCTCAGGCCGCCATGGGCCAGCAGAAGCGTCAGGCCGATGTTGATGATCGCTCCGGGCAGGCAGATCCGCTCATAAACGAGAAACCGTGAAACGGCTTTGCCCTGGGCAAGGTTCGCCGGCATGCGGCGTCGGAACGTCACCAACTGGTTCCACAAAAAATTCCAAACGAGCGCGATCTGGACCGCAACGGGCACCATCCAGGCTGGCGCCCAGCCGGCACGCTCCGCGCCCCAATGGATCAGTCCCAGATCAACCACCGCACCCGTGAGCCCCACGAGGCTGTATTCAACCCAGGCGCCGAACTGGCCGGTGGACCCTGACAGTTGCATCAGGTGCGCCAGGTACTCGCCGTATTGGCGAAGGCCGAGCTTGGAACTTCCCCGCGTCCGTTCCTCAAACTGGTAGGGAACTTCCACGACGTTTTCAATGCGCCCCTTGGCCAGAACCTCCAGCAGGATCTTGTATCCGAGCGGTGAAAGTTTGGCGCCCTCGATCGCGGCGGCCCGCACCATAAACATGCCCGACATGGGATCGCTCACCGCCGAGAGCTTCAGAGGAAGAACGGTGGCCGCCAGATGCGTCGCTCCCCAGGAAATAAACCGGCGGCTCAGTTCCCAGTCGGAAGTGCCGCCGCCCGTGATATAGCGGCTGGCAACGGCCAGATCGGCGTTCGATTCGCGGAGCGCCCTGGCAAGAGAAGTCAAAATTTCAGGCGGATGCTGAAGGTCCGCGTCAATCACAGCCAGCAGGTCGCCGCGCGCGATTCCCCAACCGTCGACGACGGCGGTTGCAAGTCCCTGGCGGCCCGGACGGCGCAGAACCCGCACGGGCAACGTGCGGCCAAGTTCCTCGGCGATCTCAGCGGTACCATCGCCGCTGTTGTCATCAACCACAATCAGCTCATATTCCTCGCCGGAGCTTGCCAGGCTCGCCCCGGCGCGCTCGATCAACTCTCCGATGGAATCCGCTTCCTTATACGTGGGGATGACGATTGAAATCATAGGATGGTCCATGCGCTTTGAGGCTGTACCCCTGAGCGACCCCGAAAATAGCACGCGCATCCAGTTCAGTCAATATTTGCCGGGCCCTGGCGCCCGGGCACAAGCACAATTGTCTTTTGAAGACCGCAGTGCTATGGTGGCGGCTTGGTCTGGAACGGCCATTCGGCACGCTTGTTTCCAGGGTTCAGCTGAAACGGGATTTCCCCCAATCCGAGGTGAGGTGGCGCAATGAGCACAGCAAAGAAGCAGCCTGAAAACCCTGGCGGCATTTCCCGCCGGGACATGCTCAAGATTGGGGCGGGAACCCTGGGTGGCGCTTTCGCAACCTCCGCCTCGGTGGCGGGCGCGGAGGCTCGGGAGCCGGCAACCGGCAGGCCGAATTTCGTCATCATCATGGGCGACGGCGTCCGGCCCGGTGAAATGAGTGTGGCAGGCAATCCCATTATCCGCACTCCGAATATCGACCGCATCGCGAACGAAGGGCTGCGCTTTCAAAATACCTTCGTCATCAACGCCCTGTGCGCCCCCAGCCGGGCGACTCTGCTGACAGGTCTTTATTCGCGCCGGAACGGCGTGATCGACAACAAGAGCCGGCACATTGGAACGGGAATCCCTCTTGTTTCAGACCACCTGCGCAAGGCAGGCTATGAGGTGGCCTTTTGCGGCAAATCCCACGTGGCCGGCGGGCTGCGCAACTACTACTGGGACTACTACTACGGCTATCTGGGCCAGAAGCCGTTTGTCAACGCGCCGATCGCCGAAGGCGTGGACGGACATATCGGGCATGACAAGGTGGTTGAAGGCTACTCGGACGACGTGATTACGATGGCCGCCGCAGGCTGGCTGGAGGGAAGGCGGGAAAGGCCATTCTGCCTCTACCTGTGGCTGAAAGCGCCCCATGAGCCGTTTATTCCGCCCCGGAACCTGGCTCGGCTGTACGACGACGGCACCAAAGTTCCCGTCCCGGAAACTTTTGACGAAGACCTCAAAGGCTATCCCGGCAAGCCGCGCGCCTTCGCCGATTGCGACAACCACATCGGAAAAGACTCCACCGGCGTCGCCACCCTGGAAGCCCTCGTCAAACAGCATTATGCCGCCACCGTAGGTCTTGACCAGAATGTGGGCCGCATCCTGAAAGTTCTCGAACAAACGGGCAAGCTGGACAACACGGTTGTGATGTTCACTTCAGACCATGGATACTTTCTGGGCGAGTGGCACTTTATGGACAAGCGTCTGATGCATGAACCTTCCATCCGCATTCCGCTCCTGGTGCGTTATCCTAAAAAGATTAGGGCGGGCTCGCTGAATAACGCCATGGTTCTGAATCTCGACGTCGCTCCCACCATGCTGGAGTTGGCGGGAGTCGAGGTGCCAGAGTCCATGCAGGGGCGCAGTTTTGTACCGATGCTCGAAGGCGGCACACCCGCTTCCTGGCGGAAGGATTGGTTCTACGCGTTCTATGAGTATCCCGGAGCGAACATGGTGCCGAAAAACCGGGGAGTGCGGACCGAGCGCTATAAGCTGATCGAGTACTGGGAATTCGAACCGAAACAATATGAGCTCTACGATTTGCAGGAAGACCCCAAAGAACTGCATAATCTTTATGGGGACCCGAAATACAAGGAGCTCACCGGGCGCTTGATGCAGCGAATGATGGAACTGGGGCGCGAAAACGGCGAGATTTAGTGCGGCGCCAGCACAAACCCTTACGCCGCGGCTTTGGGGCGGCATACCAAGCGTAAAGTCCCGCGGAAAATATTGCGCAGCAAGAGGCTGCTGCACCCAATAAACCGAAGGTCCAGCTTCCGCCATGCCTGAGCCACTCAACAGCATCGACGAAAAACAGGAAGTCCTTCACGACGCCTTGCCGGCCTTCCACATCATGACCAAGCCGGTGGGCCCCATCTGCAACCTGGATTGCCGCTACTGCTTTTACCTCGAAAAAGAAAACCTCTATCCCACCAAATCCGATTGGGCAATGCCCGACGACGTTCTGGAAACCTACATCCGGGAATATATTGAGTCCCAGGACGTTCCGCAAATCGCCTTTGCCTGGCAGGGGGGCGAACCCACTCTGCTGGGGGTTGAATATTTCCAGAAAATCGTCGACCTGCAGCAAAAATACGCCAATGGGAAACAGATCGACAACGCTTTCCAAACGAACGGCGTTCTGCTGGATGACAAGTGGGGCGAACTGCTTGCCAGAAACAAGTTTTTGGTGGGCTTGTCGGTCGATGGACCCGAACAGCTCCACGACCATTATCGCGTGGACAAAGGGGGCCAGCCGACCTTTAAGCGCGTGATGCGCGGGCTCGGTTATTTGAAGAAGCACGGAGTGGAATTCAACACGCTCACCGTCGTCCAGCGCCACAATTCCCGCCACCCCCTGGACGTCTACCATTTTCTGAAGGAGGCCGGCAGCGGTTTTATCCAGTTTATTCCGATTGTTGAACGGATGGCGAAAACGCCCGGCCAGGACGGATTGGTTCTCATCAGCCCGGCCGCTGAAAACCCTGCCAAGGTCACCGAGTGGTCGGTTGAGCCCAAGCAGTACGGAAAATTCCTGAGCGCCATTTTTGATGAATGGGTCCGGAACGATGTCGGCCGTTGTTTCGTCCAGGCCTTCGACGTCGCGCTGGAAGCCTGGCTGGGATACCCACCCAGCCTGTGCGTCTTCCGCGAAACCTGCGGAAACGCCATGGCCATGGAACATAACGGCGATCTGTATTCCTGCGACCATTTCGTCTACCCGGAAAACAAACTGGGCAACATTATGGAAAACCCCCTGGCTTCGCTGGTGAATTCCGCGCAGCAGCGAAAGTTCGGCCAGGACAAACTCGATACGCTTCCGCGCTATTGCCGCGAATGCGAAGTCCGCTTTGCCTGCAACGGCGAATGTCCCAAACACCGCTTTATCCGAACTCCGGACGGCGAAGAGGGCCTCAATTATTTGTGCGCCGGCTATAAGATCTTCTTCAAACATATCGATCCCTACATGCAGTTCATGGCCGGGGAACTCCGGCAAGGAAGGCCGCCGGCCAACGTGATGGCCTGGACGCGGGCCCGCGATGCAGAGCCCGCGGAAATCCCCCCGCCGGGAAGAAACGATCCGTGTCCGTGTGGCAGCGGAAAGAAATACAAGAAGTGTTGCGGCTCTCCGGCCGGAACCGCCTAAAGCCCGCACTTGTGGGCGGCTGGGCAACCTTGAACCTCCAGCCGTTTCCGGCTTCTCATCACCCCTCGCCCGCCTCGTGATCTTTACACACATTTTGCAAACGCCGCGCCCATTGTGGAGCAATCTGACGGGTGGACGTCATCACGCCTGCTGAAATCTCGGCGTGAATGAATCTAGCGGCCTTGATTTTGCCGGGTAGTGAAACCTTTTCCGGCTGAGATTCGTCGCGAGAGTATGAGGCACGGCGCTCGAGCGTCCGGAAGGGTAACTTCTAATGTGCGGGGCCACCACAACACACAACGAGCCATCACGAGAAAGCCCGGGTCTTTGAGAAAGGTTTAAAGAAATGTTGAAAAACAAGCTCCTCCGCATGCCGGGAATTCCAGCCGCGGCGCTCGTGCTGCTTTTCCTGATGCAACTTCCCGCCCGGGCGCAGACGGCCACGGCCCCAAGCACCCGGGGCGGCGTAGTCGCAGGAAAGGTCCTGGGGCCCGGAAACGTGGCCGTACCGGGAGCGAGGGTCGTTCTTTTCAACGTTCAAACCCGCGTGCGCAAGGAAACGTGGACCAACGAAACGGGCCATTACGCCTTCAGGAACATTCCGGCGGGCGAGTATCGGATGGTGGTCATGATCGTGGGCTTCCGGCCCTCCATTCTGGGTCCCGTGGACGTGAAGGGCGGCGAACCTTCAGCCGTGAACGCGACCCTGGCGCTTGCCCTGCCGGGGGAACCGAGCGGGTTTGGCCGCTTCGGCTCCCGCCGCGGGATGCAGCCCGGTACAGGCGGCGCCCAATGGGCCGGACGCCAGGGAGCGCCCAGTGGGTTTCCGCAGGGTAGCGAGCGCGGCCGCTCCATGGCACAGGGACGCAACAACCCGGGTGGTCAGTTTAACCCGCAAGCCGGCATGAGCCAGGGAGCCGAAGCGGACCTGAGCGCCATTCTGGGTGAAGAGGGAGGAAATGGCGCAAGCAGCGGAGTACGCTTCTCGGGAGAGTCCGGCGTTCCAGGTGGGACCGAGCAAGGCGGCAACGTGGCGGGCGATCTTTCAGGTGCGGCAGGAGCCAGCAATTCATTTCTTTTGGCCGGCAACGTGGTGGACGCCACAGCACCCCCGATGCAGCGCGGGCGCAGAGGGCGATTTTTCAGGTTCGGGGGAGGGCCGGGAGGCCCAGGCGGCGGTGCCGGCATGCCCTTCGGAGGCGGAGGGCGGGGGCAATTCTTTTTCGGCGGATTCCACAGGCCACGAGTGAACCGGATTCGCGGAAGTCTGTTTGATTCCTACACCAACTCCGCATTCGACGCGCGGCCTTACCCGCTGAACACGCCTTCGCAGCCCCAGGCGCCTTTTTACCGCGAACGTCTGGGCCTATCGCTCGGTGGCCCGCTGAATATCCCCAAGATCTACAACGGCGGCAACAAGACCAGCTTCTTTGTCCACTTCGATCTCAATCGAGGCACCAGCCCTCAGAATCTTCTGGCTTCCGTTCCAACGGCGCTCGAACGCGAGGGTGATTTCTCAGCAACCACGATTGCTTCCGGACCAGGCGCCGGAACAATGCCCATTATCTATCAACCCTCAGCAAGCCTGGGTCCCCGGACAGCCTTTGCCGGCAATACAATCCCAACGTCGATGCTCAACCAGGCGTCGCTCGGCCTGCTGCAATACATTCCGCTGCCCAACCTGCCGGGACAAGTACAGAACTACCACGTGCAGTTTTCCCTGCCAACCTCCAGCCAGATGATCATGGGACGGGTGGGGCATCAGATTTCGGCAAAGGACAATCTGGCGGTGATGTATTTCTATAACTCATCCCACACCGAGGGAGTCACCGGCTTTCCGAACCTCACCTCCACCACCACGACGCGGATGCAAAACGTCAACCTGAGCGAGACGCACAACTTCGGCGCCAAAACGGTGAACAACTTCTCAGTGAATTTCAACCGGGCGCGGACCTACGCGACCAATCCATTTTCTTTTAACCAGGATATTGCCGGTAATCTGGGCATCGAGGGCGTTTCCCAAAACCCCATGGATTGGGGGCTGCCGTCCATCGGGTTTACCAACTTCAGCAGCCTGGGTGACGCAACCCCCTCACTCACTCGCAACCAGACGCTTCGCTTCTCGAACTCGGTGCTGTACAACATCGGCAAGCACAATTTCGAATTCGGCGGCGACGTTTCAAAAATCCAATTGAATACGCTCACCAACCCGGACGCCGAGGGAAGCTTTTCCTTCACCGGCTACGGCACCAGCAACTTCACTGCCACAGGAACCCCAGTCGCCGGCACAGGTTATGACTTTGCCGATTTTCTGCTGGGACTTCCGCTGACAACTTCCGAACGTTATGGCAATCCAGCCAATTACCTCCGCTCCGCCCGGTTTGACTTATTCGCCCAGGACGACTGGAGAATGACAAACCATTTGAGCCTTAATCTGGGTGGGCGCTGGGAGTACGCGGCGCCGTTTACGGAAAAGTACGGCCGCCTCTCCGATTTACAATTAGGTCAGGGCTTCTCAACCGTCGGGGTGGTCACCGGCGAGAACCCGGGAAGCCTGCCCGCCTCGCTGCTGCAGGGGAAATTCGACAATTTCGCTCCGCGGGCCGGCATCGCCTACCGGCCCTGGATTTCGCACAGCCTGGTGGTGCGCGCGGGCTACGGGATGTTCTACGACCAGTCGGTCTACCAGAGTCTGGTGAACGGTTTGGTCAACCAGGCGCCGTTTGCGACCACTAACACCCTGACGACCAGCCCGTCGCAGCTTCTGACGCTTCAGAACGGCTTTCCGGCCGTGAGCCCCGGCACGGCGACCAACACCTACGTGGTGGACCCTCATTTCCTGACGCCGTACGCGCAAAGCTGGAACGTGATGCTGGAGCAGGATCTCAGCCAGACCTACATCTTGTCGATAGCCTATATCGGAACCCGCGGAACACATCTCAATCTTCTGCTGGTGCCCAATACGGGAACTGCGAGCGCGTTGCCGTTTGAATATGACACGTCGGGCGCATCGTCCTTTTATAACGGCCTGCGAATCAGCCTGCGGCATTTCTCACGGCGAAACTTGTCTTTCTTTTTGAATTACACCTACTCGAAAGCCGAAGACAACGCTGCCAGCGTGGGCGGAGCAGCCAGCACCCGGTTCTTCAGGATGGGCGGACCCGGAGGTCTGGGAGGAGGGTCGGCGATTGCGGCGGCGGCCAGCCCACTCGCTCCGGTGCAAAATCCTAACGACCTGAATGCAGAATGGGCGCTGTCGGGATTCAACCCAACCCACAGCGTGCGCGCCTTCGTGCGGTATCAGCTTCCCTTCGGCGACCGGATGCGGTTCTTGAACAACGGAGGCATGCTGGCACACATCCTCAGCAACTGGTCCGTCATGGACATCACCTCATTCACTTCAGGCCTTCCCTCAACGGCGTTTGTGGCCGGCAACGCCAGCAACAACGTGAGCGGCCTGGCGCCTTTCGGCGGGCTGCGCGCCGATGCAACCGGGGTTCCGGTTGCGCTTCCTTCCTCGGAGCAGTCGACGCTTCAGTACTTCAATACGGCGGCCTTCGCCGTCCCGGCCGCCGGCGAGTTCGGCAATGCCGGCAGAAACACCATCCCGGGGCCGCACTCGCTCAATTTTGATCTGTCGCTCGACCGGCGCATCACCATTTCACGCGAGAGGAACCTTTCGGCGGACATCCGCCTTACGACTTCCAACACTTTTAACCTTGTGAATTACTCCGGGCTTTCCACCATCGTGAACAGCAGCACTTTCGGGAGGGTTACCGGGGTAGATTCCATGCGAACCATGACGCTTTCGGTAAGGTTCCGGTTCTAGCGCCGGCTGTTGGTGCAGCCGCCGGATATGAACATTTTGCTTTGTCTGAGGTTGAATATGCATTGTCGCACGGGTCGCAGGAAGAATCTGATGCGCGCGGAAATCCCGCTGGCAGCCATTCTGGCCGCCACGCTTCTGGCTGGAATGGCGGCGAGGATTGGGTTAGCCGCTCAATCTCAGGGGCAGGCAGCGGCGCCGGCCTCCAGCCAAATCGGTTACCAGAACCTTTCCCAGCAGTACGTGCTGAAGGTGACCACCAATGAGGTGTTGCTCGACGTCCGCGTCACCCGCAAAGGCAATTCGGTTACCGATCTCAAGGAAAGCGACTTCAAGGTCTACGAAGACGGCATGCCGCAAAAGATCAATTCTTTCGACCTCGAAAACGTTCAAAAAATTGCGCAGGAGACCGGCGAGAAGAGCCAACCGGCCGTCATCAACCTGGGCGCGGTGCCGAAAGCGGCCCCTCAAGACACCTACCGCAAGCTTGTGCAGAACCATCGGTTGATCGTACTGTTCTTTGACCTTTCGTCGTTACAAATCCCGGATCTGTTTCGCGCTGTGAAGTCCGCGCAGACTTTCATCAGGACGCAACTGACGCCGGCCGACCTGGTGGCCGTGGTGACCTATTCCAGCGACCTTCGCATTGTTCAGGATTTCACCAACGACCGCGATGCACTGTTGAAAGCGATCCAGGGCATCCCCGTCGGCAAGTCTTCCACGCTGGCCTCCAACGGCAGCGTCGGCGAGGCCGGAGGTACGGATTCATTCGGCAACACAATCGTAACCCAGGATACCGGAAACGCCTTCACGCCTGACGAGACCGAATTCAACATCTTCAACACCGATGAGAAGCTCGCAGCCTTGCAGTCGCTCGCCAATCTGCTTCGGGCGGTGCCCGGCCGCAAGTCCGTGATCCATTTTTCAAGCGGCATTGAGCAGACCGGCGTCGACAACCAAGCTCAGCTTCAAGCAACGGTGGACGCGGCGAATCGCGCCGACGTCTCTTTTTACACGCTGGACGCTCGGGGCCTGATGGCCATGCCGCCCGGAGGCTCGGCCTCGTCAGCCAGCCCGTCGGGGACCGCCATCTACACAGCGGGCGCCGTATCCTCACAACTCAGTTCGCTTCACAACAGCCGCGAGACGCTCTCCACTCTGGCCACCGACACCGGCGGTCGCATGTTTACCGACCTGAACAATTTCGCGCCGGTTTTCAAATACGTTGTGGAAGAAAACAGCACCTACTATCTGATCGGCTACACGCCGTCGAACAGCAAGGCGAACGGCAAGTTCCGCCGCATCCGCGTGGTGGTGGAAGGCCACGGGCTGAAGGTTGAGACGCGGCCGGGCTATTACGCTCCCGTCAGCTTCCGGCACTCCACGGGCCAGCAGAAGACGCTTCAATTGCAGGAGGCCCTCAATTCAGACTCGCCCTTCCTTGATCTCCCCCTGGCGGTGGAGACCGCCTATTTCCTGCAGCCGGACGGGCATTATTATGTGGTTCTCGCTGCCAAAATTCCCGGTTCGTCGATTCCCTTCCACCAGCACTCGAAGGACCATCAGACCCGATTTGACTTTGCGTGGCGCGCCACAAATTCCCAGGGCAAGGTCGCTGGAACCCTGGGCGATACGCTGCCCGTCAAGCTAAACGCCTCCAACTATCAGACGGTGCTCAAAGGAAACATCCTGTACGAAGGCGGGCTGGTGCTGCCGCCCGGAGCCTATAAGCTTAAGGTTGTGGCGCGGGAAGATCTGACGGGAAAGATCGGCACATTTGAAAAAGCCCTGGTCCTGCCGCCCGTCAGCAAGACAAGGCTGGAATTAAGTTCGGTCGTGGTTTCAAATGAACTGTCGAGGAAAATACCGAATCGCCCTGAGCGGGGTCCCTGGGCCAGGCCCAGTGAAGACAATCCGCTCGCTTCCATGTCCCAAGCCGTGCTGCCCAGCGTGACGCGGGTGTTCCGCACCAGCCAGGATCTCTATGTCTATCTTCAGTCTTACAAAGGCAAACCGGAACCGGGCGCCAAAGGCGGCAACCATTCCCCGAAATCAACCGCGCCCTCCATGGCGGTCATCTTCTTCCGAAACGGCATCCAGATTTCCGAGGCCGGTCCCTACCCTGCAAAATCCTGGAATCGGGGCAGTGGAACCGCAACGTATTTTACCCAAGTCCCGCTCTCGCGGTTCCCCGCGGGCCGCTACTGGATGCAGGTCAACGTGCTCGACCCGGCCGCCGACCAGGTCGCCTTCGCGAGGGTGCCGTTAGCCATTATGTCGTCCCCGAAAAGTCATCAACCGGACTCGCCGGCCGCCAGTGCGCATCCATAATCGAGTTTTCGGCGCCAGCTGAAAGCAGGCCCCGCAACCTGCCACTCAGCCCGAAAAGGCGGGCGGCACGGGTTCGGCCGAGGGGGTTATAAGCGACCCGCGTTTCGGCCAGGCCGTGAGCGCGGCGGCTCCCCGTTTGCGACAACCGGGAGCCAGGTTTCAGTCTTGATAACGAGCGAGGACCCGGATGCCGCAGCTCAGGCTCCGGCCTTCATCTGCTGGGCCAGCCAGTTTTCGAGTCCCATGTCACTGATGCCGTTCAGTTGCGTTTCCAGCCAGTCGGCGTGCCCCTCTTCGTCGTGGATCATGCTTTTGAACAGATCCTCCGAGCCGTTATCGGCCGCTTCCCGGCACACCTTGGCCGCAGCGTTATACTGCCGCACGGCGTCAACCTCGTCCTTGAGGTCGTCTTCGAGGTAGGCTTTCACGTTTTTTGAGATCCGGGGTTTCAATCCCACGTCCACCACCGGGCTGCCGTCCAGAAAGACGATGCGCTCGATCAGCCCTTCGGCGTGACGCATCTCTTCGATGGCCTGCATCTTGATGTGCGCGCCCAAGGCCTTGTAGCCCCAGTTGTCGCACATCTCCGCCTGCACCATGTACTGCACGATCGCCGTGAGCTCCGCCTGCAGCGCGGCATTCAGTTCTTTTACAACGTCGTCGCTTCCCCGCATCGTTTTCCTCCTTCAGCGCCGAACCAACCCTGCGCATTTCAACCGACGCTTCTCTGATTTTAGAAATGATTATACCGCTGCTGATGCTCAGGCTGGGATTGAACAAGGGTCAACACCGTCTCTGCCGGCCCCACTCTCAAAGTTGAAAAGGGTGCAAGATCAGTCTTCCCGTTCGTAAGCACGAACGGCGCGTGCACCCTAGTGAAAGAGTGCACCCGGACTCATAGCACCCCGGTCAGGTCAGTCTTCGAGCAGCGTCTTCGGGTGCGGGAGAATCAGGACCCGGTTGCAGTCCTCCGATACTTCGTACGTGATGTGAGAAGTCCATCGTACTCCCGCTTCGTGTCCCGCTGCGCAATCCCGGATGCGGGAACAAATCTCGCGGGCGCTCGCAGGGTCAAGTGAAGTCGCGGGCTCGTCCAGGAGCCGGAGACTCGGCCGATTGAACATAACTTTGGCCCGGCAAACGTGGGTCCGTTCGCAGGAAGAAAGCAAACCGCACTTTGTGTTGCGAAAAGGTAGCCGTTCGAACTTGCGGAGCAGGCCTTCGATGCGCTCGGTGGCGCCGGTTCTGCCACCCCTTGAGATTGCCGGGGAGCGGGACCTCGACCGCGGTCAAGTTGGTGCGTTCCAGGGCCAGTTCCCGGTGCGAGGCTGTATTCCGGCCTTAGATCACGACGCTGCCGGCACTCGGATCGAGAATGCCAGGAATCAGATTGATCGTAGCTGTTTTCCCACCGCAGAGAGGTTCATGTGTCACCGCCAGGCTTTTCGGTTGTTGGGGAGAGGAATCCGGCGAGCCCGAAGTGCGGATTTTGGAACGTTTTGGAACATAATGGGGGTTGGGTGTAGTTGTAAGCTGTTGATTTGTTGGTGCCGCGGGACGGAGTTGAACCGCCGACGCCAGCCTTTTCAGGGCTAGTGAAAGCGGCTAAGTGGGTGATTTTACAGAATTCCAGGGAAGGCGAAGGAGCACAAAGGAACGCCCAGGAACCGCTATTGTTCCTTTACTGTTCCTTCGCAGAGGAGCGTCGGATCTTCTAGAGTCACTTAGCGGATGGATTGGCCGCGACGCTAACGCTGAAGTCTGGCAATCAGTGATGAAGTAAGTACGACATGCGAGCCCTTTTCATTGAAGCTTTACCACAATTTCAGGAGGCTTTTGCGTGGTGCAGTTCCTAGCCTGATAGAAAGTCATAGGTAATTTCCTATTTGGCTGTCGCCAAAAGCTCCAGCCCATTTTTTTCAGGAAAAGACCACGACGGTAAGTCCCTTGAGACACCAAACCCTGTTTCGAAGCGCAACGCAAAGATAGATATCAAATTGGTAACACTCTGCGATCTGGATGAGAGTTCTAAATGCGGGCGTTTTTGGGCTTGCAGGCGGCTGGTTTATGCAATTCCACAACAAAGAGAATGGGAGGAACACCAAGAACCAAAATCTGCAAATAATTCAGATAAGGAGGTTCCTGTAGAGTTCTGAAACCAAGCTAAACCGGTCGCGACATCCCG
>CAYWMN010000098.1:0-12792 GCA_964459065.1 uncultured Acidobacteriota bacterium | reverse complement strand
CGAACGCAGCCTGGACAACAAAAACACGCTGTAAATCGCCGGGCTCACCTGCGAGGCCAGGGTTCGAAAAAAACGCACGGCAGCTTCCCTCGAGGGACGGAGCTTCGGATCGATCAACAGCAGCGTGCCGGACCACTCATCCACTGAACCGACACAAACCCCCAAGATGGAGCGGAAAGGCTGTTCTCCTACCAGAACCTTGGGAGGCATCCAGTCAACATCATAAATTCGCCGCCCGTCTTCATCCAAAACAAAGGCGTCGTAACCATGAGGGTCATCGCCCGGCCGCTTGCGGGCCATATGCCAAACGTGCCCGGGCGTCTGGAAAATCTGCCGGACCACTTCTGCGTCCTTGAGTTCAGAGGACACTAGCACGATCTCCTGAGAAGGCGATTTCTGTTGCATGTCCCAGACAAACGCCCGCTCGGAACTATGCTCAAAAACCGCCAGCAGCGCATGGCGCGTGCGGAAAAGTTTGAAGACTTCTCCGAAAATCGCCCGCAAGGCGCCCCGCACGCCGATTTCCGCCCGAACCTTGATCATGATCCGGCTGATGGAGGCAGTCTCCTCGCGAAGTTGTTTTTCCTCTTCGCCCAGATATCCCAAAAGATAGCCCATCAGCAGCAGATAAACTCCCCGCATGATGAACGCGTTCAGGCCAAAGGGCCGTTCCAGGGGAGGCAAAAAAGCAAACATATGCAGGACGACAAAAATGCCCTGAAAATTGTAGATGACGGTTGTAATCAGCGCCGTCACCAAAGTCCCCTGCAAGCCCCAGCGGTAGGCGGCTTCCAGCAGCACGAAGGTATAAAAGAGGTAAAAAGGGCTGTTGGGCCCGGACGTAAAGACGGAAATCAGCGCCGGCCACAGAATATCCACGGCGTGGACCGTCAGACGAAACGTGGGCGAGGAACTCCGAAGAGTCCGGACCATCGCCAGCACGCCAATAGCCTCTAAAGCGTATACGCCCAGCAACACAAAGACGATCCGGGCGTAGCGGCTAGGCTCCGTAGGATTCAGCCATATCGCAAACAGGGAGGCACCGGCGAGGAAAGCGCGGGCACCGGCGAGGATACGCTCAATTCGCTGAGGCTCGCTTGAGGCAACCCAGGTTCTTCTGAGAGAAGGCAGAGCTCCCATCGTTAACCTTTTAGTAAGGATGACAACCCGGCCATTATGTCAACTCTCTCGAAGCGAAACAAGCGTGTTCGGAAACTTTACCGCAAAAAATCGGAAGGCCCGTTTCAGAAAGGCGATCGAGGAGCACTGAGGCATCCCCGATATTGCTGAAGCGGGTCTTGATCGGGAAGGAAAAATCCGGGCCCTGCGCGCGACCCAGTTCCACTTCTGGGGAGCCTTGCTGGTCCGAGCGCCTGAGCCCGTCACAAGGCCGATTCCCCTCGTTCCTCGTTGCGGATGCGGATGGATTCCTCAACGGGGTAAATAAAAATCTTCCCGTCCCCGATCTTCCCGGTCTTCGCGGACTTCAAAATCGCGTCCACCGCACCATCCACCATCTCATCTCGAAGGACCATTTCAATTTTGATTTTGGGAAGAAGGTCAACGTTATATTCCCTTCCTCGATAGACTTCCGTATGGCCCTTCTGCCGGCCATGTCCGCGCACTTCAGAAACGGTCATCCCTTCCACTCCGATTTCATAGAGCGCACTTTTCACTTCTTCGAGCCGCGAAGGCTGGATAATCGCTTCAACTTTTTTCATGGTCGCTTACCCCGTTCAGCAGGATGGGGGGGAGAGCGCCCCCGCGACGGCTAGCCATCTCCCATCCGGGCGAATTCCCCCGCCATCTTACCTTCCCGAAGCCTTAGGCTTCAAAAGTGTATCCTTCTTCCCCGTGCAGGGAGAGGTCAAGTCCGCGAACTTCATGCTCCTCGGGCACTCGCAATCCCACCGTAGCGTCAACGATCTTGAGAATGATCAAGGTCCCGACAATCGCCAAGCTCCAGGAAATCAAAACACCGATCGATTGGTTCAGCAACTGCCCGGGGTTGCCGTCAATCAGCCCCACAGGCAGGATACCGCCGTGACTGTTCTTGAAAATCGGATTGATCGCACTGGTTGCAAAAACGCCCGTCAAAAGAGCGCCTACTGTTCCGCCCACGCCGTGAACCCCAAAAGCGTCCAGCGAATCGTCGTAGCCGAAACGGGCTTTGACTTTGGCCACCATCAAGTAACAAACCACTCCGGCAATCAGGCCGATCCCGAGAGCCGACATCGGCCCCACAAATCCTGAAGCCGGCGTGATGGCCACCAGCCCGGCGACGGCTCCGGAAATGACGCCCAGCACGCTGGGCTTCCCGTCGTGAAGCCACTCAGCCGCGCCCCAACTGAGCGCCGCGGCGGCCGCGCCGAACTGGGTTGCAGTAAAAGCGCTGGTGGCAAGCCCTCCGGCGGTAAGAGCGCTGCCCGCATTGAATCCAAACCATCCAACCCAGAGCAGGCAGGCTCCGATGAAGCTGAGCACCACACTGTGGGGCGGCATAGGCTCTTTCGGAAATCCGACCCTCTTGCCCAGGTAAAGCGCGCACACCAATGCGGAAACTCCGGATGTGATGTGCACCACAGTCCCGCCGGCGAAATCCAGGGTCGGAATGGCTCCGCCCAGCGCTGCATTGAGCACCCCGCCCTTGCCCCAGACCATGTGGGCCATCGGCGCGTAAACAACCACCGACCACAGCACCATGAAAACCACCATGGCGCTGAACTTCATGCGCTCCGCAAAGGCCCCGCAAATCAGCGCCGGGGTGATGATGGCAAACATCAACTGGAACAGCATGAAGGTTTCAAAAGGTATGGTTCCGGCATAGGTGGGGTCCGGCGCCGAGCCCACCCCGTGAAGGAAGAGGTGGCTGAACCCCCCAATAAACGAGGTGCCGGAACTGAAGCAAAGGCTAAAACCAAGAATCGCCCACAACACCGTGATGATCGCCATTAGCGAGAAACTCTGCATCATGGTGGAGAGAACATTCTTCTTCCGGACCAATCCGCCATAGAAGAGGGCCAGGCCCGGCCCCGTCATCATGAGGACCAGCGCCGAACAAATCAGCATCCAGGCGTTGTCCCCGGAACTTTTTGCCGCTGCGATTTGCGCTTCAAGCTTCGCGACGCGAATGGAGCCCGACTCTTGCGCGGGCGCGGAGGCCGAGGCGGCAGCCGTTTGCGGCAACGCCGTTCGCACGGGCGCCGGCTGCGCAAGCACTCCAGACGCACACACGAATACTACAGTCAGATAAAACAGAACGCGTTTCATTGATTTGCCTTACTCCTGCATTGTTGATTGGACGACGACCAGTTCCGCATTATATGTCTGGAAAGCCCGCGTGACAAACTAAAATCGCCCTAAAATCGCCCTGCCGTCCTGAGCGGAAATCGTTAGGCGCAGGTAAACCGCCACCGTTTTATTGACAGGAATTCGCGGCAGAGGGTAAAATGAGTCGTTTACGTCAAGCGAGGTGAGGTGCGTGTATGTATGCAATTTTCCGTACGGGCGGCAAGCAGTATAAGGTTTCACCCGGCGATGTGATCCAGGTTGAAAAACTTCAAGGCGGTCCCGGAGCGGGCGTGGAATTCAACCACGTGTTCGCGGTCCGCAAAAGCGATCTGGTGGTGGGCGCTCCACTGGTGGAAAACGCCAAAGTCAAGGCGACCATCCTCAGCAATGGCCGCGCCGCCAAAGTGCGCGTTCTGAAATACAAGCGCAAGAAGCAGTATCGAAGGACCATCGGACATCGGCAGGCTTTCAGTAAGGTTATGATCGATGAAATTGTCGCTCCCTAGACCGCAGGTCCGGAGCAAGCGAATAACCAGCGAGGATTGTTATGGCTCACAAAAAAGGGTTGGGAAGTTCAAGAAACGGCCGGGATTCCAACGCCCAAAGGCTGGGAGTGAAGCGCTTTGACGGCCAGGTTGTCACCGGCGGATCGATTCTCGTCCGGCAGCGTGGCACGCCGTTGAAGCCCGGTGAGAACGTGGGCGTCGGCAAGGACGACACGCTCTATGCCAAGGTTTCCGGGGTGGTGAAGTTCGAGAACCGCGGCCGCGCGGGCCGCTTTGTCAGCATCCTGGTTCCATCGGCCAATTAGACTTCAGAAGGCGGCGAGGAAAGATTTTGCAAATTCCCGCCGCCTTTTGTGTCTCTGAAGCCAGTCTCAGCCCTAAGGCGATTGGGAATGAACGCCGGAGCGAGGCTGCGCAGGCCATGCCGCGAACCTCCTGATGACGGCTGACGGGACCTCAAACCACAGTGTATACTTTTGATTTCCAAGGTGCTTTTGCGTGTTTATCGATGAAGCCAAAATCTTTGTTGCCGCGGGCGCGGGCGGAAACGGTTGCGTCGCCTTCCGAAGGGAGAAGTATATCCCACGGGGCGGACCGAGCGGCGGAGACGGCGGAGACGGCGGAAGCATCTATCTGGAAAGCTCTCCACACCTGAATACGCTGGTGAAGTTCCGGTTCAATAAAGAGTTTCGGGCCGGGCGAGGCGGGCACGGCGAGGGCTCAAACCGGCACGGCAAGAAAGGCAGGAAATTAGTCCTTCAGCTCCCGGTAGGAACCGTGGTTTTGGACCATTCGACGGGCGAGAGGCTGTTTGACTTTGCCGCCCCGAACCTTCAGTTCCTGGTTGCCAAGGGAGGACGAGGAGGACGCGGCAATGCGCGCTTCGCCACCTCAACGCATCAGGCTCCACGCAAAGCGGAGCCGGGAAAGCCTGGCGAAGAGCATACCTTAAAACTGGAGTTGAAGCTGCTCGCCGATGTGGGTCTGGTAGGCTTCCCGAACGTGGGCAAGTCCACCCTGATTTCCCGGCTGAGCGCCGCGCGGCCCCGCATTGCCGACTACCCGTTCACCACGCTGGAGCCCTGCCTGGGCGTGGTGGCTGTTGATGAAGAAAGGTCTTTTGTTATGGCCGATATTCCGGGCCTGATCGCTGGCGCACATCAAGGACGAGGACTGGGAGACCGCTTTCTGAAACATGTGGAGCGAACACGAGTTCTGCTTCATCTGATTGACGTGGCGGAATACTCCGGACGGGACCCGGTTGAAGACTATTCGGTCATCCAAAAGGAGCTTGAAAACTTTAGCCCGGTTATTGCGAAAAAACCCATGTTGGTGGTGGCTTCACGGATGGACGCTTCAGGCAAAGGCGACCGGCTGGCGGATTTGCGGCAGTTCTGCCGTCAACAAGGGAAACCCCTGCTTGAGATTTCTTCCGTCACGGGCCAGGGACTTGAAGAGCTCAAGCGCGCCGCATGGGCCAAGCTTGAAGAAATTCCTAAGGCTGAGACGGGTCCCGATGCATCCGTGAGTCCGTTACCCAACGGCCCGATAGGCTGACAACAGCGTGAAAATTGCGATTTTTGGCGGGACGTTCGATCCAATCCACGCAGGACACATGCGGGTGGCCAAGTCTGCCTTGCGAAAATATCGCCTGGACAAGATCCTGTTTGTGCCCACAGGACTCCCTCCCCACAAAATTGCCGGCAAGCTCTCGGAATTCCATCACCGCTTTGCTATGGTAGCTTTAGCGTGCGCCGGCAATCCCCGGCTGGTGCCATCGGCGTTGGAAGCCCCGGATTCAAAACCCAAACCGAATTATTCCATCGATACGGTTCGACGGCTCAAGCGACTGGCCGGCCCGGATGATGAGATCTATTTCCTGATCGGCGTGGACGCCTTTTTGGACGTTCCCCAATGGAAGCAGTTCCGGCGCCTGTTCGATCTGGTCAATTTCATTGTTGTGTCGAGACCCGGCTTTGACTGCCATGAAATCCTCAAGGCGATTCCCGAGGATTTGCTCGCGAAGCCGCGCCCGAAAGCCTCCTCAAGCTGCGTCTTTCTGCGGAAAACCGTCCTGCACATCCTCCGCGGAGTTGAGGTGCCGGTTGCTTCCCGCGAAATTCGCCGGGCATTCCGAAAGCAAGAGAGGGTCGCCGGGGGTGTGCCTCGTCAGGTGGAACAATATATACTAAAAGAAGGACTGTACCGTTCTCGAAACCGGTTGATTGGAGGAAAATGAGGGGCCATCTGCGTGAGGCGGTACGCGCCGCCCAGGACCACAAGGCTGTGAATCTGCAAGTGTTGGACGTCGGCAAGGTTTGCTCCTTCGCGGATTATTTTCTGATATGCACAGGGACTTCGACGCGCCACACGCGGGCGCTATCCGACGCCATTTTTGAACATTTGAAAAAGAAGTCCGGAATCATGCCGGCCCACCTGGAAGGTTACCAGGAGGCGGAGTGGATCTTGATGGATTACCTCAATTTTGTAATCCATATCTTTTCAGAACGCACGCGCGAGTTTTATGATCTGGAGCGGCTATGGAAAACCGCGCCGCGAGTTCCGGTTCCCAAAAGCTAAGGGCCGGACAAGACCAGGGTGTTTTCATGCGGATTCGAGTACTTTGGGAAGGCAAGACAAAAGACCCGCACTTGCGCGCATTGATCAATGAATATGCGGCGCGCATTGTGAAGTTCGGCGATTTTGCGATCGAGGAGATTCCAGAGCCGAAAAAACGCTCAGCCCGGAACCCCAAAAAGCTTACGGCATCGGAAAACCGGATCCTTGAAAAGCTCCGGAGCAGCACCAAGATTTTTCTGGATCCCCAAGGCAGCCAGTGGACTTCACGGGACTTTGCATTGTGGCTGGGCCAGCAGGGCGTGCGCGGAACCCGCGAGCTGGCGTTTGTGGTGGGCGGGCCGGACGGCTTCTCATCGGCTTTTCAGGCTGAAGCTGATCTGCTGCTCTCGCTTTCCCCCATGACTTTCACGCACGACTGGGCTCGGGCCTTGCTGGTGGAGCAAATCTACCGGGGATTCACGGTCCTGCGGGGATTTCCCTACGCCCGGTGACTCCCCGCCCTCGAAAAGGAAACGGCTTTGACTGAAACTAAAAAGGGCCTGATTATCGTCTTCAGCGGCCCCGGCAAGGGGAAAACCACGGCGGCACTGGGAACCGCCTTTCGAGCTGTCGGCCAGGGACTCAAGGTATTGATGGTACAATTCATCAAAGGGTCCTGGCATTATGGCGAGTTGGATGCGTGCCGGATGCTCGGCGAAGAGCAGATCAGGATTCTCCCCATGGGCCGCGGTTTTGTGAAAGTCGGCGTGGAGAAACCCGATCCGGAGGATGTCCGGTTGGTGGAAGAGGCCTGGCAGTATGCAAGCCGGGCTATCCTGGACGGCGAGTACGACCTGGTTATTCTGGACGAAATCAACTACGCCGTCAGTTACAAGATGCTCGACCCGTTGAAAGTGCGGGACGTTTTGGCCGAAAAGCCTGAAATGGTCCACGTGATTCTGACGGGCCGCAACGCGCATCCGTCCATCGTTGAGTGCGCCGACCTGGTTACGGAAATGCGCGAGGTCAAGCATCCGTACCAGAAAGGCATCCTTGCCCAGCGAGGAATCGAATACTGATGTCGTTGTTGCCGGCTCCATAAACATCCGGCGACCGCCAGGAGGGACATTCCGACTCCGATGACTTGGTTCCGAAGAGAAAATAAGCCCATCGAGACAGCTCCGGCCGACAAGCGCCCGCAGACGGAAGGCCTGTGGACCAAATGCGCCTCCTGCAAAAAAATCCTCTGGAAAAAAGATATTGAACAGAATCTGCTTTGCTGCCCCAAGTGCAACCATCATTTCAAGATGAGCTCGGAATTACGGCTTGCCATGCTGTTTGACAAGGGGAAATACGTTGAACACGACGCCGGCCTGAATTCGCCCGACCCTCTGGAATTTGTGGACCGGAAGCCTTACCGGCAGCGAATGCAGGACGCCGCAAAGCTTACCGGAAGCAAGGATGCGGTACGCGTGGGAGAAGGCAAGCTCTGCGGGAACCCGGTGATTATCTGCGCCATGGAGTTCCAGTTTATCGGCGGCAGCATGGGGGCGGTGGTGGGTGAAAAAATCGCCCGCGCCATCGACCGCTGCATCCAGAAGCGACTGCCGCTGGTCATCATCTCCTGCTCGGGTGGGGCCCGAATGATGGAAGGCACCATCAGCCTGATGCAACTGGCCAAGATCAGCGCCTCGCTGGCCCGGCTGGATGAGGTGAAAAAACCTTATATCTCCGTGCTGACCAACCCGACCACGGGCGGCACGACGGCCAGCTTCGCCATGCTGGGCGACCTCAACATCGCGGAGCCGGGCGCCTTGATCGGCTTTGCAGGTCCGCGTGTCATCGAGCAGACGATCCGCCAGAAACTGCCCGAAGGCTTCCAAACCGCTGAGTTTCTGCTTGAACATGGAATGCTGGACGCCATCGTGCCGCGTACCGAGCTGAAGGACTATCTGGCCAAGAGCCTGGATTTTATGGGAGCATGGAACCCAACCGAAGCCTCCAAATGATTGACCGAAGCTCGCATCAAGCCCTTATCCCTTACGACGAATGCCTGAGGATCCTTTGGGATCGTGGACGCGAGCTGCACGCCAGGAAGTTCGACCTGGAGTCGATTCAGGCGCTCCTGCAGTCGCTGGACCATCCGGAACGCCGCTACCCGACAGCCATCATCGCGGGAACCAATGGCAAAGGTTCAAGCTCCGCCATGCTGGCTTCGATTCTTGAGCGCGCCGGCTACCGCACGGGCCTTTATACTTCTCCTCATTTTGTGCGCGTCAACGAGCGGATCAGGATCAACCAGAAAGAAATCACCGATGAGGAATTCGCCCTGGCGTTCAGCGAGGTCCACCAGCAGGTTCTGGAACTGGTCGAGGCACGAGTTCTTCCCCACGCACCCAGCTTCTTTGAATCTCTGACGGCGGTAGCCTTCCTTTATTTTGCGAGGGCCGAAGTCGATTTCGCCGTCCTGGAAGTCGGCATGGGCGGCCGGCTGGACGCCACCAACGTTACCGACGCATCGGTTGCCGTCATCACCAACGTCGATCTCGACCATCAGCAGTTCCTGGGCAAGACTCATCAGGAGATCGCCGGAGAAAAAGCGGGCGTCATCAAACCGGGAAGAACGGTGGTTTCCGGATGCGAACATCCCGTGGTGCGGGAAGTGATCCGCGCGAAATGCCGGGAGGTTGGGGCCGAACTCATCGAAACCGGGGGGCTGAAAGGCGTTTCGGGCCTTTTCCATCTGGACGGACGCTGCGGGTTCGATCTGGAAATCGGAGAAATGAAACTGGCCGGGATCACCCTGCAAATGCCCGGAAGGTTCCAGGTTAAGAACGCCGTCGCGGCGGCCACGGCGGCGTCCGGGCTTAAAGGTTTGCGCCTCTCCGCCGAACGCATTCGAGAAGGGCTGCGGTCCGCCCGCTGGCCGGGGCGGCTGGAAACGCTGCAAAACCGTCCGCTGGTGCTGCTCGACGGCGCGCACAATCCCGCTGCGGCTCGCGAGGTCAGCGCGTTTGTCCGTAAACACCTCCCGGGACAAACGCTGCGTCTTGTCTACGCCACGATGCGGGACAAGGATATCGGAGAAATCAGCCGCATCCTCTTCCCCCTTGCCGAGACGGTTTATCTGACCCGCCCGGATTTGGAACGCGCAGCATCGCCTGAAGCGATCCTGGCTTCCGCCGAAGGCGCCAGGGGGCAAATGGTTATCGAGCCGGAGCCCGCGCGCGCGCTGGCCCGGGCAATTGAGCAGAGCTTACCGGACGATGTTGTACTGGTGGCCGGTTCGCTGTTCCTGGTGGGGGCTGTCAAGAAAGCAATCCTGGAAGGCCGCCTGGCTCCGGGAAGTTCCCCGTTACCGGAAGTTTTGTCGGAGCATCGCTAATCCTATGAAGGATACCACGCGGGCGCTGCCCACCAAGCAAGCCTCGAGCCGTGCGGGGATTCGAAACCTCCTCAGCTACCTCCGCTCTCTATTTTTCACCGACCTGCTGATTTATATCTACACGGTTGTCTGCGGGACTTTCTCGGTTTGCGGCTCCTTTTTCGACGCCCATGGCCGCTGGCAACACGGATGCGCGCGGCTCTGGTCATGGCTGATTCTGAAAACCAGCGGGGTTCAGGTGCGCGTGGAAGGGCTGGAGAACATCGATCCTGCCCAGACCGTGATTTTTTGCTCCAATCATCCCAGCGCGATGGACATTCCCATCCTTTTCGTCCACCTGCCGATCCAGTTTCGATTTCTCGCCAAGCGATCGCTATTCCGGCTTCCCTTCCTCGGCTGGCACCTGCGGCGCTCCGGCCACATTCCGGTGGACCGGGCACGGCCGCACGAGGCGATGAAGGGATTCGCCAAGGCCGCCCAGCGAATTCAGGAGGGCCGCTCAGTCGTCATGTTCCCCGAAGGACGCCGCAGCCGTACGCCTGAAATGCTTCCTTTCAAGAGTGGAAGCTTTTATTTGGCCATTCTTTCCGGCGTGCCCATGGTGCCCATCACGCTGAATGGCTCGCGAAGCATTCTGAAACCTGATTCTTTTCACATTCACGCAGGCCAGGTGGAAGTGATCATTCACCCGCCGGTTCCCACCGATCAGCTGAGCATTCAGGATGTCGGGGAGCTATCGAAACGCGTCCGGGAACAAATTCTGTCGCGCTTTCAACCTTCAAAGGAGTAAGACGGACTTTCGTTGGGCAACCCACAAACTTCGGAAAGCCATCCATATTGAAGCATGCTGAAAATGAGAACGGGGACTAAAGTGAAATTGCGCCACGGCGCCCTGGCTGTTGCCGCCTGCTTGATCACCATCGGGCTCGGGTTCCGGCCGGCCGGGTTGCGCGCGCAGCAGAAGACTTTGGTCCAATTGCCCTCGCGCATCAGCCCTCAGGCGCAAAAGCTTATTGATCGCATTCTCCAGGCGATGGGCGGAACAGCGTTTCTCCACTACAGGTCGATGTTCACCACCGGCCGTGTCTTTACTTTTTCTGACGGGCAACCGGCCGGGAATTTCCCTTTCAAGAGCACCTTTAAGCCCCCCGGCAAGCGGCGCTTCAGTTACGGCAAAGGCAAACCCGTCATTCTGATCAATACCCCAACCGAGGCGTGGGAGCTCAGCCGGCTGGGCCGTTTGCACCAGAATCCCCAACAGGAACGCGACTGGGAAATCGCAAACCGTTACCGCCTCGGAAATCTCTTGCGCTACCGCATTCATGAATCGGGCGTGCTGATTCTCGCCGGCCACGTGGACTTTATCAACAATCAGCTGGTCCACGCCATCGACATCTATGATTCCCACAACGTCCACATCAAACTTTACGTGCACCGATCCAGCTACCTGCCGCTGCAAATCACCTACCGCGTTCAAAATCCGGTCAGCAAGGATTGGGAAGATTACCAGGACGATTACGGCGATTATCAAAGATTCCAGAGTATCGCCACCCCCATGCAGGTGGTGCGCTATAGGGACGGAGAGCGCATTGGCCAGTTTTTCAGGGCAACGGCAAGTTACAACAAGACAATTCCTCCCAACTATTTCCAGCCGGTCCGGTGAGAACCGCTCCCGTCTGCTATAATGGCTTTTCGGAGGAATTGTGGGACGCAAACGGCTGGTGAGATCGACAACGATTCTTTGTGTTCGGCGGGACGGCCGTCTCGCCATGGGCGGCGACGGCCAGGTGACGATGGGCGAGAGCGTGATCAAACACAATGCCCGGAAAATCCGGCGACTATACAACCAAAAGGTGCTGGCGGGTTTTGCAGGCAGCACTGCGGACGCGCTATCACTGTTTTCCCGTTTTGAGCAAAAGCTGGAGGAGTTCCACGGCAATCTCAGCCGCGCCGTTGTTGAGCTGGCCAAGGAGTGGCGGACCGACCGCGCCCTGCGCCATCTGGAGGCCTTGCTCCTGGTAGCCGACAAAAAGGTAACCTATCTTGTGAGCGGGAACGGAGACGTCATCGAGCCCGACGATGGAATTGTTGCCATCGGTTCGGGAGGCCCATACGCGCTCGCGGCCGCCAGGGCCCTGGTCAAGCACACCAAGCTGAGCGCCCGTGAAATTATTGAAGAATCCATGCAACTTGCGGGACAGATTTGCATCTTCACAAATGAACGCACAGTGGTTGAGGAGCTCTAAAGCTTTCTTCCCCTTGTGATATTCGGAATGGTCTTTTACTTGCCTGAAAATATCGAAACTGCGACCGTGTTGGACGAATTAACCCCACGCCAGATCGTTGCCGAGTTGGATAAGTACGTCGTCGGCCAGGATGAGGCCAAGCGCTCGGTTGCCATCGCACTCCGGAACCGCATGCGCCGGCAAAAACTTTCTCCGGAACTCGCCGAGGATGTCCTCCCCAAGAACATCATTATGATTGGTCCCACCGGGGTCGGCAAAACCGAGATTGCACGCCGCTTGGCCCGTCTGGCCAATTCTCCTTTCGTCAAGGTTGAAGCGTCCCGGTTCACCGAAGTCGGTTACGTCGGCCGCGACGTCGAATCGATGATCCGCGACCTTGTTGAAATCTCCATCGACATGGTGCGAGAGGAAAAGATCGAGGAGGTCGCTGAAAAAGCCGAGCAGAACGCCGAGGAACGGCTGCTCGATCTGCTGCTGCCGCCTCCGACACCCACGCCGCCGGGCCCGGTTACAGCGGAGAAAACTCCGGCCGACAACGGCCACGTGGCGGCAATGGAGCAGTTTAAGCGAACCCGCGAAAAGCTGCGCGCCCAGCTCCGCGAGGGAAAACTGGACGAACGCCCGGTCGAAATCGAAACCCACGAACGAAACTTCCCTTCCTTTGAAATCATCTCTTCCCAAGGCGTCGAAGAGATGGATATCAACATTAAGGATATGCTCCCCGGGCTTTTCGGCCAGCGCAGCAAAAAACGCCGCATGCGCGTGGGCGAGGCCATGGAATACCTGATCCAGGAAGAAGAGACCA
>CAYWMN010000097.1:0-12952 GCA_964459065.1 uncultured Acidobacteriota bacterium | reverse complement strand
TGGACGGATTTGCTTTGGCGGAAAAGATCAAGCAGAACCCAAAGCTCGCGACCGCAACGATCATGATGCTGACTTCGGTGGGACAACGCGGCGATGCGGCGCGTTGCCGGGAACTGGGGATTGCCGCCTATCTGATCAAGCCCATCCGTCAAAGCGAACTGCTACGGGCTATCCTGGACGCGCTGGGGAAGCCTGCCGGCAGGCTCGAGCGGGTTCCGCTGGTGACCCGGCACTACCTGCGCGAAACGCAAGGGGCGGTTCGCATTCTGCTGGCCGAAGATAATGCCGTCAACCAAAAGCTGGTCATGCGGTTGCTCGAGAAAAGAGGTCTTTCGGTGACGGCGGCTGGCAATGGAAAAGAGGTGTTGGCCGCTCTCGAAAAACAATCTTTCAACCTTGTGCTGATGGACGTCCAAATGCCTGAGATGGACGGGCTTGAAGCGACGACCCTGATTCGCGAGAAGGAAAAAACGACGGGGGCTCACCTTCCGGTGATTGCCCTGACCGCGTATGCGATGAAGGGGGACGAGGAACGGTGCCTCGCGGCAGGCATGGATGCTTATGTTTCGAAGCCTATCCGGCCCCAAGACCTGTTCAAAGCAATCCATCATCTGCTGCCCGAGGTTCCCGAGGATTCGATCAACGTCATTCCGAGTGCCCCCGAGTTGGCAGAGAAGTGATGACAGCTCGAATTCTCATCGGTTAACCGTCTCAGCCTAATCAGCTTTTAGCCAATCATTATCGGTGAGCAGCGCCAGGTCCCCTGTTTCCGGGATAATGGGCATGCAGCAGGGCCTGGGGCGTGGAGACCAACCGGGCCGCAAATAGGTTTGACCGCCTGCAAATTACTCTGTTATTGTAAGGACTTACATTTCTTCAGGAATGAATCCTAATCCATGGCGAACATTAAGGTTACCCTTCCTGACGGTACGGGCAAAGAGTTTCCGCAGGGCGTGACGGCGCGCGAGGTTGCGCTGTCGATTGGGCCGGGGCTGGCAAAAGCGGCTCTGGCGGCCAAAGTCGACGACCGCCTGGTGGATCTTGCGGCTCCGATTGAGTCCAGCGCATCCCTGCAGTTGATCACGCCTTCCTCGCCCGAAGGGCTGACGATTTACCGGCACTCCTCGGCGCACCTTTTGGCCGCCGCGGTCCTGGCGCTTTTCCCCGACGCGCATCCCGGCATCGGGCCTCCCACCGACACCGGTTTTTTCTACGACTTCTACCGCGAAAAACCTTTTACCGAAGACGACCTGGCGAAGATTGAAGCCAAGATGCAGGAGCTTGTCCAGGCTGACTTGCCTTACGAGCGCGTTGATTACCCCAAGGAAGAAGGCCGGAAGCTTTTTGAGCAAATGGGTGAATTCCTGAAGTGTGAGTTGATTGAGGAAAAAGCGGACCCGGTTTTCTCCGCGTATCGCACGGGCAAGTTTCTGGACTTTTGCCGCGGGCCGCATATTCCTTCAACCGGACGAATCAAGGCCTTCAAGTTGTTGAGCGTGGCGGGCGCGCATTGGAAGGGTGACGAGAAATCACACCCGTTGCAGCGGATTTACGGGACGGCGTTCTTTTCCAAGAAAGAGTTGGACGAGTATCTGAATCAACTGGAGGAAGCCAAGAAGCGCGACCACCGGCGCCTGGGCAAAGAGCTCAACCTGTTCAGCATTCAGGAAGAAGCCGGGCCGGGGCTGATTTTCTGGCATCCCAAGGGCGGCATCATCCGCAAGGAAGTGGAAGACTTTCTGCGTGACGAACTGTTGCAGCAGGGTTACGAACTGGTGTACACGCCGCACGTGGCCCGGCTGGATCTGTGGAAGACGAGCGGGCATCTGGGGTTTTACAGCGAGAACATGTTTGCGCCCATTCAACTGGACGACGCCGACTACCAGTTGAAGCCCATGAACTGCCCCTTTCACATCCTGATCTATAAGGACCAGCGGCGAAGCTACCGCGAACTGCCCGTCCGGCTTGCGGAGTTCGGCACCGTTTACCGCTATGAACGTTCCGGGGTGATGCACGGGCTGCTGCGGGTGCGGGGTTTTACTCAGGATGACGCCCACATTTTTGCCACGCCGGAAACGGTGGAAGCCGAAGTCGCCGCCTGTGTTGATTTTGCCCTCCTGGTGCTGCGCACGTTCGGCTTTGACAAGTTTGAGGTGGAGCTTTCGACTTGGGACCCGGAGAACCGGGCGAAATATTCCGGCGAACCGGAGCTTTGGGAACTGGCCGAGCACACGCTGGAAGCGGCGCTGAAAGCGCGCGGCATGCCGTACAAACGCATCAGCGGCGAGGCGGCTTTTTATGGGCCCAAGATTGACATCAAGCTGGTGGATGCGCTGGGCAGACTTTGGCAGCTTTCAACCGTGCAATTTGATTTCTTTCTGCCGCAGCGCTTTGGACTGGAGTATGTGGGCGCCGACGGTCACCCGCATCAACCGATCATGGTCCATCGGGCGCTGTTAGGTTCGGTCGAGCGCTTTTTCGGCGTCCTGATCGAGCATTACGCGGGAGCCTTCCCGGTGTGGCTCGCTCCAGTGCAGGCGGTGGTGCTGCCCATCAGCGAAAAACATCAGGACTATGCCCGGAAGGTCGCCGAGGAACTGCGCCAGGCGAAGATCCGGGTTGAGCTTGATGACCGCAATGAGAAGCTCAACGCGCGCATTCGCGACGCGCAACTCCAGCGCGTTCCCTTTATGCTGGTGGTGGGACAGCGAGAGATGGAAGCGGGAGGCGTGGCCGTCCGCCGGCGCGACACGGGCGATACGGGATTTCGCTCGCTCGACGAATTCAAGACCTGGGTGAGAGAGCTTATCGACACGCGGGCCAATAAATGGTAATCTCAACGTAATGAAGGGAAGAAAGACTTTCCTGACAGCAGGTAACGGATAACTCTATTTCGATTGTGTAGTCGGAATGACCAGGAGGGCTATTTATCAGCAACCGATTCGTTCGTATTAATGAGAGGGTTCGCGCCCGCGAGGTGCGGCTGATTGATGAAGAAGGCAACCAATTGGGTGTCATGGTCCCTTTTGAAGCTCTCAAGGTTGCGCGAAGTCGCGGCCTTGATTTGGTGGAAGTTGCGCCCGAGGCGAAGCCGCCCGTTTGCCGCATCATTAACTACGGAAAATATCTTTACCAGCTGAGCAAGCGCCAGCACGAGGCTCGCAAGCATCAGAAGGCCGCCGGGTTGAAGGAAGTGAAGATGCGGCCGCGAATCTCGGTGCATGATTTTGAAACCAAACGGAACCGGATCATTGAGTTTTTGCAAGACGGCTCGAAGGTGAAGGCCGCGGTTACGTTCCGGGGCCGCGAAAACGCCCATCGTGATCTCGGCTGGAGTATGATGAAGCGGTTGGCGGAAGATCTGGCTGAAATAGGGCAGTTGGAGATCGGGCCCAGAATGGAAGGACCCAATCTTTCGGCCATCTTTTCTCCCAAAAAGGTGACGGCCAAGTCCGCCAAATCCGGGAAGTCGAAACCTGCTTCCGCTCCCCGACAGGGAGCACACCCGCCGGAGCAGGCTAAGTCCGTGGCGCGGGAAACATCTGGAGGATAAATTTGGCAAAGGCACGTACAAAACTGAAAACTCATCGAGGCGCTGCGAAGCGGTTCAAGTTGACCGCTGGAGGCAAGGTGCTCAGCGGGCACGCCGGCGCGCGCCATATCCTGACCTCCAAGTCCCGCAAGCGCAAGAGAAAGCTGGGTTCGCAACAGGTTCTTTCCGACGCCGACACCGTGCACGTGAAGGCGATGCTGCCTTACGGGCGCTGAGCGCGAAGAACCGGCTGAGGCGGCCGGTTTCCGGGATTGGGACTACCCTCAGATATCAGTCTTGGATTATAATCAGTAATTGTTTTTAAGACGAACGTTCGTTACGGGTGCAGGAAGGCCACGGGCTGGGTGCCTTCGCCGCCCCGAGATCCTCTGAAAGGAGTAAACCCATGCCACGAGTCAAGCGCGGTACTGTGCGCCGCGCCCAACGCCAGAAGCTCTCCAAGTTAACCAAAGGCTATTTCCTCAAAAAGAGCAAGCTCTACAAGTTCATGAAAGAGGCCTCGGATCGCGCGGGCCGTTTTGCCTACCGCGACCGGCGCCGGAAGAAGCGCGATTTTCGCCGCATCTGGATTGTGCGGATCGGGGCAGCCGCGCGGCAGAATGAACTGACCTACAGCCAGTTTATCCACGGATTAAAGAATCTGGGGATCGAGCTTGATCGCAAAGCTCTGGCGGATATGGCCGCCCGCGACGCCGCGGCCTTTACGGAACTGGCGGCCAAGGTGAAGGCTTCGCTTTCGGCTTAACGTTCTCCGGTTGATCCAGACACGACTTCTAGAGATTCCTGAACGGGACGGCCGGGTTGCCGTCCCGGCTGCTACTTCATCATGACGATCGACCAACAGGTCCGGAAAACTCTGAAAGAACAGGGCGCCGAAACTCCCGAAAAGATTCAAGAACTGTTTGCCGGGGTTGGCGCAACGATGGCCTCGGAAAGGCAAGCCCTGGTTGACCGGGGCGCTGCCGACCAAGGCGAACGCGAGCGGCTGGCCAAGGAGCTTCGTGACCGCTGGCTGGCCCGCAAAAGCGGTTTGGTCTCCTCCATCGACGAGTGCTGGCTGAAGAAGGCTCCCAGGGAACTGAAGCCGGCCGTCGGCCGTGCCTTTAACGAGCTCCGCAAAGCCTCGGCGGAGCTGGCGGTTGATGCGCTGCTGAAAGCTATTCCCCTCCGAAGCGAACCGAAGCTCCAGGGCAAAACGGCTGTTGCCGGCAAGGGCCCGGCGCCGCAGGCGGCGGGAGCGGATCTGACGCTTCCGGGACGGCGGCGTTTGCTCGGTTCGGTTCATCCTGTCACGCAGGTAATGCGGGAAATCGAAGATATTTTTCTGGGGCTCGGATTTTCAATCGAATCAGGCCCCGAGATCGAGTCCGTCTACTACAATTTTGAGGCTTTGAATATTCCTGAAAGCCACCCGGCGCGCGATGACTGGGATACGCTCTATGTTGATTCGCAGACCCTGTTGCGGACCCACACCTCGCCCGTGCAGATCCGGGCGATGGAAAAGCACGGCGCGCCCCTGCACATCATCTGTCCGGGCAAGTGCTACCGGCACGATAATCCCGACTCCACGCACGCCACGATGTTCCATCAGGTGGAGGGGCTGGCGGTTGACCGGGATATCAGCTTTGCGGACTTGAAGGGAACGCTGGACTTTTTTGCCCGGAAGTTTTTCGGTGAAAAGATTCAGACGAATTTTTTCCCCAGCTTTTTTCCTTTCACGGAACCGAGCGGGGATCTGGCCATCAGTTGCGTTTTTTGCGACGGGAAAGGCTGCCGGGTGTGCAAGGAAAGCGGTTGGGTGGAAGTGATGGGCTGCGGCATGGTTCACCCGGAAGTTCTCCGCCACGGCGGGATTGACCCGGCGGAGTATTCGGGCTGGGCGTTTGGGCTGGGGGTGGAGCGCTTCGCCATGATGAAGTACGACATCAACGACATTCAGCTTTTCCACCAGGGCGACGTGCGTTTCCTGGAGCAGTTTTAGTGCAAGAGCATTGACCTCATCATTCAAAAGGGCTGGCGTCCGGCAGGCGGCCAAACGCCTCCGGCTTTACTGATGAAACTTTCCCTGAATTGGCTCGAAGAGTTTGTGGAGATTCCGGTGGAACCCCGCCGGCTGAAAGCGGACCTGATCGGCGTGGGGCTCAACGTGGAGTCCTATGTTGCGGCGGGCGACGACACGATTTTTGAAATCGAGGTCACGACCAACCGCCCGGACTGCCTGAGCCATTACGGAACCGCCCGGGAAGTCGCGACCCTTTACGGCAAGCCGCTGAAGCCTTTGGAATTTCCGGTTCGGGAAGCGGCTGAGCCCGCCTCCGGCGAAGTCTCAATTGAAATCCTCGACTCGCATCTTTGCACGCGGTATTGCGGCCGGGTGATTCAGGGCGTGGAGGTGAAGCCTTCTCCGGATTGGCTCAAGCGGCGCCTGGAGGCTGTGGGCCAGCGGTCCATTAACAACGTTGCGGACGTTACCAATTACGTGCTGATGGAACTGGGCCATCCGTTGCATGCCTTTGACCATGCCCGGCTGACCGGCCACAAAATTGTGGTTCGGCGGGCTAAGGCGGGCGAGGCTTTGCGGACCCTGGACGGAGTGGACCGGACGCTGGGTCCCTCGGACCTGGTGATTGCCGACGCCGTGCGCCCGGTGGCGCTGGCGGGCGTGATGGGCGGGGAAGCTTCTGAAATCTCCGCGAGCACGCAAACCGTTGTGCTGGAGGGCGCCTGGTTTGAGCCCGTTTCCATTCGCCGCACCTCCAAAGCTCAGGGTCTGCACACGGAAGCCTCTCATCGATTCGAGCGCGGCGCGGACGTTGACATGGCGCCGCTCGCGATCGACCGGGCGGCGGACCTGATTGTGCAGTTGGCGGGAGGCAAAATCCTGCAAGGGATGCTGGACGTCTATCCGGGCCGCCAGGCGCGCAACCCCATTGAGTTGCGGCGCAGTGAAGTGCAAAGGGTGCTTGGAACGGAGGTTTCCTGGGAGGAGATCGAACGCTTTCTGCGCGCCCTGGGTTTTGAACTCGAGCGGCGCGGCACGGATGGCTGGCGGGTTACGCCCCCCTCGTTCCGCCTGGACGTTTCCTCCGAGGTTGACCTGATAGAGGAAGTCGCGCGGCACTATGGCTACAACCGCTTGCCCGCGCGGGTTAAGCCGGCGGCGCCGCGGGTGATGGAGAGTTCCACGCGGGAAATCGAGTTGAAGCTTTCTGAGACGCTGGTGGGCCTGGGTTACCGGCAAATCATTCCTTCGCCCATGATTGATCCGGACGAGAATGCGCGCTTTACCGACCGGCTTCCCGTGGTTCTGGCCAACCCGCTGAGCCAGGAAGCTTCCGCCATGCGATCTTCGGCTGTTCCCAGCATGATTCATGCCCTCAAGTGGAATCTGGACCGGTACCGGAACGACCTGAAGCTCGCAGAGATGGGCAGAACCTACACGCGTCTTCCAGAAGGGCTTCCCGAAGAAAAACAAGTTTTGACACTGGGCCTGACGGGGCGCAACCAGGTTTCGGGCGCGCACAACGACCCCCAGGCGATTGACTTTTTCGACCTCAAGGGCGACGTTGAAGTTTTGCTCAAGGCCTTTAATCTGCCGGGGCTGGCATTCGAGCCCTCCGGCGATTGCTATCATGAGCCAGGACTGGGCGGCCGCTTTTTTGCGGGCCCAACAACGGTGGCGCTTTTGGGAAAACTCCGAGGGAGCCTTGCGGGGAACTATAAATTGCGGCAGGATCTCTGGCTGGCTGAAGTGGATCTGGATTTCCTTCTGAAGGCTTCTCTGCGTCACCCGAGCTTCCAGCGGATTTCAAAGTTTCCGCCCGTGGAGCGCGACTTCTCGCTGGTGGTTCCGGAAACGGCGCCTTACCACAGCCTGGAGGCGGCGGTCCTGGGTCTGAAGATTGAGGAAACGCAAAGCGTCATCCCGGTTGACCGCCGGCGGAGCGATGAACTGCCGCCGGGAGCCATTCCCGCCGGGCATGCCAGTCTGTTGCTTCGGGTTACTTTTCAAAGTTTGACACACACGCTATCGACCGAGGAAATTGAAGCTGCCAGCCAGCGCATCCTTGAAGCTCTTGAACCTTTCGGGGTTCGGCTTCGGGCCTAAGCGCGAGGGGCGGCAATGGGGCAAATGCATATGGATCTGAACGAAAGTTTTGAGCAACTGGAAGAAAAGATTTCAAAGGCGGGCGAAATTTTCAAGCGCGCGGTGGCGGAGAAACGCGACCTCGAGCAGGCGCTCGAAAAGTTGAAGGAAGGTTCAAGCGAAAGCGAAAAGCGTTTTGACGCCTTGCAGCATGAAGTCCGGGTGTTGCGGCAGGAGCGCGAAGAAGTTCGAGTTCGGATTGAAAAGCTTCTGAATCAAATCGAGCAGCTGACGGGTTCCGGTTCCCCCGGATAACAGCGCCAGCCTGCGGAACGGCAAGGGAGGGAAGCAGAAAGATGGCCAATCCCCACGAAACGGTTCGAGTCGAGATCTTTGACCAGGAGTACCGCGTCAAGGGCAGCCTCGATCCGGAATATCTCCAGACGCTTGCCCAGTACGTGGATGGCAAAATGCGGTTGATCGCGGACCGCAGCCACAATGTGGATTCCGTGCGCGTGGCCGTGCTGGCTGCGCTGAACATTGCGGACGAGTACCACCAGCTGAAGTCGAAAAACGAAACGATTGCGGCGCAGGTGGAACAGAAAATCGGCGAGTGCAGCGAAGTGCTTGACCGGTTCCTTCAGCGGGCGGGGTAAACGATCCTCGGGAACTTGTGATTCCAGCGAGCGCTGACCCTTGCGGTTGCGCCTGATCATTTTTCCCGTGAGCTGATGGAGTGCGAGGGAGAGAGTTGCAGAGTACGGTTAAAATCCTTTTCATCGGAGACATCTTTGGCCGCCCGGGGCGGCGGATTTTGAAAGAGAGTCTCCCCGAGATCAAGCAGGAATATGCGCCGGACCTGATTCTTGCCAATGGAGAAAATGCCGCGGCCGGCTTCGGCATTACGCCGCCGCTGGTGGAAGAATTTCTGGACCAGGGTATCTCTGTCCTGACGTCCGGGAACCATATTTGGGACAAGCGAGAGATTGTCTCCTATCTGACGGAGCAGGAGGACGGCCGTCTGCTGCGGCCTGCCAATTATCCGGATCCGGCGCCGGGCCGGGGACTCTACGTTGGCAAGACGCGCGCCGGTTTGGAGTATGCGGTCCTGAACCTGCAGGGACGCGTCTTCATGCCTGCCATCGACTGCCCCTTCCGCACGGCCGACAAGCTGCTGGCCACGATTCCCGAGTCGGTGAAAATACGGATTGTGGATCTGCACGCGGAGACGACTTCCGAAAAGATGTCGCTGGGCTGGTACCTGGACGGCAGGGTGACCGGGATGGTGGGGACTCATACGCATGTTCCCACGGCGGACGAATTCGTGATGCCTGCCGGCACGGCCTACATTACCGATTTGGGAATGACCGGGCCCTATGAGTCCGTGATTGGAATCAATAAGGACACGGCGATTCGCAAGTTTCTAACTCAGATTCCCGAGCGGTTCGAGGTTGCCAAGAATGACGTTCGGCTTTGCGGGGTGATGATTGAGGCCGACCCGGCAACCGGGCGAGCCGTTTCGATCGAGCGGATTATCCGGAAATATTAGATGCCGGCCCGCGGCGCCAAGCGCAGGTTCAAGCCGCCAGGCCCCGATGTTTGCTTGGGATCTCTTATTCAAGGGGGATGTCGGTCCTTCAACCAGCCGTGAAAGAAAGAACCTCTCAAACCGGGTTGCCGCCCGAGATCGACCTTAAGCGCCTGCCCCGGCATATTGCCATCATCATGGACGGTAATGGCCGGTGGGCGAAGAAGCGCCGGCTGCCGAGGATTGCCGGCCACCGCGCGGGAATCCGCGCCGTGCGCCAGGTCGTGGAGGCGTCCGCGCGGCTCGGCATCCCCTGCCTGACGCTCTACGCATTCTCGGTGGAAAACTGGAAGCGTCCGCACACCGAAATCAAGCTCCTGATGAATCTGCTCCGTGAATACCTGAAGAAGGAGATTCCGGAGCTGAATAAGAACAATATCCGCTTCGGAGCGATCGGGCGGATCAGCAGCCTGCCTCCATCCGTGCAAAAAGACCTTCGCACGACCATTGAGGAGACTCGGGAGAATTCCGGGTTGAGGCTGACCCTGGCCCTGAATTACGGAGGCCGGGCGGAATTGATTGATGCCGTGCGGGACCTTGCCGCCTCCCTTAAGGAACCCGCGGGGCTGGACGTGGACGGCATCACGGAAGAGGCGCTCAGCCGGCGCCTTTACACTCACGATTTGCCCGATCCTGATTTGCTGATCCGAACCAGCGGCGAGATGCGCCTGAGCAATTTTCTTTTGTGGCAAGTCGCCTATAGTGAGATCTGGGTGACGGATACCTTGTGGCCGGATTTTAAGGAGCAGGACCTTCTCCAGGCGGTCGCTGACTTCCAACGGCGCGAGCGGCGTTACGGCGGGCTGGGTTGATCCTCCAGCAAGGGTGTTTTATCCTGGTGCTGCTCAGAACATTGTTTCTTCATCGTGAACTCCATGAAGCTACGGATTTTAACCGGATTACCTCTGGCGGCGGCGGTTGTGTACCTGATTGTTCAGGGACGCGAATGGCTGTTTGCCTTGGCGGTCCTTGCGACCGTGGAGATCTGCCTGCATGAGTATTTCCACATCAGCCGCCGGGCGGGCTTAGGCGGCTGGGCCTTTCTGGGATATGCGGGAGGCGGGTTGCTCTGCCTTTCTCAGTTTGTGGCGCTGCACGGGACCCGCTTTAGCGAGTCCGCAGCCCTGGTGCTGGTTGTTTTGATGGTTCCGGCGCTGGGTCTTTTTCGGATTTCCAATATCAAAGAATACTTTGCGAATTTGTCCTCGACATTGCTGGGGATTTTGGGGATCGCCTTTACATTTTCCTGGCTTGTGCCTTTGCGCTTTGCCAGGCCGGCCGAAGGCCGGAATTTGGTTCTTCTCTTGTTTATCGTCATTTGGGCCGAAGATATCTTTGCGTATGCGGTTGGACGTCTGGCCGGCAGGATTCCGTTGGCCAAGCACATATCCCCGAAGAAAACCGTTGAGGGAGCGGTTGCTGGCCTGGCTGGAGCGGCCTTGGCGGCCTGGGCCTTTGAGCACTGGTTTTGGCAGACAGGCGACTTAAAAACAGTTATTCTGATAGCAATATTAATTGCTGTGGCGGGGCAGGCGGGCGACCTGATGGAATCGGCATTAAAGAGGGCCGCGGAGTTGAAGGATTCAGGGACCATCCTGCCTGGCCACGGAGGATTGCTGGATCGTGTCGATAGTTTGTTGTTCGGCGCCCCGGCGCTGTGGTTACTGTGGAATCTAAAGGATTTATGGCGACGATGAAGGGAATATGCATACTTGGGTCAACGGGCTCAATTGGTCAAAATAGCTTGCGTGTTTTGAGCGGATTGCAAGACCGTTTTCGCGTGGTTTCGCTTTCGGCGGGCAAAAACATTGAGGTGCTGGCCGAGCAAATTATTGACTTTTGCCCGCAAATTGCCGTGGTGGCGCAGCCGGAATCCATTGCGCCATTGCGGGAGCAGTTGCAGGCCCGGGGCTTCCGCGGCAAGGTGGAGATTGTTGCCGGAACGGACGGGCAGGTGGAGGCCGCGACTCACTCTGAGGTGGACTTTATTGTGGCGGCCGCGCACGGCACCACAGGATTGGTGGCGACCCACCGGGCCATTTGCGCCGGCAAGACGGTCGGTCTTGCCAATAAGGAAGTGATGGTGGTGGCGGGCGAGTTGATCACTCAGGCCGCTCGCACGCACAACACGGAAGTTATTCCCATCGACAGCGAACATTGCGCTATTCATCAATGCCTGCGATCCGGCCTTCATCAGGAGGTGCGCCGCCTGATCCTGACCGGTTCCGGCGGGCCGTTTCGCAAGGCTCCCGGCGAGCAACTGGCCTCGATGACGCCGGAAATGGCGCTGAAACATCCCGTGTGGAAGATGGGAGGGCGGATCACTATTGATTCAGCGACCCTGATGAATAAGGGCTTTGAAATCATCGAGGCGCGCTGGCTTTTCGATTTTCATTCGCCTCAGATCGATGTTCTGATCCATCCTGAATCCATCATCCATTCCATGATAGAATTTAAGGACGGGTCGATCATGGCCCAACTCTCAGTTGCGGACATGCGCTTGCCCATTCAATACGCTTTGACTTATCCCGAACGCGTTTCTGCTGATGGAAATCTGCCTCTGCTGGATTTGGTTACTGCCAGAAGCCTGCATTTTGAAAAGCCCGATGAGCGGCGGTTTCCTTGCCTTTCTTTGGGACGTTTGGCGCTTGAGAAGGGCGGGGCGCTGCCCTGCGCGCTGAATGCCGCCGACGAAATTGCCGTCGAGGCTTTTTTAGCGCATCGGTTACGATTTACCGACATTCCGCATCTCATTGAAAGGGTGCTGGCTGAAACCTCTGCCTCACCTCTGCAATCCATGGAAGAAGTTCTCGAATGTGACAGGCGTTCTCGTGTGCGGGCGCGCGAATTGGTTGAGGAAATGGCTGTGCCGGGCACGGTGGTTTAAGGACCAGAGATGGAAAGGGCTAATTGATGATTTCAAGCTTCCTGACAGATGCCATTGTGGTTACGGTAGTTTTGGGAGGCATGGTCTTTTTGCACGAAATGGGCCATTTCCTGGCCGCTAAGGGCTTCGGAGTGCGGGTCCTTACGTTTTCCCTGGGGTTCGGCAAGCGGTTGTTCGGTTTTAGACGGGGCGATACGGACTACCGCGTCAGCATCCTGCCGCTGGGCGGCTACGTGAAGATGGCGGGCGATGATCCGACCGTGGTTCTTACGGGTGATCCCGGCGAGTTCCTTTCACGTCCCCGCTGGCAGCGCTTCATTATCATCCTGATGGGCCCTGTGATGAATTTCGCCCTGGCCATCGTGGTTCTTGCGGGGCTCTACTGTTTCCACTACCAGAGACCGGCCTATGTGGACCAGCCGGTCAAGCTCGGCGCGGTGGATCCCCAGTCAGCAGCGGCCAAGGCGGGGCTTCAGACGGGTGATATCGTGACACGGTTTGACGGCGTCAAGGATCCGAAGTGGTCGGACGTGAAGTTCAACGTCGCTACTGGGGCTGGGCACCCGATTCCCCTCACGGTGTTACGCGATGGGAAATTGATCCACACGGAGCTGATACCGGAGGCGCAAGGACCCAGCGACGCGGGAGACGCGGGGTGGTATCCCTACATTCCCGGAATTATCGAGAAAGTGGATGCCGGCCAACCAGCCGCCCGGGCCGGCCTCAAGCCTGGAGATCAGATTGTCGGTATCAACGGCCACCCGACATACTTTTGGCCGTTGCTCGTCCAAAAGTTAAGGGACAGCAAGGGGCATGAAACTCAATTAACCATTTCAC
>CAYWMN010000096.1:9040-12968 GCA_964459065.1 uncultured Acidobacteriota bacterium | reverse complement strand
CGCGGGCAGGCTCTACGTCCTCAACGGCGACAACGCCAATTCCACCACCCCCCGCATCCCAGGCGGCACCACCGGCGTCACCAACGTGTATGATGCCGGTGTGAGCAACGGCTCGGTCGGAGCCTGGACCTCCGCTTCGTCAACCGTAATGGGGCGAAAAAAACACGTCACCTGGAACGACTTCGGACAACTCATCGATGCCGAGGGCATCTACGGAGGGCTTACCGTGGAACTCGAACAGAGCGTGGTGAACGCTGACGGCACGCTGGGCGCCTGGAGCGGCATTTTCGCCGCCAATTCCCCCGCCGCCCACGTCTACAACGCGGCGGCGGTTGCGAGTCCGTTCCTCACCTCAACGCCGCACTTCATTCTGATCGGCGGGCAGTCCGTGGCGACCCAGACCCCCAGCGCCCTGGTCTACTACAACAACAACTAGCGCTTCGGGCGGATTTCCGGCGGGCCCGATTCAGTCACTCCGAATCGTAGGATTGTGCCCGAGCCGGAACCCGACCTCGACGATGATGCGCACGGCGATGGGAACGCCGTCGCGCTGGGCGGGCTTGAACTTCCACCTTCGCACGGTCTTGATGGCGCTTGCGTCCAGGCCCGCGCCAAGGCGGTCGCCGTGCTCGTTCACCGCGGTCACATTGCCTTCCGTGTCCACCTCGATCACCAGGTCAACCGAGCCTTCCAGGCCGCGACGCTTGGCGGCCCGCGTGTAGGGAGGCTTCGGTTTGTAGATAAGAACCGGCGGCGTCACCTGCTTGCCGCCCACCTGGTGAAGACGCCCGTTCATCAGGGTGGAAGCTGAAAGCGCTTTTGCGGAACCTTTCCTGCTTTTTCCGGCCGCCGAGCGCCCTCCTGCTGGCTGCTTCCCGGTCCGGGGCTGGCTTCGGATAAAGCTCCCAATGCCTTTTTCGAGCGCCGCCTGGGTCGACTCCGACCCCGTCCACACGATGGTTCCCTTCCGGTCCCTCATCACGCCCAGAAATCCGTGCGCGTTGTGCCACACATTCAGAACCAGCGCGGCCGCCGCAGGCTTCTCCACGAACGCGATGCCCTGCCGGGCTAAATCCCGGCGCAGCTGCGCCCGGTCCACTCGATCGGCGCCGCTTTGGCCGGGAGCTTTGAGGTAGATTCGATTGCGGGCCGGCTGCTCCCAAGAGCTTGCAGCCTTCGAAGCAGAAGGCTGTGACGGAGCCGGCGGATTTTCTCCAGACTGGCCTGCGGCCGGCTGCTGCCGGGCAAGAAGCATTCCGGTTGCCACCGTCATCATCGCCAGAATCGCAAGCCCGCGCGCGGCTTTCGTCTGCTGCAGAACCTTCATTTCCCTCCCCCTCTTCGTTTTGCCGATTGTACAGCATCACGCCCCGAAACGCATGGTGAGTCTCGATTTCCTCAAGAAAAACCGGCCCCCGCCGCCGCATCCCGAAGCCCGTGCGTCCCCGGGCGGCTGCGCGCTCGTCCCTCCCGCCGCCGGATTTTGCTTGCCCCGCGGGCTCTAGTATGCTAGCCTATCAAAGTGATTTTCGGCGCGAGGATCGCCAAAGCGCCCGCCCGAGGCCAGGATGCCGGGAAAAGCTCAAAAAAACGGGAAAATGATTGTTAGCAAAGCCCTTGGCGCCGCCAGCCCCAGGAACGAAAAAAAAGAATTCTTTTTTTGGGCAAACGAAGCTAGGAAGTTATTGAAAACAAACGGTCGCTGTAAAAATAATGGCAAAAACGAACCTAAAACGAAGCTGGCAAGTCATTGAAAACACGTAGCACGTAAAAGAACGAAGCTAAGAAAGCGCCATCTCGGCACCACCAACCCGGCCCCCAGGGGTCCCCGTCATGGAACCCTTCACCCTGCCGTTAGAGTCCGGAACAGGCCCTCGCCCTTCACATCCCGCCTTCGGAAGGCTTCGGGGCCGGTTTCCGGCGCCGCAGGACGGCCATATAAGCCGCCCCGACCAGCGCACCCAAAATGATTGTGTAGGCAATCCACATCACCAGCTGCGGGATTACCGCGAGATACAGATACTTCATCCAGAATTCCGAAGGGACGGAAGCCCCGGGCGGCAACGCGTCGTAATGCGTCCCCCAGCCGCCCTGCATGGCAAAGAACATGACGATCAGGACGGGAATCCTTGCCGCGTAAGCGTAGGCGGTGAGCGTCCTGGCCAGCGCCCGCCAGGAAATAAACTGCACCGCCGCGGCCGCCGCCATCACCAGCAGTCCCACGACGATCCTGCCCGGGGTATTGCCGGGAGCGAAGGCCAGAAAGCCGCCAAACAAAAAGACCACGACGCCCATCGCCGCAACTCCAAAGGCTCTGCCGTAGCCGGCCGGGGGGCTGCCGGCACGGGCGATCCTGACGGCAAAATAAGGGCCAAAGATGATGGGCAGCCAGCTGATGCCCACAATCGCTCCTCCGCCTCCGGCCGAGCTATTGAACAACACGCTCGGCCAGTGCTGCAACTCGCCCAGCAACCGCAGCAGGGTGATAGCCAGCGTAAAAATCGCCGGCCACAAAATCAGGCGCGTAATACGGAGCTTCAAAGAAGGGGAAGAATCTGCCATGGAATACTCCTTCGGGTGCAGCGGGGCCTCGGGCTTGCCTTCAAAATCGTCCCACCGGGACAGGATTCATTCAGTGGCTGGAGGGATTCTAGCCGATTTGGAAACCGCCTGCCAGCGGATTCGAAATCCAGCATTTATTTTCCGTCCGTGCGTTTTCCTGATAGCATGTCTCGCGCAGGAATGAATAGTCCTGAAGCCCGGCGCAAAGCCCGGGCCGCCCGATGGAGGGAAGGTGCAATGCGAAAATCTTTGATTATGGCTTTTATGTCGCTGATGCTCGCGGCGTCGCTGGGCGCGGCGGCGCAGACAGGTTCCGGCAAGGTCCGATTTGCGGTGGTGGGGCTTGAGCACGATCACATCTGGGGCATCCTGCGGGAGATCGCCAAGGTTCCGCAGGCGCAGCTGGTGGCCGTCGCCGACCCGAATCCCCAGCTGATCGAAAAGGCCAAATCGCGCGTGCCCGCCGGCGTCAAATTCTATTCCAACTACATCACCATGCTCGACCAGGTGAAGCCCCAGGCGGTGATCACCACCACGGCGACTTACCTCCATTATCCGGTGGCCAAAGCCTGCGCCGTGCGGCACATCAACGTGGAGATGGAAAAGCCCATGGCCACCACGGCCGCCGACGCCCGCGCCATGGAGCGCCTGGCCAAAACTTACCACATCAAGCTGATGGTGAATTACTTTGACAACTGGCTGCCCAGCTTCCAGCAGCTCCACGCCGACGTCAAAGCCGGAAAGATCGGGCCCATCCAGCAGCTGGTTTCCCAGAACGGGCACCAGGGCCCGCGCGAGATCGGCGCTTCCAAATGGGCGAACGCCTGGCTTTACGATCCGGTCAAAGACGGCGGCGGCGCGCTGGCCGATTTTGCCTGCTACGGCGCGGCGCTCTCCGTTTGGCTGAAGGGGCGGCCCGAAAAGGTTTTTGCGCGCTCGCTCAAACTGAAAGTCAAGCAGCACAACAAGGTGGAAGATGACGCCGTGGTGGTGCTGGAATACCGCAACGGCACGGCGATCCTGGAGCCTTCCTGGGACTGGCCGTTTTCAATGGAGCGCATTCAGGTTTTCGGACCCGGCGGCAGCCTGATGGCGCTTTCGAAGACTTTGCTATTCCGCGCGGCTAACACCCGGCCCTCAACGACGACCGGCGACGGCCAACCCGTTGCCCTGCCCTCGCCGCCCGAGACCGGAACCAATCCCATCGCCTATTTCTCGGAGTGCATCCTGCAGAACAAGCCGGTGACCGGAATGCTCTCCGGACGCCTGAATGTCACCGTCAATGAAATTCTGGATGCCGCCAAGGAATCCATCCGCACGGGCCGGGCGGTCCCGATGCCGGCCCGGTAGCCGCAATCGAGAGTTC
>CAYWMN010000096.1:0-8940 GCA_964459065.1 uncultured Acidobacteriota bacterium | reverse complement strand
CTCACCGTCGCCGGCGCTTCCGCCGTCACGCTCGGAGCCTCCAGGCTCGCTTTCACCCAGGAAAAAGTGGGCGGCGTCTCAACCACTGCGGATTTGTCGGGCGAGTGGGACTTCCGGTTTGATCCGGACGATTCAGGTGAAAAACTCGGATGGTACCGCGACCGCAAGGCCGCCGGCTGGGACCATATCCCCGTTCCGCTTTCCTACAACCAGGCTTTTCCGGATCACGCCGATTATCACGGCAAGGCGTGGCACCGCACCGCCTTCCGCCTTCCGGCTCCCGATAGCGGCGGCCGGACGCTGCTGCGGTTTCTGGGCGTTGCGATCCGCTGCAAAGTGTGGCTGAACGGCCAGAGGGTGGGCCGGCATCTATTCCCCTTCACGAATTTCACCCTGGACGTAACTCACGCCGTGCGTCCGCATGAACTGAATTATCTGGTGGTGATGGCCGACAACAAACTCCTCAAACGCGCGATTCCGGACGTCAAGTGCACCGGCTGGTGGAACACCGGCGGCATCAACCGCGAGGTCTACCTGGAGCGCAAGCCCGACGCCTACCTGGAAGACCCCGTCATCGTCACCCGCATGGAGGGCGGCGGCCGCTGGAAGCTCTCGGTTCGCACCCACGTCCGCAACACGGCGGCAGGCCAATCCGGGCGGCTGCGGCTCAGCGTTCGGAATTCGGCCGGGCGCGTCCTCTGGACCAGCCAGGCCTCAACGCGGCTCGCCCGCGGCGCCTCCCGGCACGAGTTCAGCAAAACTTTCAGCGATGTGGCGGCCTGGACGCCGGACGATCCGTCGCTCTATTCCGTGCAGGTTGAAATGATTCCCGAGCACGGCCCGCGCGACGAAAAGACCACCCGCTTCGGCTTCCGCCAGATTGAAACCCGCGGAACCGAGTTCTATCTGAACGGCGAGCCCATCAAGACCCGGGGCGTCAACCGCCACGAATTCTATCCGGGCGACGGCATGACGGTTCCGGCTTTCCAAACCCGCCAGGACTTTGAAGACATCAAATCGCTCGGCTGCAACTTTGTCCGCCTCACGCACTACCAGCAGCACCCGCGCGTCTATGACCTTTGCGATGAGCTGGGAATCCTGCTCTGGAGCGAGATTCCCGCCTGGCACACGGCGCCCGAAACGCTTGGCGACCCGGAAGTCTGGAAAACCTACGGCGCGCCCCAGCTGCAGGAGATGATCGAGCAGAACCGCAATCATCCTTCCGTCATCATCTGGTCGGTGGGCAATGAATTCCATTCCGAATTGCCCGCCGTCGCCGGTTACGTCCGCAAGGCCTCGAGCTTTGTGCGCCGGCTCGACCCCACCCGCCTGGTTTCGTTCGCTTCCGACAAGAGGGCAGAGGATATCAGCTTCGGCGGCGTGGACTTTATCGCCCTCAATGAATACTACGGTTGGTACTACGGCAAGTTTGACGAAGTCGGCCCGATGCTCGATGAGGTCCACGCCAAGTGGCCCGGCAAGCCCATCCTGATCACCGAGTTCGGCGCCGGCGCGGCTCCGGGGCTCCGCAATCCGCAGGCCAACGACCAGAGCCGCGACTACAGCGAAGATTTCCAGGTTCGGCTGCTCACCTCGCACCTTCACCAGATGCTCGATCCCAAGCGCCGCTCCTTCATGGTGGGCGAGACCATCTGGGTCTACAACGATTTCGCCTGCCCCGACCGCGGCATGCACCCCAAGCCCCCGGCGGCTTACGATCGCGTCAACGTCAAGGGACTGGTGAGCCGCAAGCGCATCAGGAAGCTGTCATTTGCCGCGGTCCAGGAGATTTATGCCCAAGCCCCGAGGAGATGACACCGGAAGAGGGATGCTGGCTCGGCCCTATTGAGGAGGTGAAGACTTCTTCTTGCGGAGGAGCTTGGTGATGCCCTGGATGAGATCGGAAGGGTTGCTCTTGCCGCTCGTCGCAGTGGGCGGCGCGCTTAAAAGACCGCCCTTCCCGCCCTTGAGGCTGAACTTCGGATGATCGAGGGTTCCTCGCAAGTCAAAAGGAAAAGTGAGTTTGCCATTCGAAAATGTTGCGCCTGAAACCGTGGCCAGCAGCTTGGTGAGGCCCGTGTCGCGGGCCGGTACTTTGGCCTGGCCGGTATAGTTCATCGCATTCGAGCCCGCAAGCGCCAGGGCGCCCGAACCCTCCATCTCCAGATCATTGCTGATGATCCTGATGTTATGGCTGGTCAGAACCTGCCTGGAAATGTTCAGGTCGGTCGAGATCAACGAGAAAGCCGCCGGGTCGCCCGACGTTGAGCCCAGACCCGCAATCCGGACAAGCGCCAGCAAGTTCCGGTTGAGTTGCAGGCTGGGCAGCTTCCCATTGCGGATCGTAACCTGCCCGGTTCCCTCAAGGCCGGCCAGGGGATTCGCCGTGTGCGCCGCTTCCCCTGCGAAATTGAGATCGCCCTGCAGGGTTCCGGTGATCTTGCCCTCAATATTGGGAAAGGCTTGGGCCAATTGCGCCACGTCGATGCGGCTGAATAGGGTGCGGATTTTATAGGCAAAATTCCGGCCGGAAAAATCGAGGTCAGCCTTGCTTTTGACGACCCCTCCCGCAAGCTTCAGCGTGAGCTTGTCCAAATAGGTCTGCTTGGGAAACACCCACACCTGAGATTTCACGGAGGTGGCCTGGACAGCTCCAAAGCGCAACGTATCCGCCTTGAAGCTCCCGTGGGCGATCGGTTGAGGTTGAGGAGGCTTCTGCGCCGCGTAGGCCACAACCGGAAATCCAATCAAGCCCCGGAGCAACGACTGCCCTGCCGGCGCAGCAGAAGATTCCAGGGAGCGGGCAGCCCTCAAGTTCACGTCCCGGAAGCGGCAGGAAATCCCATGCGCCTCAAAATACGGGTAGCCCGCTTCTCCGGAAGGAAGCAGGTTGGAGATGGTCACAACCCCGCCGTCAACGTTGATCGTCGAGATGCTTCCCAAAGTGAAACCGTGCCGCACGGGCTGAGACGCAGACGCAGCGCCAGCTTGCCGGCTGGGGGGATTTTGAAAGTTCCATTGGCCCCCCGGAGCGGAAAGCAGATGAATCTCAGGATTTTCGATAATCAACGATCGGATCACGACTCGGCGGTGCCACAGCGCTCCAAAATCCAGGAGGGCGTAGATTCGCCGCGCTTTCAGGAACTCGCCCATGGGAAATCCCATCGGATTGCTCATGATGAAGTTGTCGGCCTCAATGGCAAGATGGGGGAAAAGGGTAAGCTTCAGGCGCCCGAGGTGCGCAGGCTTCCCGGTTTTTTGTTCCAGGTAAGATTCCACCTGCGGACGGTAGCGGTCCACGCGAATGAAGGCCGGCCCAATCCACACGCACACGACAACCAGCAGCAGCACAACTGCTCCCGCAATGAGCGCCCGCTTCTTTCCGCCTTCCGTCATGAATATCTCCTGCAAGGTCCGGGCTATCCGTCGCGGCCGCCGGGCGCTTTATTTTCCCGGCTCCTGATGAATTTTAATCGCGCCGTCCTTGGCTTTTGCAGAAGAGCCGGTCTCAGATTTTACGGGTGGCGTGGCCGGCGTAAAAAACACCGAGTAGTAATCGAAAAACGATTTGCGAGGAGGAGCCAGCTGAAGGGTTTCAGTGAACCCATCCGTGTCGCTGCGCTCAAAACTCCGCCGGGACAGCCAGCCGCGAGGAGGCAGGATTCCGCCCATGGGATTGAAGTCAACCTCCGACCCATCGACCTGAACGCTGTAACGGGTAACAAAGCCCGTACTGGAATAAACCTGGAAAAGAAACGAACCGTCCGCAGGATCGCGCGACAGAATCCCGAGCGTCGTCTCCTTAGACGCCGGAGCGGCCTTGGTTGCAGCCAACGAGATTTCCTCCTTAAAGACCATCACGCGGCCGTCCAGCCCGTAGGATATCGACAAGCGGGCGCTACCCGGAGGGCTGTGCTGTAAGGTCTGGCCGCTCCAATCGCCAACCATCCAGGCCAAAGAGGAAAAATCCGGTTTGGGCGGGACCGGAATCCGATAGGTTGGACTCTTGTCGCGCGCGGCAAGCATGGCGGGAAAAAAAAGAAGGCACAAGATGACGGCGCGAAGCCTCATTGGACACCTGCCTGAACCGTTTTTGATCGAGCCCCGTGCGTAAATCCCATATGAACACGCCCTTGAAGGAAAATACGAGCTCTGGCCATTCCGGACGCCCGCAGCAAGCCAGCCAATTCCTCAGGCGTATACGCCGCCCGCACGGAGTCCTTGAAGAGCTTCTTCATCATGCCGGAATAGTGCCGCCCATGCCAGCTGACATGAAAGGGAAAAGCCAGCCAGGAGGGACGGCGCAAATCGCGGACCAACACCGTGCCGTCAGGTTTGGCGACGCGGGCCATTTCCTGAAACACCCTCTTGGGTGAAGCAAGATGGTGCAGCACTGAATTCGACATGACCATGTCAAAAGTGCCATCAGCAAACCCCAGCCGACCGCCGTCTCCCTGAAGGAAAAAGACCCGGCCATCGACTCCGCTGCTGCGGGCGGCGCGATGGGCGGCGTCCAGCATGGTGCGCGAACGATCAAATCCGACAACTCTCCAACGCGGGCAACGAAGAGCAATCTTCACTGCAAGATTCCCCGGTCCGCACCCCAAGTCCAGCAACAGGCACCCGGACTCTCGAGACCCCAGTGAAAGAACCTGCTCCACGAAGCGGTTGTCCAGCGACTCCAGGTGACGCTGACTTGAAGCGGAGGCGTAGGCCGCGACCTCGTCCCGGCCGTCCATAACTTCCGGTTCCGATGTGCGCGCCATGCGAAGCCAGCTTCTCACAAACAGTCATTCTAGCGCAAACCGGGCGCGGAGGGGCACCTAGAGTTCGGGATCATCATTCAGGTGAAATCTGGCAGCGGGAAGGAACCTTGGAAAATCTTACGATGACTCGGGAGGAAAACTGATTTCCCAGAATTCGGGATCGTCGATGATCTCGAAACCCAGCTCAATGCCGTGAGGCGTGTTTTGGAAAGATTTCCATACAATGCGGGCGTGCGCCGTGCGCTCGTTGTTTCTCTTGCGAATCTCGATAGCCGTATTAACCTCAAAGTCCTGGCTGGTCCGGAGCAATCCGCCGTGCAGACTCAGCATCACGGTTTCAACACTCTCCCACTCCGTAGTGGAAGAATTGGATTTACCGATCAGCAGAGGTATGCGTAAAAGAATCCGGGCGCTTCGCCGCCGGGTTTTCTTTGGAGAAGCTTGGCTCTTACCCATCGATCCGAATCCTCTTTGGGGAACTTTGAATCGTCCGCTGGCGCCCCTTCGCGACGGAGGCAAGACTCCGCCCGAACCCGGGCAACCGCCCACATCCTCTGCTTCCTGAAATACGGCAAGGAGCTAAAGTCACACCAAGACCTCTTCGCAACGCCGCGTCGGGACCCGGCCAGTCCGCCCGCAGCCCCCAAAAGTGCGCAACGATATACTTTTCGGCACCTTGAGCCCAAAAGGTTAGCGACCAGTCTGTAGCCGGCATGCTTAAACGGCAAATATCTGCAACGCTATGCTGATAAAACCCCCACAAGTTAATTCGCACTTTGGACGATAGGGTCCTCTAGGGAGGCGTTCCCCGCACCCAGCGCACAACGCCGCCCGCAATGGCCAATCTGGCCCATAAAGGTCCGACTCCGTGAGCTTTATTAACTACGCTTCTCGTGAAATTAACTGCAAGATTGTCTACTATGGGGCCGGACTCGGCGGCAAAACCACCAACTTGCAATGGATCTTTGAGCAAACCGCAAAGAAGAACGGCGGCAAAATGATTTCCCTCGCCACCGAAACAGACCGCACGCTCTTCTTTGATTTTCTTCCCCTGGAACTGGGAACCGTCCGCGGTTTCAAAGCCCGCTTCCATCTGTATACTGTTCCCGGGCAGGTGTTTTATGACGCCAGCCGCAAACTCATTCTACGAGGGGTTGACGGGGTGGTTTTCGTAGCAGACTCCCAGGAAGAACGGATGGACGCCAACGACGAAGCCTTGGACAATCTGCAAATCAACCTCAAGGAACACGGCTACGATTTCACGCAGATTCCCTACGTTCTTCAAATTAACAAGCGCGACCTGCCCAACGCGCTGCCTTCCGACCAACTGAGGGAACGCCTGCTGAGGAAGCAGGAACCCGTTTTTGAAGCCATTGCCGTGGAAGGAGTTGGCGTGATGGAAACCCTGAAGGAAGTTGGACGCCAGGTCCTGGCTGAACTCAAAGGAAGTTAAGCCCCTTTCCCGCTGCTCCCTATCAGCCCGCCCAATTCCCATGCAGCGAAATCGGGCCCCATCGCCCACCGGAAGCAAAGTTCCTCTTTATTGACCGAAAGTCCGGGTTCTCACCCCGAATGCACCGCCGTATAATAGTCCGAGGTCTATGCCGATGCGAATTCTGCTGGTTGAGGATGAGCGCAAGGTCGCAAGCTTCGTTGCCCGAGCCTTGCGTGAGCGAAGCTACACCGTGGATATTGCTGCCACGGGCGAACAGGGCATGCAACTGGCCTCCACCGAACCTTATGATGCTATTCTGCTTGATATTAGGCTTCCGGGGTTAAGCGGCATCGAGGTCTGCCGCCGGCTTCGGCAGAGCGGCCTTGAGACGCCGGTTCTGATGCTGACGGCCCGCGGACTGGTTGAACAGCGGGTGGAAGGGCTCGACGCCGGCGCCGATGATTACTTAACCAAGCCTTTTGCTTTGGCGGAACTGGAAGCGCGCGTTCGGGCGCTCATCCGGCGGGGATTCGGCAAGAGTTCGGGAACGCTCCGCTGCCAAGACCTGGAGCTCGACCGGCATCGCCGCCGGGCCAAGCGCGGCGAAAAGGGCGTCCCCTTGACTTCCCGGGAGTTCGCCCTGCTGGAATTTCTGATGTTGCGCTCACCGGACCCGGTAACGCGCACCGAAATTGTGGAACATGTTTGGGACTGTCATTTTGACAGCGAAAGCAATCTTGTGGAGGTTTACATCAACCGCCTGCGCCAAAAAATCGACCGGGACGGCGGCCCCAAACTGATCCAGACGGTCCGCGGCATGGGTTACGCCCTTTGCTCCGAGGAATGATGCGCGATTGGTCTGTTCGACGCCGAATGATGCTGATGTTCTGCGGGGTCGTCGGCGTCTTGCTTGCCGGGAGTTTTGCGGGCTTCTACCTCCTGCTTTCCCGCGAAGTTTACGCGCAGTTGGACCGGCAGCTTCTGGAAACGGCCCGCCCCGTGGTCGCTGACCTCATCACCGATCCCGCCGACCAGGATGACGTCAACCAACTCAATCTTCCCGGCGAATATTTCGCCTTGCTCGATGCTTCCAAGCACATCCTCCAGCGGTCAAAAAATTTCAAGGCGGGAGCGCTCGATTTAGGCTCCGATCACGTGGACGGCTCCCGGACAAGTTTCTGGACCGTCACGCAAAGCATCCATGGGCGGTTGCGGGTGGCGGCGATTCGCTTCCGCCGGGGAGGCAACTGGGAAGTTCTGATGGTGGCCGTCCCAACCCTTCAGGCCGACGGCGTTCTGGGAACTTTTCGGGGCATCGCTTTCATCTTGCTGCCTCTGAGCCTTCTGGTCACCGCCTGGCTTTCAACCTGGTACGTCGGCAAAAGCCTGACGCCGGTTGCCACCTTCACCCGGCACGCGGAACGCATGACCGAACAGGCCTCCAACAACAGCCCGCAGGCCTTGTGGCAGCCCCTTCCCGTTACCGGACCCCGGGATGAACTCAGCCGTCTGGCTGAAACCTTCAACCAGTTGTTTGACCGCGTATCTTCTGCAGTCGGCCAACTGCGCCAGTTCGTGTCCGACGCTTCACATGAACTTCGGACGCCGCTCTCCGTGCTTCGCGGGGAAACGGAACTGCTCCTCTCCGAGCCTCGCGAACCCCGGCAGTACGAGGAAGCGCTTCGGGTCATGGATAGCGAATTGAAAAAGTTAAGCCGCATCGTCGAGGGACTCTTTACGCTTTCCATGGCTGATGCCGGACAACTCCGCCTGGCAAACGACCCGCTTTATGTCAACGAGGTCCTGGAAGCAGCCTGCGCCATGGTCACCCCGGCGGCGCAGGCAAAACAGATTACGATTCAACGCGATTTGAACGAAGACTGCCCCTACCTGGGCGATGAAGTTTTTCTGCGGCAGCTCTTTCTGATTTTTCTTGAAAACGCCGTCAAGTATTCGCCGCAAAATACCTTGGTCAAAGTCGGCTTGGAGACCACCGGCAACAGGGTTTCCGTCGGCTTTCAAGACCAGGGCAACGGCATTGCGCCCGAGCATTGCGCGCATATCTTTGAGCGGTTCTACAGGGTGGAACAAGCCGGTGATTCGGAAGTAAAAGCGGGGGAAACGCCGAGCGGCGGGCTGGGGCTTGCCATTGCGAGCGCGATTGCCCGCGCCATGGGAGGGTCGGTGGATTGCCAGAGCAAGTTGGGAGAAGGCTCAACCTTCAGGGTCCGCCTGCCACGGCATCAATAGGGCAACCGGCCGCGGGATTCTGCGGCAAAAAACTTCACCCGCGGCGGGCGCGGAAATTCCAGCCTCTAGCAACAACCCTATTTCGTTAACTCTTGGTTTCCGCCGTACCGGTTAACTCAAAAAAGTGGTGGCCGATGATCGCCAGAGTAAAGGCCTTGTCCAGGTGATGCCGATGGCGGCGCAGAGCCCGGGCCATAAATTTCCAATATTCCTTGCGATAGTCGCTCCGCAAACCCTGCCGCCAAATCGATCGCCCCACCGCCATAATATCCGAGAAAACAATCGGGGGGCTGGCGGTCGTACCAAGGTGAGAAAGGAATTTCAGCACCCGGTCAAAATATTCTCCGGGATGATAAATGGTGCTCAGGATGGTCCGGTAGCCGTCGATCAGTTCCTGAGTATCCATTCGGGGGATAAAGTTCATGTCGAGCAGTGTGTTGCTGCCCAGACTTTCCTTCAGCAGACGTCCCTCTTTCTTCAGCCGGCGCC
>CAYWMN010000095.1:8427-13025 GCA_964459065.1 uncultured Acidobacteriota bacterium | reverse complement strand
CTGTCGGCTTTGAAATTCCTGCACCTTGAAAGGAAGATTCTTTTCCACGGGCACGAGCCGCTCGATACCGATACCACGCCGAATCTCGAAGGTGAAGCCTGGCTGCTGCGGAACGGTTACACGCATGCCGAGGGCGTCGCTCACCTTGACAAGGTTCCCGAGCAGGGCGCGCTGGTAACGATTGGGTTTCCCCGGTTCCAGGGCGGCACGGGCGGCTACGCCCGTTACATCGCCATCTGCCCGCCCGATTGGAAATACGGCGTCTCGGTCGGCGAAGTCCCGGAAGCTCCCCTGGCGCGTTACCCGAAGCCTCTCCGCTGGAGCAAAAAGGCGGGCATGCGCATCCGGTAACCGCAGCCTGCCTCGCGCCGATACCTTCCGACATCAGTCCTCTTCGGGACAAGCCGGCGACCCCGCAACTCACGATGCGGGGTGTCTGTTTCCGTTTTTCAACTGGCCGGCACGTCGAACTTGTCATTCGTGTCACTGATCCACTGCTTCAGCCGGGCAATCAGCTTTTTGCGCTCGACCCGGTACTTGTGGTCGTGCGCCAGGTTGACCAGTTCGTAGGGGTCTTCATTCAGGTTGAACATCAGCCAGGAAGTGTTGGCAAAGCAGGTGTATTTCCAGCCGTCCTTGGTAACAATGCCGCGCCAGGGCGTGTTGACATGCGCATCCATGTGCTCGGCGATGGGCTCTTCAAGAAAGGCGGAATCCGGCTCGCTCGCCTGGGGATTGTGGGCCAGACGGTAGTGCGAGTAGTCCGTTCCTTCCATCCAGGAGGGCTTTCGACTGCCGCACAGCCCCAGCGTGGTGGGTGCGATATCGACGCTGTTGAACGGAATGGGGACGCGCCCGCTCCGGTTGCCGCCGTAATAGGGCGTGCCGCCGCTCACAATCATGGGAACACGGATCGATTCCTCCAGCGGATGGGTTTTGCTGAACGTCCCGTGCGAGCCCATCATGGTGCCGTGGTCGCTGAAAATCAGAATGTAAGTGTTAAACTCCTGGCCGGTCTCATGCAGTGCCTGCCGGACTCTTCCGATGTTCCAATCCAGGTTCTCAATTTGCGCGTAGTAGCCGGCCAGCCAGCGCCGCGCCTTGGTCTCGACGGCCTGGATGGGCGGAACGTTGGCCCGGAGTTCGAGCTGGCCGCCGTTGTAGCGGCTCATGAATTCGGCTGGGGCGAGGTGCGGAGGGTGCGGCGGTTCCACCGACATCATGGCGAAAAACGGCTTGCGCTTGCCCGATTTGGCTTCCTCGCCCCGTTCCTTGATATATTTGATCAGCAGATTGGTCAGTTCATCGGTCTCATAGCCCGGCAGCCGGTAATGGAAGGCGTTTTTCCCTTGGCCGCCGTGGACCCAGCAATCCCACTGGCTGTTGTTGTTTTCATAACCGATCCATTCATCAAAGCCCCCGCGCCGGTCAGGAGGAACAATGTGCATGGCGCCGCGCCCCTGGCGCTCATTAAAGCCGGAAAGGTGCCATTTCCCGAAGAACGCTGTCTGGTATCCGGCCTCGCGGAACGGCTTCGTGATGGTCGGCTGGCCCTTGGGCAGCGGATAATGGTTCACCGGAACGCACTGGTGCGGGTAAAGGCTGGTCAGCAGCGACCCTCTGAAAGGCGCGCAGAGCGGATAGCTCGAGACCGCACGGTCAAAGTTCACTCCCATGCGCGAGAGAATATCCATGTTGGGCGTGTGCACGTTCGGGTCCCCGTTGCAGCTCACGGCTTGGGCTCGATGCTGGTCTCCGAACAGCCAGATCACATTGGGCTGGCCGCTGTCCCCGGCGGGGTTGCCGCCCGTCCCGGACGCGGACGATTCCGGGGCGTTTCGGAGCAGCGTGGTGGCTCCCACGGCGCCCAGAGAATTTTGAAAGAAACTTCTGCGGTCCATGATGACCTCCTGGCAGGATGATTTTTCGCCGGCAACAATCAAAAAAACAGCAATGAATTCCGGCCGGATTTTTCTGCTCTCCCTCGGCAAAACGTTACTATACTCCGGCTGGCTCGGATGTTTTTTGGTTTTTCTGTTGGGCCGCTCCGGCGCGCGTTCACCGGCCGGGTTCACGCTGCCGCGCAAACCTTTCTTGCGCTTTTGGGCCGGGCGTAACCGAACCGCCGGCGGCTTCGTCCATAGCAGTAGCTTGATAACGGCTTTCCTTCCGCGCTGCGGCGTGCCACCGGGCGTCCCGGCGGGGCGGGGTTCGGGCCTGCAATGATGAACCGCAAACTGATGCTCAACGCGAAAACTCTCCATCACAACCTCTGGTTCAAGGCGTTGGTGGCTTTGGGATTGCTGCTCGGCGTGGTGCTGCTGGTGCAGACGATGTCCACCTATCGCTACGTTTCCAGGAGCATGATTGTCCACGCCGCCGAACGCCAGATCAGCCAAAAGACCGTGACCCTCAGAATCTCGCTGCGCTCCCTGCCTTCTGCCGACCCGGCGGCGCTTTCGAACCTCGCCGGCGGATTGCGGCAGGAATCCTCCGGCCAGATCGCCTGGGTCCGCATTCTGGACGCTGATGGAAAACCGCTTGCCGGAAGCGGAACGAGCATCGGGACGAGTTTCACGCCCGCCCAAATCCAGCAAAGCCTTCGCGATCACCGGCCCCTGGAGAAGATTGTGACCACGCCCGAGGGCAAGGTGCTGGTGGCGGTTCACCGGCTGGGCCGAGAGCGCCCGGCGCCCCCCGATGGTGCTTCCGGCAGCAAGGTTCCGGCCCCCCGGCTGGGGGTGGAGATGGCGGTTTATCTGAGCACCGTTGCTGCGCCGTTTGAGCGCCTGCGCGCAAGCTCCATCATCGGATGTTCGGCCGCGCTGGCTTTGCTCATCGCCATGATCGCCGTCGGCCTCACCTTCAACCGCTACCTCCAGGGCAAGCAGCTCGCGCGGGAGTTGGAGCTGGCCCGCCGGGTGCAGGCGGACCTGCTGCCTTCGGTCGAGTCGGCTCCCGGGCAGTTGGATTTTACCGGCCGCTGCATTCCCGCCTGGCAGGTGGGTGGGGATTTCTATGACGTTTTTGAGGTCGATCCGGGCCAGTTGGCCCTGGTGCTGGGCGATATTGCCGGCAAAGGCATGCCGGCAGCCTTGCTCTCCGGCCTGGTGCAGGGCGTGGTGCGCGCGGTTAGCTGGATGTTGCGTTCGGGTGGCCTTGAACGGGCCGTGCAGGAGTTGAATGAATTGTTGTGCCTGAGGACCGCCGATGACCGTTTCGCGAGCCTTTTCTGGTGCCAGTACGAGCCGGAAACCTCATCGCTGCGCTACGTGAACGCCGGGCACCTGCCGCCCATGATCGTTCGCCGCGACTCTGCGGGGCGCTTCCAGGTGGAGCGCCTGGAAGCAGGCGGGCCGGTGCTGGGACTTTTGCCGCAGGTGTCCTATCGCGGCGGCCAGGCCCGGGCCGGCGCCGGCGACCTGCTGGTGATGTTTTCCGACGGAATCACCGAGGCTGCCAACGCCAACGGCGATGACTTTGGTGAACAGGGCCTGCTCAAGACGGTTTGCGATAACTGGGATTGCGAGCCTCGCCGCATCGGCGACGCGGTTTTCGAGCAATTGCGCCTGTTTCTGGGCGACGATCCTCCGCAGGACGATCAGAGCCTGGTGATTGTCCGGCTCAAGCCGATCCCCTCCGATTCTGCCCCCGAGCGTTCCTCGCTGGTCGCTTCATCGGCGCGAACACCCGAACAGCCTGCTGAGGGATGACTGCCTTTGTAGCGGCGGTCCGCACTGACCGGCCGCGCCGGCGGCTATTGCCGCGCGTTTGGCCATTCCATGCGGGCGCGCGATAGCCCCGCGAGCAACGCCAGGTAGTTATCCACCAACATGCCCTCGTATCCGTAAGGCTCGCCGTTCCACAACTTCCAGTCGTAACTTCTGCCGCTTGGGCCCCGGCCCTGGAAATCGCCGTTTTCAAATGACTGGAGCAGTGGAAACAGCATTGCGTCGCCCTGCTTGATGCGCCCCAGCTTGTAGAGCGCCTCGATGGTGTAATAAACAAAGCAGGCGGTTGCCCCGCCGTTTTCGTAGACCTGGAAGGCGAATTTCTTGGGCCCGGGATAATAATCCTGGTGCCGGATGGGAATCAGGTTTCCGGGCAGTCCCAGGTCAAACCGGTGGTAGCCCACTTCTTTCATTTTTCGCAACATCGCGTCCATAATCCTGCCGCCCTGGGCGCGCGACACCAGTCCGTAAGTGACCGCCATGCCGTTGACGAAAGTGAAGTAGTAATCGTGCAGCTCCCCGTCCGCGCTTTTCCATCCGGCCAGAACTCCCGTGGCCGGATTGTAAAACGTGGCGTAATAGACGCCGCGCAGCTTGCGCGCCCGGCGGGCGTAACTCTGCGATTCCTCCGTCCGGCCCATCCGCCGGGCGAGGTCTGCCATGCCCTCGAGCGCCCGGTAGGCGAGCGCGTTCGAGTAAGCGTCGTCATGCCCAAAGCCGACGTCGTCCCACCAGTTGGCCGGGCGAATGTTATCCAGCCAGTTGGCCGGGTGAGCCTTCCACATCCACCCGGTGTTTCCGCTGCCCGGATATTCAATCAAGCCGTCGCCGTCGCGGTCGTAGGACATCATCTTGGCGGCCCAGGCG
>CAYWMN010000095.1:1168-8417 GCA_964459065.1 uncultured Acidobacteriota bacterium | reverse complement strand
CCAGGCGCGAAGCTGGGCGTAATGCTTTTCCAGCCACGCCTGGTCGTCGCTTCCCTCGACGTAATCGCTGGCGGCCATCACCAGGGAAGGGTAGGCGTCGAGCGAATTGTACGGATAGGTTCCGGCGCGATAGCCGTTCATCCCATAACCCTTCATCCCGCCGAGATAACGGTCGAGCGTCTGCCGAACCAGGTCGAGCGCCGTGAGTCCCGGAGCCAGCCGCGGCGTGTGCAGCGCCATTTCCGCATATTCGTATACGGTCATGGCGGCCGGGTCGCTGGCGGCGTTATTGGCCAGCACGCGCCGGCGCGGGTTCATCTGAAACATGTTCAGGAAATTCCGCCGGTAGCCGTTGTAGCGCGGGTCCTCGGCAAGGCGCGCCGGGCCGGGATAGATGTCCACCACCTCCAGGGTGTATTCCACTTGCGGAGACGCCGCCGTCGCCGCGGGAAACGTGACCTCCACAAAATTTCGCTTGCCGCGCTCGGCGTCATAGCCCAGCACCCGATTCTTGCGGCCGGCAGTGGTGATTCGAAACGTTCCGTGGTCGGGGAAGTGCATCAGCGCCGGCAGGTGAACGGCGTTGGCGCGATCCATCAATCCGAGCAGCGTCACGTGGCAGATGTCCGGATTGAAGTTTAATTTCAAATCGGGTGGCGGACTTCCCGGCGTGTAAGCAGAACGCATGACGATCTGCTTTTCACCGAACTCGAACGACCATGCGGGCGCGGAAGAGGCGGGCTCAGCCGCTCTCCGGTATTCGATGATCCCGCCCTTGCGACGGGCCTTCCAGCCGCCGCGCGCCGCAGGCCGCCGCAGTGCGTTGGCCTGGAGCTTGCGCGTGCCGAGCGAGTCGACCGTAAAAACCGAGAATGCGGGTTCGCGCGCGGCAAGCGCCACTCTAAGAAACGTCGATTGATAGCGGAAACCGGCCTGCGTTCCGGATTGCCCGCGCGCGCTTTGCAGCGTAACGCCGCAAGCTACCAAAACGGCGGCCGCATAGGCCAGGCGCCGAACTCGAAGAGCTGAGCTCATAATTTGCACTCGATGATTCGTAATGAATACCTTAAAGAATAACCCATAACTTATAACTGATAACTCAACATTGCTGTCATCTTGCCGGCAGCGTGGCAACGGCCACGCCGAAGCCGTTGAGGGTGAACGCATCGCCGTTGAGGTGCTGGTGGCCGATGGGGTTGGATCCGGTCTGCTGATCGACGTATTCCAGGCTGCCGCCCGAGCTTCCCTCCAGGCTCAGCCGCAAGGGCCGGTTGCGCTTGTTGACCAGCAGCACCTTGCGCGTGCCGTCGGGAGCGATATAGCCCTGGGCGTAGGCGTCCGGCGAGGCCACGGAAGTTCGCACCACCACGTCGCCCGGCCCCAGGTTCTGCCGGATCAGCTTGAGAACCCAGTAGCGCGCGTTCGGCTGGCCCGTTTTCCAGTCCACCATGGTGACGCTCGGATAGAATCGCGGCAGTTGCGCCAGCGCCGATTCGCCCACCGCGTCGATTCCCATGCGCGACAGGTTGCCGTACACGTAGGCGTAAAGCGCCCCCGACAGGTTCCAGTAGGCCGGCGGAATGGGCGGCGTCACATAGCCGGGCTCGCGTTGGTGGGCATCGGTGCGCAGGATGGTGCCCACTTCATCCACCGTGGTTCCGGTCTGCGGCGAGAGTCGCTGACGGATGCTTTCAATGTAATGGACGCGCGACAAAAAGCCGTCCGCCTGGTCAAAGAAGCTGTATTGGGCGCTTGCGAGGCTTTGGCCCGCGTGCTGGAGCGCGTAAAAATGGTAGGAAATCATGTTGATGGGAATGTCGCGCTTGTGGTTCCGGTGGTTGAGGAAGTACTCAAAATACTCCGGGTTCGAAGTGCCGCCCAGCGCCATGCCCACAAACTTCATGTGCGGCGCCACTTTCAGGATGGCGCCCGCAATCGCGTCGTAAACCTGCGTGTAGGTTGCGGGACTCATCTGGTGTTCCGCTCGGGAATCGATTTCGTTCAGCACTTCCCAATAATCGATTTTGTCGTGGTGGCCGGAATTATGCCGCCGGCCGAATTGGTCCGTAAAACCCCCCTGGGTGTACCAGCTCACCAGCCGCGCGTAATAGTCCGCCACTTCCTTCAGGGTGGGATCGCGGAACTCGGTGCCGCGCTGGTAATCCCAGGTCACCTGGTTCGGGTCCGCCGGATAGGCCACCGGCTTTGGCGTCTTGAACATCCATTGCGGAATCACGCTGAAGTTCATGATGACGGAGTGCCCGGCGGTGGCCTTCAAAAAGTCTTCCGTCATGGGATCAATCAGCGAGAAGTCCCAGGAGGTTTTGCCGTCTGCCGGCGGCTCCAGCTCCGCCACGCCCAGCTTTGGATAGGGCAGCCAGGGAACGTAGCGGACCAGGTTGCAGCCCAGCGCGCGGAGGTCCTGAAAGATTTTGTCGTGCACCGGCGAGTTGCGCCGCAGCAGCGGGCTCACCACCACCTGCAGCGTGGCCTGCGTCGGGGTCGTTCGGACCACGTATTGCCAGTTGGCCCGCACGGCCTTGGGCGGCGCTTGCGGCGGCTGCTTCTTCTCGGTCTTGCAAGCCGGCAGAAAAACCAGAAGGATCATCAGGAACGGAATGATTTTGCGCATCAGCTTCTCCTTTGCAGGGACCCTGCTCACCAGCCATTCTGGGTTGCCGGCCCCAAAGATGCAATGGCGAATTGCAAACGATTGGCTACTGCCGGCATCGCCCGCCGAGTGCGGTTTGCCCGTCGCCTGTCGCCAAAAGGAAATCCGCGCAATCGCGCGTGGGACATTATAATGAACAGTTCAACGGAACTCTGGAAGGAGGCAAGATGGCGTCGAAGATCGGGGAAGGAATGGACCGAAGAACTTTTGTCAAAACGGTGGCGGGCTCTCTGGCCGCGCCGGCCGTGGGCTCGCTTGCGGCTGAAGCGCGTCCGGGGGCGAGCAAGCGCCCGCCCAACATCATCATCATGATTTGCGACGATCTCGGCTCCGGCGACCTGCACTGTTACGGGTCGTCGTTGCACACGCCGAATCTCGACCGCCTGGCGGCTGAGGGCATCCGTTTCACGCATTTCAACACGGCGCATCCCATCTGCTCGGCTTCGCGGGCGGCGCTTCTTACCGGCCGCTATTCCAGCCGCACTCATACCCAGGGAGCCTATGGGCCCACTTCCACCTCCGGCACGGACCTCGATGAGAAAACGCTCGCCGACATTCTGAAGCCCCAGGGTTACCGCTCGATGTGCATCGGCAAGTGGCACCTGGGATATCCGTCTCCCTACCTGCCCACCGAGCGCGGCTTTGACGCCTATTTCGGCGTTCCCTGGAGCGTGGATATGAACCCGCTGCCGCTGGTCCGCGACAAAACCGTTATCGAGCAGCTCCCTGATCGCGATCTGCTGACGCCGCGCTATACGGAAGAAGCCGTCAAGTTTATTGATTCCGCCGGCGACAAGCCCTTCTTCCTCTATCTTGCCTATTCCTATCCGCACGATCCGCCGCGCTCGTCGCCGCGTTTCCGCGGCCACTCCGGCCTCGGCCATCAGGGCGACGCCATTGAGGAAATCGACTGGAGCGCCGGCCAGGTGATGGAAGCCGTCCGGCGCAACGGCCTGGACCGCGACACCATTTTGATCTTCACCAGCGACCACGGCCCCTGGTTCCAGGGATGTCCGGGCCCGCGGCGCGGCCGCAAGTCCACCGGCTTTGAAGGCGGCGTGCGCGTCCCGTTCCTCATCCGCTGGAACGGCTCGATTCCCGGCGGAAGAGTTGTCAACGAATGGGGCTCCAACCTGGACGTGGTGCCCACCATCGCCTCCCTTTGCGGCGCCCGGCTTCCGCACAAGACGTACGACGGCGTGAATCTTTCCAGGCTGCTTGCCGATGAAACTTCCAGCGTCGAGCGCGGAACCATCCTCTATTTCGCCGTCTCTCCCGACCAGCAGATTCTGGAATGCGCGCGGAAGGGCAACTGGAAGCTTCGGATTTCGCAGCGGACCGGAGAGATTTATGTCAATGCCTGGATCGGCGGAACCTGCGGGCACGCCCGGCACATTCTGCTGCCGCGCCCGGAGCTTTACGACCTGGCGCGGGACCCGGCCGAAAGCTACGACGCCGCCATTGACCACCCTGATGTGGTCCGCGAAATCCAGCGGGATATTGAAGCTATGATCCCGACCTTCCCGGAAAATGTCGTCAAGGCTTATGCCGAAATGAAGGCTCATCCCGGCAGCCCTTACACGCCTCCCGGAGCCCAACCGCGCCTGGCCAGCCTGACCATCGGCAAGGGCATGTGGATACCCCCGTCGCGCCGCGGCAAAAGCTGAACGCTTGCGCCGGCGCTTCTTGTTGGGAGCGCCGGGCGGTTCAAAAAACGCGTCGTTGCTGTGCTGCCCTGCCCGCTCTCAGAATAGCGGGTGGGACGGCACAGATACCTTCAGCTTAAAGAACCTGGCGTTCCATGCGGCGGACCCCTTTTCAAACCGCATGGGACACCGGACAATCAGGCAGTTGTGATCGAAGTCTCTGGCCAAAGCGAACCCTTTAGGGTTTGCGACGCCCAGGCTCGGGGGCACGTAGAGGTAGAGGCTTCCACTTTCTCCGGCCGGCCGAATCACTCGCCCGGAAAGCGTCTGCGCGCTCGAATCCCACCGGCAGCGGTTGATTTCCACTTCGCCCATCAGCACGTGCATGTCGGTGCCCAGAATCACGGGCCGGCCCGTATCTTCCGTCAGCCGGTAAACCTTCACCGAGTAGGCTGGAACTTCCACTTTCAGCTTGCCGCGGACTTTCCCGGCGTATTCCAGATTCCAGAACTCCCATGCATGGTAGTCGCTCGCCGGATCGAGCTTCAGCGATTCCATCTCGATCTCCTGCTTCAGGGTTTCCGTCGTCTCCAGGTTGTAGACGGCCACCACGTCATAGGACCCCCACGGCTTCACCACCTTCCGGTGGTACACGCGCGGATAGCCTCGCTCCTTCCGCGTGAACAGGTCTACGGGAACCGCCACGTCGTTCGGTCGCGGGAAGGTTTTCCGAATCAGGCTGAGCCTTTCCTCTTCGATTTCGGTGATGTCGTCGCCCAGCATGCTGGGGCCGCCGCTCATCACGTGGAGGGTGGCGTAGACCTGCGCCTGGCTCAGTCGCAGGGGCTTATCCACCGTCAGAACGTTTCCCGAATCGTTAACGTAGAGCTTTCGATGCGTGTGGTAGTTGGCCGCCTGGTTGGTCAGCGCGTGTACCGGCCCGTCCCAATAAGTGGGCGGCGTAATCGCGTAGGTTCCCGGGTAGGTGGGGAAGGCCGGGCTCAGCGAGCGTCCCTCGCCGAAATCGTTCCCCGTCCGCACCGAATCCATCGCCCCTGCGGTGTGATACGTCGGGCCGGAAGAGGCCAGCAGGTAGGTGTCCGCCCCGCAAGCGTCGCGGATGGTCTGCAGGCCTTTTTGCAGGACCTCCGGTCCGGAGACCAGCCGCTTGTCGTAATGCGGAGCGTGGGGCCTTCCGGTCAGGTTGCCGGCCGCCGCATCGAGAAAATCAATCATGTAATACCGGACGCCCCACTCGCGGTACGTCTGGAAGACCTTTGTCAGAAACGCCTGGGTCCTGGGATGGCTGGGGTCAAGCGCGTACACCGGCTTGCGGAAGTCCTCGGTCGGGCTGTCCAACCCGTAACCCCACGCCTGCATGTAGATCATGGGCTTTTTCCCGCCGGGAGCTTTCCACAGGGCGTCCCACAATTCCTTCACTTTGTCTTCCAGCCTCGAGCTCAGCATGAAGGCGCCGCACCACAGTCCCCACTTCAGTCCCTGCTGCGCCAGTTCGTCGTGCAGGTACTGGTGGCCGCTGGGAAAATTCCTGGTGTTCCAACTCAGCCAGTCTCCCGGCTGGCCGTCTTTCAGATTGCCGATGCTTTCCCACACATATCGGATCCCGTAGCCGCCCAGCCGCTCGCGGATCGACTTCGCGTTGCGCAGGATATAGTCTTCGTACGTTTCTCCTTCCCACGAGTGCCGGGACCAGGTTCCGCCCACCCAGCCGTTGGCTTGCTCGGCCCACACCCTCGGCGGGTTTGACGACAGCCGGGCGGCAAGGTCGCCCCACGCTTCAAGCTGGCGGTGCGGATCTTCGCCCACGGCCAGGGTCAGCGTCTCGGTGGGCGTGGTGGCTCCGGGCTCAAGTTCCCACCCGGCAAAATCGCACCAGGCTTCGAGCTTCAAGTCTTTGCCCTGCCGGGTATGTTCCACCACGGTCTTGGCGCGCAGGAAGGTGGCGAATCCCACCTGCAGAGCGCGCTTCCGGTTCTGGTTAAAGGCCTGGATGGCGATGCCGCTTGAAGTGCCTTTAGGGCTTAACTCCCGCACCTGGTTGAGTCCCTGGCCGGTCTTCATGGCGAGATAGACCGCCCGGTCTTCGGCGTTGAAAAATCCGCTCAGCTGCTCCGTGCGCAGCAGAAACGCCTTGCCCAGCGCGAGCGGCTTCCGCGATTCATTCCGGAGTGTGGTGCGCAGGATCAGCCGGTTGTTTGTGGGGTCCGTTTCGGCCTGCAGATCCCAGGTCAGGCGCTCGGTGGGAAAGCGGAACCTCGCGTGCCAGGGCTCCTGGCTCACCACCTTCACCTGCGCCTCCGCTGTCTCAAGAAGCCGATTTCCCACCTCAATCGCCGGCCGCCAGTCTGGAATGTCGCACCAGCCTGCGCCCAAGCGCAGCGCGCGGCCTTGCAGCTCCAGCCGCAGGGGCGCGGTTTCCTGCCCGGTTGCTGCAACCGTTTGAGAAGCCGCGGCGGGTTGCTTTGCGCTGAGCGCCACTCCTCCGGCCGCCCAGGTGGCGCTTACGGCTCCCGTCGCTTTTTGGATAAAGTCGCGCCGGTTCAGTTTGTCCATTGGTTTCCTCCCGCCTTGGGTGACTTCATGCGCCGGCGGATTCGAGCCGGGTCGCAAGCTGTGGGAATCCGCCGCCGCTGCTTTACTTGCCGGTGCTTCCAAAGCCGCGCTGGTTTCGCGGCGTTTCAGCGAGCGACGCGGCCTCGGCGAACTCCGCTTCGATTCGCCGCACGATGCGGAGCTGGGCGATGCGGTCGCCGGGCGCAATCTCAAAAGGTTTCGCGCCCAGGTTGGTGAGCACCACTTTCAATTCTCCCCGGTAGCCGGGATCAATCACCCCGGCCAGTGTTGAAATGCCCTTGAGCGCCAGGCCCGAGCGGTCCTGGACCAGCGCGCCGAATTCGGCCGGGAACTCGAA
>CAYWMN010000095.1:0-1068 GCA_964459065.1 uncultured Acidobacteriota bacterium | reverse complement strand
GCACGCGTGCAATCTTGCCTTCAACCGGGCGCGCCGGGTATACAATGATGGGTCTCGCAGTGGAAGCGGCGCGGCGCGCGCATGGCGGAATAGCGGCGGGCCGCAATCGGCAACGTTGATTCAGTTGGATATCGAGGAGGGTGCATGAAGAGGGTCGTTTGTCTGGTGGCGATGCTGGCGGGCGTGGCGCTGGCTTTTGGCGCAGGTCCCGGCCGGCACGGGCTGGTGGATGGTTTCCCGGTAAAAAACGGGCATCCGGTTTTTCCGATCGGCTTTTATGAAATGCCCAAGAGCAACGCGGAGCTCGAAACCATGGCGAAGGCCGGCATCAATCTGGTCCAATGCCGGAACGCGCAAGATTTGGACCGCGCCCGGGCGGCGGGCATGATGGGCTGGGTGGTGTTGCCGCTTGCTTCGATGAACGAGGCCCAAATCCGTGCCACGGTCGAAGCTCTCAAGGATAATCCGGCGCTTGCCGCCTGGGAGGGCCCCGATGAATTCGTCTCGGACTTCCGGCCCATTGAAGAGTGGGGCCACTACACGCCAAGGATCATCGCGCAATCGGAAGCGAAAGGCCGCATTCTCATCCCGCGCCTGCTGAAGAACATCCGCCTGGTGCGCAGCCTCGACTCGCAGCATCCCATCTGGATCAATGAAGCGATTGACAGTGACATGAAGCTGGTCCGCGAGTACATTCCGCACATTGATATCACCGGCTGCGACATCTATCCGATTCACGGCTACGGCCGCGATCCCAGCCCGGTGGCCGATGCGACCGACCGCTACCAGCTGATTGGAGAAGGCCGCCCCGTCTGGATGGTGCTGCAGGGTTTCGGCTGGTACGATCTGCACGATTCGCACTTCAAGGAGTCGCTTGCTTACCCATCGTTTGCCGAAACCCGCCTGATGGCTTATGAGTCCATAGCGAATGGCGCCAAGGCTGATTTGTACTGGGGAACGAGCTTCATTCCCCACAACGCCATGGGCGCCGGGCTGCGCAATTCCCTCTACGCCATGACCAGTGAACTTGCGCGGCTCGAACCTTTCCTCACCGCTCCTGAAGACCCG
>CAYWMN010000094.1:0-13034 GCA_964459065.1 uncultured Acidobacteriota bacterium | reverse complement strand
CACACCTCGACGACGCCGGGAGGATGGTCCGGCACGGGCGGCACGTCCCGCAACGCGACCAGCGGCGGCTCCGTCATCGCCCGCCTCCAGACACCCGCTGCGGAGGCTCTGGCACTTGCACCGTTGGCGCGCCGACAACCCCGAGCTCCTGGTTGGCATACGTCAGGTCCTGCCGAACCAGCGCCGCAATCGTATACATCGGCTTCTCGATCCGGCCGAGGGCGCTCCACGCCTCGCCGTCCCGCTCGGACAAGAACCGGGGCGCCAACCGTACACGCTCCTGCTCCCACTCGAACACAGGGCTCTGTGCTCCGGGTATGCGCGACCGGAGGTAGTTCGCGGCCCAGGGCGTGGCCAACAGAAGGTACGCCAAGGCGTCGTCGCCATGCTCGGCGATGGCGACCATGCGCTGCACCATCTGATAGCCCTCCCCCATCGGGTCCAGCAGCATCCGTGCGTCGCTACGGGCGTTCGCCAGGATGGCCTGTCGGGCGGCCTCGTTCGTGGCGACGGCGCTCAGGGTGGTCGTGCCCCAGAACACGGTGAGGGGGTGGTCGGACTCGGACGCGCCATCGACGGGGTGCGTCCCGTCCCTTCCTGGCGTACACTGGCACAACGTATGCGCCGGGAGAAGACGCGGTGCTCGACGCCCGTCCGTACCTCTCGACCCTGGGAAGTACGGCGCGCGGCCCGGTGCCTGGCGATCTTGTGGAAGCCCCGTCGGCGACGTGGGCAGAAGAGACGAGTCGGGGCGCGGCGCGCGGCCCGCGGCTTCCTGGCGGGCGTGGAGGCATCATGAACCGATTGCTGCTTGGCTCCCTCCGAATCCTCGTCGTTCTCCTCGCCCTGGCAGCGGGTCTCGCTGGCTGCAAGCCCAATGCCGTCGGCGCTGGCGGCGGCACGTCCGGCGGCGTGCCCGTCCCCAGCTTCCAGCCTCAGGCGACCTACCCGATCGGCAGCCGACCGGAGTCGATGGTGGTGGCGGACGTCAACGGCGATGGGAATCCCGACGTGGTCGCCACGAACAACGACAACGGTGACGTATCGGTGCTCTTGGGCAACGGCACCGGCGGCTTCGGGGCCCCCCAGGGCTACGCGACGGCATGCTGCGCCAACCCGGTGACGGTGGCGGATGTCAACGGCGACGGATTCCCCGACATTCTCACGGGCAACACCGGCGCCAACACGGTATCGGTGCTCCTGAACAGCGGCTCGGGCGCCTTCCAGCCTCAGACGACGTTCGCCGTGAGCGGGTACCCGGACTCGATCGCGGTGGCGGATGTGAATGGCGATGGCAACGGCGACGTGGTGACCGCCAACAACGCGGGCACCGTGTCGGTGCTGTTGGGCACCGGTTCGGGCGGCTTCCAGCCGCAGACGACCTACCCCGTCGATGTCGGTGCTCAGTGGTCGGTCGCGGTGGCCGACGTCAACGGCGACGGCCATCCCGACATCGTCACGACCAATGCGGATACGGGCGCCGTGTCGGTGCTGCTCGGCACGGGCACCGGAGGCTTTCAACCTCAGAAGACGTACCCCGTCGGCGGGACGCCGGAGGCGGTGGCGGTCGCGGACGTGAACGGTGACGGGAATCCCGACATCGTGACGGCGAACGCTGGTGACGGAACCGTCTCGGTACTCCTTGGGAACGGATCGGGCGGCTTCCAGGGCCAGGTGACCTACGCTGTCGGCACCTTCCCGAACTCGCTTGCCGTTGCGGACCTCAACGGCGACGGGTATCCCGATATCGTCACCGGCAACTACGACAGCGCCAACGTGTCGATCCTCCTCAACGATGGTTCGGGCACGTTCCAGCTCCAGCGGACCCTGGCGGCCGGCAGCGGTCCCACCGCGCTGGCGGTCGCAGACGTGAACGGCGATGGCAAGCCCGACATCGTCGTCGCCAACTACAGCGACAAGGACGTCTCGGTCCTGCTTCAGAAGTAACCGGAGCGGGTCGATCGCCGGAATCGCGGAAGGTCAGGGACCGAACCGACCCACCAGGACGTCGTTCTTCCCGGCGCCGGTGTTCCCGGGCAGGGAACCACCCGTCGCGCCAGCTACGATCACACCGCCGGTTCCGTCGGACGACACGCCCGTGACCATGTCGTTCAGGGAGCTTCCGAACTGCCGGAGCCACGACGTGGAGCCGTCCGCTCCAAGCTTCGCGGCGAAGCCATCGAAGTTGCCAGCACTCGTCTGGCCGGCGAACGTACCGCGCGTGGCGCCGCCTACGATGACGTCGCCTCTGGCGTCCGAGGCGATGGCCAGCCCTTCGGCGTAGCTGCCGAGCTTGCGGGTCCAGCGATGCTGCCCATCGGAATTGAACGCGACCACGATGGCCTGCGAGGTAGCACCGCCCCCGGCCATGCCCGTGACGAAGACACCTCCATGGGGGCCGACCGTCACGCCGAAGGCTGTGTTACCGCGGTCTCCGGCAGGCACGAGCCAGGCTCGGTTGCCGCTGGCGTCGTACTTCGCGAGGAAGCCCATGATGATGCCGGCGTTGAACATCTGAGCGTTCCCCGTGAGGTAGACGGCGCCGTCGGGGCCGACGGCGACGCCCATCCCGAAGTCCCGGTTCGCGCCCCCGAACTGTCGGGCCCACGACAACGTTCCGGTGGGGCTGTACTTCGCCAGGAAGACGTCGAAACCGCCGGCGTTGCGCTGACCGGGAAAGGCGCCAGACGTGCCACCGGCAACGTAGACGTCGCCGGCGCTGTCGACCGCCACGGCTTGCGCCTGCCCCTCTGCACTTCCCCCCAGCCGCTCGAGCCACGAGCGGTGGCCGCTGGGGTCAAATCGGGCGAGGAAGGGGTGAGCGTTGCTGTGGAGAGCTTCGGTCGACGTGTTGTCGAGCGATCCGGCGACGTAGATGGCGCCGTCCTGGCCGACGGCGACCGCGCTAGCCCAGTCGGCGCCGGCAGTGCCGAACTGCCGGACCCAGGCCCGCTTGCCGCTACCGTCGAGCTTGGCGAGAACGACGTCCTGACCACCGGAACTGGCGTTTCCGAGCGTGCCGCTCGTGCTGCCCGCCACGTAGATGGCTCCCGACGGTCCCGTGGCAACACTCCCGCCGCCGTCGCTGGCGGGACCGCCGAACTGCTCGAGCCACTTCGTCGCACCGGCGGCACAACCGGGCCAGGTACGGCCTGCCGTGACTTTCGCCGTCGGCGGACTGGCGGCGAAGTTCATGAACAGGTGAACTTCCGTCCCCGGGCACACGCCGAGCTTCTGCGTCAGCTGCTTGCCCAGGGACGTCCCGACGATGCCGTAGGGGCCGACCGGGATGTTCGCGATTCGGAGGATGTCTCTCGTCTTCTTGATCGGCTGCTGCCGCAACGCCGGAATGTCGATGCTGGCGTCGACGGGCAGCGTCTGGATGACCAGCGTCCCAACCTGTTGCGCGATGCTTCCAGCCTCCTGAGCGCCCTGCTGGGTGATGTTCAGCTTCGGTTCGAACGGCTTGACGGCGTAGACGAGCACCTGGCCCGCGGTAACCTCGACCGTCGCCTTCTGCGTCTGGAACCCGGACTTCACGAGCGCGAGCTCGTGGCGCCCTGCTGGCACGTCTTGGAGGATGAGCCCCCCGACGTCCGCGTTGGTGATGCCCTGCAGGGTGCCGTCGAGCAGGACCTGGATGCCGGGTGCTGCCTTGACCTGGACGTACCCCACGGCGCTCTGCGCCAGCGCTGGGGTCGCCAACGTCGCAAGCAGCGCGACGGCGACCGACAGCCACGCCTGCACCTTGCTGTAGCGATGCCGCATGCGGCGGCCCCGAACTTTATCCGCCTTCACCGCGCGTCTCCCTTGGTCCCCGGCGCGGCCCGATCGTCCGGGCCGCAAGCCGATCCTACCCGAGACCCGGCGAAGGCATCCCTGGGTGTTCGTCGGTATACGTGTATCGGCACGCGTCCAACGGCGGATCGGCGGGCGACCGCGCGCTCCCCACGCCATGCCTACACCGGACGGTAGGATGCGTCGACTTGGTCTGGGTCCGGGTCTACCCCACCGGCGCAGGAGGGGGCCCGCAATCCGCGGAAGGTGCTGGAGGACCTGTCGTTGCGTGCCGTTCGGAGGGCCGTCGCAGCCGCTGCTCGTCCCGGCGACCGGCACAAGCGAAGGGAGAAGCATTCATGATCTCAGGCGCTGTGCTACGACGGTTCGCTCGCGCTGCGGCCCTCTTCTTCGCGAGCTGCACGGTTGCTCTGGCGGCCGGACTGCCGCATCTGGTGTCGGTCGGCACGGTGAAGAGCGCTTGGTTCGGCCCGGCACCGGACACCCTCGTCCTCTCCACGAACGAGGGTGCGGTGCTGGAGGCGGCGAGCTCCGGCAAGCTCCGAACCCTGGTCCCAGCGGTTCCCGACGGCAACGTCCTGGCCGCCAGCGGCTCGGCGCACGCCGTGGTGCTGGGTCTGTGGAAGGCGAAGGCCTGCAGCCCCTACGTCGCCTGCGCCTGGTTGGTGGACACGTCCTCGGGCAAGGTGACGAAGCTGCAGTCGAACGTCAACGGCGCGTGGTTCGCACCTGACGGGCACACCCTGTTCGTGACGTCACTGGATCGCTCGCCCAGCGCACGGGACCTCGCGAGCGGATCGGTACGAGCGCTCGCCCTACCGAAAGGCTACTCGACGCTCGTGGGCACCGGCGCGAGCGGCCCGGACGGCGCCACGCTCTTCGCTGCGAACGGGAACGAGCTCGCGCTCGTGGATGCCAGCACGGGGAAGGTCCTCCATCACTACGTCGGTCCCTCCGGCGTCCGCTACTGGAGCGCTGCGGAGAGCCCGGACGGGGCGTATGTCGCCGCCGGCACGGCGCACGGGGCACTGACGGTCTGGCGCATCGGCCAGAGCCAGACCGCCTTCCACCAGCGCCTCATCAAGGGCGACGCGGCCGGCGTCTTCAAGGTGGGGTGGGCTTCGGACGGCTCGTCCATCTACCTCGCGTCCTACCACGCCGCGGTCCGGTACAGCCTCCAGGACGGCTCGACGACCATTGAACAGACCCCCGGTGGGCTGTTCGACCTCGACCCGTCGACGGGTCGCTACCTGGCAGCGGGCAAGGACGGGATCGCTCTGGCATCGTTCGACGGGGGCACGCAGCGGCTCATCGCGCCCGGAAGGTCGGGGCGGATTCTGGCATTGGGGTTCAGCTCCATCCACCCCGACCGGCTGCTCACGATCACCTCCGCCGGCCTCCAGGTGTGGGATCCCGCGAAGTACGGCTTCGACACGCCGCACGTGCTCTGGACCTGGAAGAACTTCGCGCCGATCACGGCAGCGGGGATCGGCTATGCCGGGGTCCCCATGATCGTGGGGTCCGAAGAGTCGCTCGTGGACGTCGGCGGCAACATCGACTGGCAGTCCCAGCCGCCCGTCGTCCGCACGTTCACGGCCGACCATCTCCTGCCCAACAAGGACCTGCCATCCACCGTGAGCACGCGGGTCATCCGTGCGGTGTCCTTCGTTCCTCGCACGGCCAAGCTGCCGAGTGCCACCGGCGACATCATGGCGGTCGGGGGCACCGTGGAGGGAGGCGTCGGTGGGCTGTTCCTGCTGTCGCGCGGCTACGGCCCCTCGGGTTCTTGGCACAGGCTGTTGAAGGGCACGACCAACGCCTCGTACCCGTTCGCGCTCGCGACCGTGATGGTTCCCGGCAAGCCGTACGTGACGCGGTTCGCCTACGCCAGGGGATCCGGCGTCCACCTGTTCACCGTGGGATCGCTCACCGACCCTCCCAAGGCGGTGCGCGTCTTGAAGAGCCAGGCCAAGGAGGTCACCGCCGTGTTCTTCCCCGACGACCCGGCTGCGGTCGTCACCGTGAACTCCGACGCCACCGCCGTGCTCTGGAACGGCAACACGGGCTGGGTCCAATCCCGCGTCAAGCTGGCGCACGCCTACACCCAGGTCGCCAGCGTCGGCCGGCTGGCGGCTCTCATCGACGGGAGCCACCTCGCGGTGTGGAACTTCAAGACAGGCAAGCGTCTGGCCAGCTTCACCGAGCCGTTGGGCGGCATCACGTCGTTGGCTCTTCGTGTCGACCGGCCCGACAACGAGCTCTACGTCTACGCCGGCCTGGGAGGCGGCGCGGTGCACGCCTGGACCGTCTCGACGGCGAACCCCTAGCGGCGCGCAGGGCTTGGCGGTGCGCGCCTGCGTGGCCGTGCTTCCAGGGGACGGGCTGGCGCGTACCTCCTCGAGGCCATGCTCGCGGCTACGTGCCGGGCGCCGCCGTCTCCTGGTGCAGGATCATCCAGTTGACGCCGAAGCGGTCGCGGAGCTGGGCGAACCGCGGCGCGAAGAAGGTCTCCTGGAGCGGCATGAAGACCTCGCCACCGTCGGACAGGGCGGCGTAGATGCGCTCGGCGTCCTCGGCGCTGTCCGGGTCGAGCGTCAGGTAGGCGCTCCTCATCGGCTCGGCGCCTTGGATGTCGGCGCCCATCAGGACCGCGTCGCCTATCCTCATGCGGGCGTGCACCACGCAATCCAGCCAGGACGGGTCCACCGCGCTGTGCTCGGGCAGCTGGCCGAACGTCATCATCGTGTCGACGGCGCCGCCGAGGTGCTGCTCGTAGAGGCGGAAGGCCTCCGCGCAGCGGCCGTTGAGGTTCACGTAGGTATCCAGGTTCATGGTGTTCACGCTCCTTCGTCGGGTGGGTCTGTTCGGGCCTCCGGCCCTTGAGTACGTGGTGTTGTGGCAGCCGATTCCTTCGGGGCGGGTCCGCGGATGGCTCCCTGGTGCCCGGCCGCTCGCCTGGCGAGCCCGAGCTGACCGACGTGGTAGCCCTGGTGGAAGGCCAGGAAGGCGAGCAGCTGCGCCACCGTCCAGGTGCCGCCCGCGGGGCTTCGCAGCGGCCTGGCGAGGGCGTCGTCGCTCATGTTCTCGATGCCGTGCAGGCAGCGCTGGCGCGAGTCGAGGAAGCGCCGGCGCAACTCGTCGAAGTCGAGCGCGTCGCGAGGGTCGACGATCGGGGCCGACCGCGGAGCGGCGAGGGCATCGTTGTCCCATACGGGCGGCTCGCCGAGCGTGGCCATGATGCCGTTGTGGCTGTGCACCAGGTGGCTCAGGATCCAGTTGGCGCAGTTGCCGCCGACCGAGGGCTGCACCAGCAAGTCCTCCTGGGTCATGCCGGCGAGATTGGCCTCGGCGGCGTCGTAGACCGCGTCGAACTCGACCGTCAGCAGATCCCGCGCCCCGATGCCGCCGCTGTCGACTGGCACCCACGGTCACCTCCCTATCCGCGTCCGCGCGCACTTGATGGCGAAGCACGACATGCGTGGCGTCGTCGGACGCCGCGGACTCGACGCAGCGGTAGCCCAGGCTGCGCAGATCGAGGTCCCGGAACAGCCGCTCGCCTCTGCCCAGCACGACGGGGACGCTGGCGATGTGCAGCTCGTCGATGAGACCTGCACGCAGCCCCTGCTGGATGGTGTGGGGTCCACCGCCGATCTGGACGTCCTTGCCGCCGGCCGCCTGCACAGGCCGCACACGACCTCGCACAGACGCGGGCAGCGCGGGCTCGGGGCGGATGGTGCCAGGCAGCGCCAGCGACTGGGGTCGAGCAGCGCGTCCAGCGTCCTGTTGATCTCGTTCTCGAAGGCAATCATGCCTAAACGTACCCGTCCCAGAGGTGGATTTTGGCCTGTTTGACGTGTTTGACGGCCCTACCTTTCCGCCTCGATGGCGGCCTCCCAGTCGGGGGACCTGTAGAAGCTCCGCCGCGTGAACTCCAACAGCATCTCCGCCGGCACCCAGTACTTGCCGCCTGGTCCTGCCGGCTGGAAGGCACCCTCCACCTTGCCGTGCTGCACCCACTCCGACATCTCCCGCTGCTCGATGCCCAACGCGGCGGCGCAGGCCCTAACGCTCAGAAGGGGCGGCACGCCGGGGGGCACACCTGTGCGGCTCTCTGAGTCCGTCCAGGCGTCTCGTGCGGCGTCATCGCTCGTTAGGGTATCGGGGCGTTTCATGCCTCGTCCTCCTGGTCGAACTCGCCGCCCCGTTCCAACTCCTTGGAGTTAGGAATCGGGATCGTCTCGTCGATGACGCGGATGGTCAGGCCCTCCATGCTCGGCTTGCCGACCAGGAGCACGTACAGCTTCGTCAGTAGCTCCAGGTTGCCCCGCGCCTCCCGGACAGCGGCCAGAGCGGTTCGCTGATCGCCCCGCAGCTCGGCGTCCGAGAGGATCGAGAGCGTGCGCGCGTGAAGCCGTTGCATCTGTCCGAGGAGGTCGCTAGCATCGGCGACCTCCTCGACTTCCAGCGCTTTGATGATTGCGGCGGGGATGTGCCCGCTGTCGCGGTGACGCGCCAGCGCCCACGTGCTGACCGCGAATTGCTGCGATATGGAACGCAATGTCTGCCCTTCGAGAAGCGCGCGGTCGATCTCCTGTTTCTGGTCGTGGGTGCAGATGGTACACGCCCGAGGCATAAGGACTACCAGACCTTCTTCACCGGTCTACCCAGGGCGCGGAGCAGTCGATGGCGGACGCCGCTACCGAACCAGTCGCGTCGCACGACAGTGTCCTCGACGTACTTGATGCGCCGGCCGTCGGCCGTGCGGAAGATGTGGCTGTACTCGGGGTTGTCCTCGTACTGTTTGATCCACTCCCTGATCTCTCGACGCTCTGCCGTCTCCTGGTCCAGCAGGAGCCTCTCCACCGCCTCTGCCCACGCGATGGCCCACGACGCATGATGCAGAGCGATGGCCCCTGGAGCCACTTCGAACTCGCCGGCGATGAACTCCGTGCTCTCGTGCTCCGGCCACGTCGGCCAATCCCCCGGCGTGGGTGGGGCCACCTTTACAAGCTCAAGGAATTGCCTGGCCGCCGCATCCGCAGCAGTCTCGACAGAGTTGCTCGTGAACCTCACCGGACGGTTCCTGTTCCAGAAGTCAACCCTCATCGTCACTCCTCCTCTGCGCCTTGAAGTTGGTCCCGCCGAACGTGGGCATGCGCTGTCGCGCCGTCGCGTTCGTAGATGCCTCGTATTCCTGACCCACCTTGCCCGCCTTGCCCGCCGATCCAGCCTGGGCACTGGCACTCGGGGTGCTGTGCGCGCGGTTGGCGGGGATGGCGGGGGTGGACCCCCGAGCGTCTATGTTCGCCGGGGGTACCAGCGTCCACTGCAAGGACTTGGCCTTGTTCGCGCCCTTGTCGTCTTCCACGGCCCATCCGGCGCGTCGCAGGTCAGGGGCGTGCCGCCTCATGCGCTGTGAGACGATCCGGGGGTTCGCCGGCCACCGTTTCGGGGCCCTCCCCTCGCCTGCCGGCGTGACGAGCGCCAGGAGGTCCGCAGCCGTTCCCTCGAACGGCTCCTTGACGATCTCTTGGAGCCGTGCGATGAACGGGTCAGCCGACAGGCTGTCGGCCGCCAGACGGCCGCGCGAGCCCATGTAGTGCTCCAGACCACTCGTTCCAAGGGCGAGGTCCACGGCGCGCAGCACGCGGGCGTAGTCCGCCATCCTTGGGAGGCGATCCAGCTTCACGGTCGGCAGGAGTCGCATGACGTCCACGGCCAGGTCAAGCAGGCCCCCGAGAATCCGAGAATGGGTCGCGGCCCACGCCACGGTGCTCATGCTGGCCTCGTCGCGCCTAGCCTCGTCCGAAATGGGTTCGAGGTTGACCGGCAGGAGCCGGTCCGCCAGGTCGCCGGGCAGCCCACCCAGATCGATTCCTGTCAGGACCAGCACCCGCCGGAACGCGAACGTGGCCAGGTCGCTGTCGGTGTAGAGCCGGCGCCGCACGTCTCCATCACCAGTCACCGCGCGGCACAAGGTGTCCGAGAGCCAGCCCGACACGGTACTGACGTTGTCGAGCGTGACGACCCACGAGGCCGCCGCAGCGGTCACCCAGGAGTCCGCGTCTCGCGGCGGCTTGCGCACCACCACGGGCCCTTCATCCAGAAGCCGCGTCAGGGCCCGCGCCGTGCTGCTCTTGCCCGAGCCCTGCTCCCCGAACAACCCCGAGACCGGGTGCGGGACATCCGAGAACAGCGCCAACACCTACCACGCCAGGACCAGCGGCTCGTCCTCTTTCGGCACGTTGCACCAGTCCCACAGGTCGTCCAGGTTGCCGCCCCGCAGCGGCTCGGGAAGCGCACCCGTCAAGGGGGTGCGCTTGAACCGCACCGGCGATTCCTCGACAATGCTCCAACCCCGCGCCGTCAAGTTCACGGCACGTCCGGTCTCGTCCCCAATGTCGAGCCACAGAGACGCCCCGAGATCCGCCACACGGAGATGCAACCGCTCGGCTGGGGCCTGCCTGGCGAACGCTTCCAGTGTCGCCATGGCGTCGGCAAGTGCGTTCTGATGAACCGGTCTCGCAAACGCGTCGTCGTACGCACGCGCCAGCTCGCTACGGAGGCTCAGCTGGTCCCCGCGCAACAGGCGCACGACGTGCGGGCCGTCGTTGGCGAGCGCGAACGGCTCTCCAGCGTCGCTCACGCCCAGCGCGTAGCGGTCGCGTGCCAGTTTCACAAGCCAAGACGCCGCACTGACGTTCCCCGCCTGCCCCGCCTGCAAGGTCGCCTGCGCATGCTGGAGGACGTCGAGAAGCGCCATTTCGATCTCTTCGGCGCCAGGCCTCGTCTCCTCCGGCCCCGCCTCCGACATGGTCTGCGCAATCAACGACCGACCTGGGGCCGCGTTCAGCACTCCACGGTCGGCCCACACCACACCGTCGTTCCTTGCCAGGTCCAGGTCGGCGGTAAGGTCACCGTTCTTCTCACGGCGAACGCCGGCCACCGTCAAGCTCCAGCTACCGGGCAGCTCGAGCGTGATCGCATCGGGCTCAGCCATGCCGCCGCCCCACCCTTACCGAGCGCAGCCTCGGCGCCGGCAAGACGCGCGCCTGCTCCATCCCGGCACGGAGACCCGACTCGATGGTCCCAAGAGCTTCGACCCGAGATAAGGGGTGGCCGCGACGACCCGCTACCTCGGCCGCGTCCAGGAGAGCCGCTCTGACCTCTTCTTCGGACAGCGCGCTGGACGCCACGAACCCACCGAGCGAGAAGGCGGCTCGATTCAGACGGTCGTTCCGCGTCCCCTCTCTAGCCGAGGCCACGCCTTGGATCTCTCCCCTAAGAGCTTCGGCTGCCAGGCGACGCAGCCGGGCGCGCTGCTTGGTCGTCCTCGGGACGATCACCGCCTTCCGTTCCACGGCGGGCGAAGGACCGGGGGACAGGTAGGCCAGCAGGGCCGTCGAAGCCAGCGGCAACTGGCCCGGCGGGACCAGAGGACGGATTGCTTCGTAGGCACAGCCGCCCACGATCGACGGTGGCGCGACGACGTAGGCGCGGCCGAGGCCGCGGATGTCCACACTCGGTTGCGCCCCCACCCGCGTGGGCATCGTCCAACCAGCCGGGACGCGCACGAAGACGTGGTAGCCGCCTGAAGGGGTGCGATGGAGGGGCGCTGCATCCAGTTCCGGGTACCGGGCGACGAGATTTGGAAGGGTGGACGGGTTATCCAGGTCAAGAACGAGGCCCCAAGGCAGGATGCCCACATTGGCGTGCGGCATCGCGTCGCCCCAAGCGCGGACGGTCAAGGGATCGGTCGCGGCGTCGTGCAAGCCATGGGCGGTCGCCGGAGCTTTGGCGCCTGGCCCCAACGGCAGCACGGCATAGCCGAGATTCGCGTACCAAAGGGCGTTTTCGGCAAACCCCGGATATACTTCTCCAGTAGTTCGCGCTCGCCCGCCGTCTCCAACGCGGCGGGCTTTCACTGGGGCTCCTTTCTCCAGCCGCCCGGCAGGGCCTCGCCGCCGTTCTTGATCCATCGCTCAAGCTCATCCACATCGAACAGGAGCCGTCGCCCGAACCGAACGATCCCGCCAATGCGGTTCTCGCGAGCCAGGTCGTAGATAGTGCTCTTGGGGAGCCCTACCCACGCCGACACCTCGGCCACCCCAACGAATCGCCCAACAGCATTCTTCCTGTCGGGGTCCGGGATGGGCGCCTGCGTTGCTGGCGTGTCTAAATCGGACATTTCCTACCTCCGGCCGTACTCTGCCGTGGTAGGCGTGCTCGAACTAACGCCGTTGGTTGGGTGAGTCTACGTAGGGGGTTTCGTTCTGGGTCTTCCGCCGGACGCCGGTGCCCGGAGCACGACTCCAAGCTCGCCAGCAAGCTTGTTTATCTCCTTGCCGACGGTGTTCTCCCCACCCGGTGGCCGCAGCCAGCGCGGCAGAGGCGTCGAGTCCCCTTTGGCTCTCCGCTCGTTCTTCAGAGCTTCGGCTCGCTCTTCGTGGTCGACAAGGATGTCGTGGTGCGAGTAGCCCAGCAGCTGGTACTGGACCAGCCATGTGTAGTGGTTCGGGTTCCTGACGCTCCCGCCGAGAGGGTCCAGGCGGCCCATCAACTGCAATGTCTTCTTCGTCTTGTTGGGGCCCCACTTGATGCTTGGCGCGAACTGCGCGTCAAGACTGCCTCCCAACTGTGCGTTGAAGGCCTCGAAAAGCCACCGCCACGGGAGCCATGTCGACCCAACCTTAGCGGACGCCTCGGGTGCGACGATCTGCCAGCGTAGAGCAGCCCATTCACAGATGGTCGCCAGCACGAAGGCGAAGCCGTAGGGATCGAGGCCCCACGGGGCCGCCTGTTGCTGGAGGGCGCCGGCCAGAGCATCTGCCGTGGAGAGCTGCCGAGCCACTTCCAGAAGGACGCCGTTCGCGTTCGCGTAGGATTCGCTGTAGCAGGCTTGGAACGTGTTGAGGCTTGCACGCAAACCTTCGGGCCAAGCTGGGGCCACTTCCCAAGAGATGTTGTAGACCATCAGCCACCGGCCCGCCGCTTCCATTGTGGCAGCAGACTCGCGTGCGGGAGGGGAAGACTGGTCTCTCATGCTCGGGCGCCTCTCGGGCGCCTACTCCACCAAGACGCCCGTTCTGTGCCAAGCTTAACCCATGAGCAGATTGGGAGATTTCCCGTCCAGGACAAGCTCACCGTACCTGACCTACCTCACCGTGTGAGGTCAGCGCTAACAAGCGGTAGGTCGGCGGTTCGAACCCGTCATCGCCCACCAAGTAGATAACGAG
>CAYWMN010000093.1:0-13036 GCA_964459065.1 uncultured Acidobacteriota bacterium | reverse complement strand
CCAACTGCAGGGCACTGCCACCCTGGTCATTGACGATAACGCAACAAACCGCCGCATCCTGGAAGCGATGCTGGCCGGTTGGGGCATGAAACCCGCCATGGCTGACGGCGGCTGGTCCGGTCTGGCTGCAATGGAGCTGGCACGGGACAAGGGAAGGCCTTTTCCCTTAGTCCTGATCGATTCCCAAATGCCCGACCTCGACGGTTTCACCGTAGCGGAGAGGATCAAGCAGGATTCCAGCCTGGCCGGCGCCACCATTATGATGCTGACCTCGGCGGGACGGCGCGGCGACGGCCTGCGCTGCCGGGAACTCGGCATCGCCGCCTACCTTCACAAGCCCATTAAGGAATTGGACCTTCTGCAGGCCGTGCTGCTTGCGCTGGACCCCAGGCCTCACCGCCAGCAAAACACTGAACTAATCACCCGCCACACGCTGCGGGAGCGGTCTAGAAGGCTCCGCATCCTGTTGGCCGAAGACGATCTGGTGAACCGCGAATTGGCGGGACGCCTGCTGCGGAAATCCGGTCATACCGTCACCGCGGTTTGCGACGGGCGGGAAGTCATATCAGTGCTTGAGGCCTTCGGCACCAAGACTTTTGACTTGGTTTTCATGGATGTTCAGATGCCGCGGATGGACGGGCTTAAAGCGACCGCCGTCATCAGGAAAAAGGAACGGAAAACCGGCGCGCATCTTCCTATTGTCGCCATGACGGCGCACGCGATGAAAGGCGATCGGGCGCGTTTTTTGGCCGCCGGCATGGATGGATATGTGCCCAAGCCAATTCGAGCCCCCCAACTGCTTCAAGTGATCGAATCAATCTTGCCCAGCACTACCCGCAACCGGTCGGAAGAAACCCGAAAAGAACACTCTTCTCCGGCCGTCGACTGGAACCAGGGTCTCGCACAGGTTGAAGGCGACCAGGAGCTTTTCCAGGAACTCCTCGGCTTGTTTGCACAGGGAGCACCCTCCCTGCTGGAGAAAATCCGGCAGGCCGTCGATCGAAAGGACGCCAAAGAAATCGAGCGGGCGGCTCACACCTTGAAGGGATCGGCTAGCAACTTCGGGGCCCGACAGGCTTTCGAAGCCGCCCAGCGGCTTGAGCAGATGGGTCGTGAGAATACACTCACTCACACCCAGGAGGCCTTCCGCACACTTGACCAGGAAATCCGCCGGGTACTCGCTTCAATCGAAACCAGGAGCAATGAGGTTAAAGGATGAAAGTCCTGATTGCAGACGATGAACCCGTCAGTCGCCGGTTGCTGGAAATCCTTCTGAATAAGTGGGGATACGACGTCACGGCAGCCACGAATGGCCACGAGGCATGGCAACTGTTACAGCCCGACCACCACCCTAAGATCGCAATTCTGGACTGGATGATGCCCGGCATGGATGGCCTGCAGGTTTGCCGCCAGCTCCGGCAACGCGAGAACTCTCCCAGCACCTACATCCTCATGCTGACGGCCAAACAGGAAAAGGAGGATATCGAGGGATGCTTCCAGGCCGGGGCGGACGATTTTCTGGCCAAACCATTTGCCGCTCAGGACCTCAGAGCCCGCCTGCGAGCCGCCGAGCGCATCATCGATCTGGAAGAGCAGCTTTGCTCAGCGCAAACAGTACTCAACGCCGAAACAAAGGTCGACTCCCTCACTGGACTCTGGAACCGCTCCTCAATGATGGAGATCCTCTGCCGGGAACTGCACCGCGCCCGTCGGCAAGGATCACTGGTGTCGTTGATCATGGCCGACATCGACCGCCTAAAACAGATCAATCAGCGATACGGCCATCTTGCCGGTGATGCCGTGCTTCGCGAAACGAGCCGAAGGATGCGAAGCGCCCTTCGCTCTTATGATTCCCTTGGACGCTATGGCGGCGGCCAATTCCTCGTCGTGTCGCCAGCCTGCAACCGCGAAGAAGCCCTGAAACCAGCCGAGCGGCTGCGGGCTCGATCCAGCAAGGAACCTATCATAACTTTTGAAGGACCTCTTAACGTTACGATCAGCCTCGGCGTCGTTATCGGAAACGACGAAAAGCAGGCACACGACCTCATTGGTGTTGCCGAGGCGGCGTTGTCTCAGGCAAAGATAGCAGGCCGAGATTGTGTTGAAGTCGCCCTCCGGTAGTTTTTGCCGGCAAGCTTTCCGCGAGCCTCGCTGAAGACGTTCCTGTTTATTCCCTCGATAAGCATAATTAATTTTCTCCTTCGCAGTCCCGCACCTATAATCGACATGGGTAGCTTTTTGGAATCGCTTGATCTGAAGACGTCGGAATTGACAAGCAAACTCAATTTCCGGAAATTCTCCCGCCCGTCCGGCCCCGCGACAAAGGGGCTGGCCGATGTCGATTCCAGGACAACGATGGCACTATCAGATCTTTATACCGCGGAGTCTCAGCGCATCCAGAAATCCTTTGATTTCTCCGGCGACGGACTCACCGTTATGAAAGAACGCTCGGCGCTGGTTGACCGCGTTCTAGCCAATCTCTATCAGGCCATTATTTCCCCGCAGGCTGACGGTCCGGACAACCTGTGCCTGGTGGCGCTCGGCGGGTACGGCCGCAGCGAGCTGTTCCCGGCGTCGGACATCGACCTGCTTTTTATTTCGGAGAAGGATTCAACCCTGCAAAGCTACCGCAAGCCCATCGCTCAGTTCGTCTGCAGCCTCTGGGACTTGGGACTTCGCGCCGCTCAAACCTGCCATACCCTGGATGAATGCAGGAACCTTTTCCGGGACAACCTGGAACTCAACATCGCGCTGGTGGACCTACGCCACCTGGCAGGCGATCCAAACCTTTTTCAGTACCTTCGTGAAAACAGCCTTCCCCGCCTGCTGAACAAGGAAGGACAAACGCTCATCAACGACCTCATCAAAATGACCCGGGAAAGGCACCGGAAGTTTCAGGACACGCTTTTCCAACTGGAACCGAATCTGAAGGAAGCGCCCGGAGGGCTTCGCGATTTTCATGTCGCCCGCTGGCTGGTCACCATTTCCGAGCTTGAAAAAAAACAGTGCTGGGCGTCTCCTGAGGCTCTGTGGCCGACGCGGTATGTTGAACCGGCCCGGCAAGCGTTCCAATTCCTGTCCGCCGTCCGATGCTTCCTTCACTACCGTCAAAACCGCGACGACAACCGCCTGACCTACGAGTTGCAGGAAGAGGCGGCGGCCCGGGGCATTGGTGGCGAGATCGGCCATCCCGTCCCGCCGGAAGACTGGATGCGAATCTACTTCCGCCACGCCCGCACCATCGACCGACTAACCGAGGAAGTCAGCAACGAGACCCAGCCGCCCCGGCTGGCCCTTTACGGACTCTACCAGGATTGGAAATCGCGCGTTTCCAACATCGATTTCTCGGCCGTCGGCGGCAAGATCTATCTCCGGCAGCCCGCCGCAGCGCGCGACCAGAAATACTTCTTGCGCCTGTTCGAATTTATGGCGCGTCACGGGCTGGAACTGAGCCGGGAGGCTGAACGCGGCGTCACCGAAGCCGCCTCGGACCCAAGCCAGACACGCCCCGCACCCGGCTTCTGGCAGGCGTTCAGCCAGATTCTCGCCTTGCCCCATGCCGCCCAGGCTCTGCGCTCGATGCACCGTCTGGGATGGATTGACCTTCTATTCCCGGAGTTCCGCGCCATCGACTCACTGGTGGTCCGTGATTTTTACCACCGTTACACGGTCGATGAACACTCGCTCATGACCATTCAAAACCTGAACGCCCTGCGCGGGGCAAACGACGAGTGGGATGGCAAGTACGCGGAAATCCTGTCCGAAACCGCGAATCCGCAGTTGCTGGTGTTCGCGCTACTGTTTCACGATGTGGGAAAAGGCATGGAGGTTTCAAACCATGTGGACGGAAGCCTTGAGGCGGTGGACCAGATTTTCGCCCGGCTTGAGGCCAACGAGGAGGAGCGCGACACGGTTCGCTTTCTAATCCGTAATCATCTGGAAATGTCCACGGCCTTTCTGCGCCGCGACATCTTTGATCCCGATACCGTCCATCGAATGGCGGAGCTTGTCGGCTCCGAGCAACGGCTGAAGGCGCTCTGCCTTTTGACCTACTGCGACATTAAGTCCGTCAACCCCGAGGCTTTGACCCCCTGGAAGGCGGAAATGCTCTGGCGGCTGTATACGTCAACCTCCAATGCCCTGACCCGCAGCCTGGACAATGAGCGGATTCACAACCCTAAGACGGCGCCCTCGCCCCGGAGCCAGAAGGTCTCCAATGAACAAGCCGCGAAGCAGCCCGCCGACATGACGGCATTTCTTGAAGGCTTCCCCAAACGTTATCTGCGAACCAACAGCTCCGAGGATATCGCCCTGCACCGGAGGATGGCGGCGGACTTGGCCCGAAACCCAATCCAGACGGTGCTTCGGCAACGGAACCATTTATGGGAGTTGCTGGTCTTAACCCATGACCGTCCTTCCCTGTTCGCGCAACTCACTGGCACTTTAGCCGCCTGGGGCATGAACATCATCTCGGCGGATGCCTTTGCCAACCGCGACGGAATCGTCCTTGATTCCTTCCGGTTTGAAGACCTGTTTCACACGCTCGACCTGAATCCCACCGAGCAGGACCGGCTGCGGGGAACCATCGCCGACGTGCTGGCAGGCCGCCAAAACCTGCAGGAACTGCTGAAAGGACGTCTGGAAAACCACCGACCTGCGCACTCCAAGCTTAAGATCTCAACAGAAATCAGCGTCGATGACCAATCCTCTGCGCACAGCACGCTGCTTGAACTGGTAACCCAGGACCAGCCGGGATTGCTCTACCGCGCAAGCTCTCTGTTAGCGGAACATCACTGCGACATCACCGTAGCGCTTGTCGACACACAGGGGGAAAAAGCTATTGATGTTTTCTATCTGACGAGCGCGGGCCGTAAACCGGGCGAGGAAGTCAAACAGGCGATCCGCGACGAACTCTTGAAGGCGCTCGAGGGTGAGGGTCCCAACCCGCGCAGACGCCCCTGATTTTGCTGGCGGCCGATCAGCGTGCTGGCCGCAGGATCTTAAACACGGTGCTGTGCTTCTCCAGCGGCAGGCCCTGCCGGCCTACGATGACACTTTGGCCGTTTCTTTCCCAGACCGCACTTTAAACCGGCTTCGCGGATATTTCTTCACCAGCCGCTCTAATCCCCACAGAGAGGACTCGGCCCCTTCTTCTTTCAGCTCTTGAAATGAACGGGTGTTGGCATCATTGCAGCGCGGACAGAGCATCGTGGGTCGGCCCATCAACATCACCTGTGGGTTTTCAGAATAGAAAACAGACTGCAAAGTATCATGGTTGGTTCGCAGAAGACAGTTATGGCAAATAAACCAGAATCTCCTGTCGATTTTCTTGAACATATTCAGCACACTCATCTTTCCCACCTTCACTATCCACAAGGATAACCCAAACGACCTTTTCACGCTCAACTGTATTTGATCGGAAGGAATGAACCGTACGTCCTGTTCCTGGTTCTAATTATATTTCAACCTGCCGCATACCGCCAGTAACTGAAAGAAATTACACCAGGCCCACCAGGACAGAAGCCGCGCTCGGCCCCGCCACTGCGCCAACCTCATCCCCTGCCGCGCCGCGCCCCCGATCCTTGAAGCCTTCCCTGCCGTGATTCCGCGAGCTGACGGGCAAGAAAGAGGGCGCCTTCGGCCGGCTCTCGGGCGAGCAAGGATACACGGGCTTGGGGCTCGAACGCGCGCACCTGTTGCGCAAACTTCCGGCGAATCCTGGAACTCGATTGAAACACCCCACCCGAGCAAACCACCCTGCACGGGCGCCCTTTCCATCCGAAGCCGGCAATCAGAGTCGCCGCCAGTTCCGCCAGATCACAGGAAGCCTCGTCCAGAAGCCGGCGTGCTGCCCGGTCGCCTTTGGCCGCCTCGCCCATCACCACCGCAAATAGCGCCGCAACGTCTTGTGGAGAAAGCGGAAGCGATACCACTTCGCTCACGCTATCAACCCCAAGCTTGCGGCAAATCGCTCCCGTCAGCCGTGTGCCTTCGCCACGTCCATCAAAGGCTCGAAGCGCGCAGCCCACCGCCTTGCGGCCCACGTCATGTCCTGATCCACCGTCATCAAATAGATTTCCCCAGCCCCCGCAACGCAGCGTTCGACCCTGCCGGTCTCGGCCGTAGGCGATGGAACCCGTCCCGGCAATCACAATGATTCCCTCACCGTCACCGAACGCAGCAGAAAGCGTAATATCCGCGTCGGTGGTCAGCGCGTGCGCCCGGGCTGGAATCGATTTTCGAAGCCAGCCGAGCAGCCTGCGGTGAACACGGAGGGAGTCCGAACCGGCCAGCCCCGCGCAGACCGCATCCAGAAAAGGAGGGCGGACCCGCGCGGCGCGGCAAGCCCGTCGATAGGCTTGGAGAAGCTCTCGCTGAGCGGCGGGGAAACCAACTTTAACCGGGTTCGAGGCTCCCACCTCCACGCGCGCCACGACGCGCTTTTCGCCATCGGCAAGCCATGCCGTCGTGTGAGTTCCACCTCCGTCAATACCCAAGAAATATCCCATTCGAATCGAGTCCTTACTTTCTTCCCAACAGCCGGATCTGTCCGGTCAGCGTTCGCCGTTCCGCGCTGCCGAAGGTCAGGTAGGAGGGTGAATCAATGTTGTTATCCACCGCATTGGGATTATGCCGGTTGGTGATGTCATCAAAGCCGCCCCGCACTTCCCACCGGAAGCCGAACAACGACACTCGAGTCTCCAGCGCAAGGTTGAGCGAAAAATAATCCGGAAAACGGAGCCTATCAGGAGGTCCCACCAGTTCCTGATTCTGGTTCACCACATTGAACGGAAACCCGTCGTGCCAATCCAGCGTATAGGCAAGGTTCACTTTATCAACCAGCGGCAAAATCCCCCAGGAAAGAAAACGGTTCGGCGTATTCCAGGGCAGCGGACCGCCAAGCTGCGGGCTGAAATAGGGCGAATCCAGATTAAAGTCCAGCACCGCGTTCGAGCGTGCCATCGACCGTACGTAAGAAGCAAATAAAACATGTCCGCCCTTAAAGCGGTGCCGCATCGATAGATCCAATGAGTGGTAACGGTCGCGACGCTGGCTTTCCAAAATGAACTGGCCGCTAAAGCATCCGTTCGAGCCGCCACAGGGATGGATATAAGTCCACCCGCGATGCCCGCGCTTCTGAAGGTATTCCAGCCGAAGGAAAATAGCTTTAGGCAATTGGTGCTCAATCCCCAGGCTCCAATTGAAAAACCATGGAGCTTTCAGGTCTTGTCGGTCAATTTGAAAGACGCTTTCGACCGGCGGCATGATCTCAACTTGACCGTTCGGGCCATAAAACGTATCGATGCGAGTTCCGTTTTGCGGACGGGTGTAGAGATCCAGGCTGGATTGGTCGTAGTAAATTCCCGCGCCCGCTACAATCTTGGTCTTATCTCCCGCCGTGGGAAGGAAGCTGGCCGCAAGGCGTGGCGAGACCCGCGCGCCGGGCACAATCTGGTCCCAATCCAACCGGACCCCGGGGTCAATAACCAACCGGTTTGAAACAGACCAATGATCCTGTGCATAGGCCCCCGTTTCAAAGTTCTCTTGGCTGACCGACGGATTGCCCGGGAACGCAGCCTTCCGGGAGAGCGTTCCGTCCTCTCGGCGAATGAGGATTTCGTGCCGATTGAACGATGCCACGTACGCCAGCCGGTCAAGGTCAATCCCGACCTTGAATTCATGATTTCCCAGGCCGCTGAAAGTCGGAGCCACCAGATTGCCGATCATTTGCCAACGCTGGGACCGCCCTTGCACGCGCTCGAAAAAGTTCCCCGACGTCCCCTCCGGCGTCATCACGTAAGTTTGGTTTCCCTTGGGAACCCCCAAAGTGTAAAAACGGCTGAAGGCGACCCCATACTCCATCAACGCGCCGTTTGAAAGCTGGGACTGGTCTTTAACCGAAACATGGTTGATGGATTCGGAAAGGTTCGTTGTTGTCTCGACGGGATCGAACCTCGACAGGCCGGCGTTGAAACTTCGAAAATCGTTCACCAGGATCGTGCCGGTCAGGATGTTGGAATCCGTCAGATTGACTTGAGTCTTCGCCAGATCACCCAACCGCCAGTTGGAGGTCCTGTCGGCCGAAGGCGGAAGGTCATTGATCGTCTGCGAATTATACTCAAATTGCGGCGCCAACAGGAACCACGCTTTTCTCCTCTTGAGCGGGCCGGAAAAGCTTCCCCGGGGAAGCCAGCTCTTGATGTGAAGTCCTCCCTGGGTCGAAAAAGAAGGCAAAAAATCAGTACCCGAAAGACGGTAGCGGTCATTACCCATGCCGGTTGTCAAATCCAAAAGCCCTCCAACAGCTTTGCCGTTCTGGGCCGGATACCGGCTGCCCATAACCGTGACCGAGCGAAGGGCGGCCACCGGAACTCGCGCGTCGAAAAAGCCGCTCACCGGATCGGTGATATTGAACCCGTCCAGTTCATCCAGGATTTCCCTTGTGGGTGAACCATTAATGTGGATTTGCCCGGTAGCGTCCTGCAAGACTCCCGGCATTAAAGGCAAGGCGTATCGAATGTCCCGCGGCACAGAAAAAGGGAGTTTCATAATCTCATTTTCATTCAACGTTTTCGTCGATGAAGTCTTGGCAGGATTAATGCTGCCGGGTGACGCCTTCACATCAACCCTCTGATGATACTCGCGGATGTGGTCGAGGGTCACCTCAGTGCTTTCGGTTTGGCCCACCTGAACATTCTCAGTCTTTACAGCATAAAACCCTTCCTTTCCCACTTCGAGCCGGTAAACACCTGGCACGAGCCCGTCAAACCGCATGCGTCCGGCGTAATTCGTCGTTCCCTGGACCACCCGGTGCCCGCGAATCTCGGTCAAAGTGACCTGGGCTAAAGGAACCGCCAGACCGTTTTCATCATTCACGGCAACCCGAAGGCTCGCCAACTGCCTGTCGGTCGCCGGCCGCGCCTTAGCTGACAGATCCTTTGGGAACGGAAGTAAAAACATCAGGGCAGCCCCCACCCAAAGCACCCGGCAAGCCGTCGGGCTGGCGTTCCCCTTCCGAATTTGGGCAAAGAGTGTTCGCATCGGTCGCGATACTCATTTTCGCCCACTTCCGAGGCGACGAAAAATAGATTTTCCCAACCTGTCGCGGCACGAAAGGTCGTCCCCATCAAACAGCCCCGTTGACACAGCAACCACGTCCGTGCAAAATTAAAGATTGGAAGGTCAAAGAAGGGTCACCCCATCTGAAGCCTGCATGTGCGCCCGTAGCTCAGCCGGATAGAGCACTTGCCTACGAAGCAAGGGGTCGGGAGTTCGAATCTCTCCGGGCGTACCATCACCCAGACTGCAAACGGCAACCGCTCCACAGCCATCCTGGAAGTCGCCTTCTCAGCCCCGGGCCGCACTCCCCTGCAAGCAGACCGCCGCCGTAGCAAGACCGCAGACTCCCGCCGCTCGGTCGGCCTCGGAAACCTGTCGCCCTCAATTCGCATTCTAAATTTTTCGGGATGCCCTCAAACGCCTTGCGCCGCATCTTCCAGCTTTAGCGCGCGCGGAAAAAGCAAGTTGTTTTCAAGGTGAATGTGCCGATGAAGGTCAGTTTCAAAGTCCGCAAGACTCTTGTACAGGACCCTAAAGCTGTTGCAGACGCCTTCCGGCACGGTGTAGTTGCTTGTTAATTCGCGAATCGCCTTCACCGCTTGTCCGGCGCTGTCATGCTCCTGCATCATCATGCGCACGGGGTTTTGAACGGCGCCGAAGGGCGCCCGTGGAGGAGTCGTGTGGTGGGTCGATGCGTTCTCCAGGGCCGCGATGTGAGGAAACAGCATCCGCTCTTCCTTCATAAGGTGCAGGCTCAGTTCATCGCGCAGCGACAAAAACACTTCCTGAATCTGCCTGAGTTCCGGGTGGCGGTCGCCGTGCTTTGAAACCACTTTTGCCAGGAGCGGTTCCAGCCTGCTGCCTTCTTCCCGGCAATAGGTGTGGTGTTTTTCCACGATATGGCTGATCAGACTGGCGAGAGACTGGACGCTCCAATCTTCGCTATCGCCGGAGGAACCCTCACTGGCTGCCAGCACTTCAAGCTGCTCCACAACCTGGTTCACATCAAGACCCGCCGAGCGACACGCCTCCGACAGAGGCACGCGTCCATGGCAGCAATAATCAATTCCCAATCGTTCAAAGACACCTCCGGTTCGAGGCTTTTCCAAGACAATTTCTGCGACCGTTTTTTGCACGTCAACGCTCATGAATCTCTCCTTTCCTATAACACCTTGCTGGTCGCCCCCGGATCCTCAGGGCAGCGGATATCACCAGCTACCCTGCTATTACACACCACGGCGCAGCGTGAGCCGATGACTAAAGTCACGGCTTGAAACTCGGACTTTTGAATCCGTCCCTGCACACGTTGGAAACGTTTTAGCTTGAATGGCCCTTGGAAGGAAATAAGGCAAGCCGCTGCTGCTGGGGGGTTGATGTTCAGGTTAGAGTTGGTTTGAAACCAACCACGGCGATATCGGTGGGAACCTGTCCCGCAAGAATGGTTGGTCGCCTACTCGCGCCTTTCCACAACGCCTTGGAGCGCGCCGACATCAGGGACAACAACCCTCCGACCCTGCAACTTGATCAGACCTTCGCTTTGAAACTGGCTGAGGTTTCTCGAAACGAGCTCCCGAACCGTCCCGATTTCCGCCGCAAGCTCCTGATTGTTGGCCGGCAACGCGAAGCTGCACCCTCGCTTGGAATGCGCTCCTCCTCGTGCGAGTTTCAGCAGCAAAGCTGCCAGCCGGTGCCGTACCGTGGCAAACGAAAGCTGTTCAACCAGTGTCACCAGCCCGCGCAAACGCCGGCCCACAACCCTCAAGACCTTCAAAGCCACTTTGGGATTCTGCAAACACAGTGCCTGGAAATCCTCTTTGCTCAAGAACAGCAGTTCGGCGTCAGTTGCAGCCATCAACGACGCAGGATAGTTTCCTCCGTCCAAAACAGGAAGTTCTGCGATGGAACTCCCGGCCTTTTCGACGGCCAGAACTTGCTCACGTCCGCTCGGCGAAGTCTTAAGAATCCGCACACTTCCTGACATCACAACATAAAGCCCACGGCAGGGTTCGCCCTCGGAGGCAATTAACGCTCCCGCACCTAACGTACGCGGAACAATACGTCTGGCAATGATTTCAAGTTCCGACCTGGTAAGATCGGAAAATAACGGAACCTTGGAAAGCGTTGCAAGGGTCTGTTTTCGACTTTGCGGCATAAACAAATCTTATCGGACGAGTCGCTTTGGAGAAAGAAGTATTTGCAGAATCATAACGCGGCTTGACACGGGGCAACGGGAGTGTTAACTAGTAGCGTTCCGCTGCAATAGGCTTCCTGCGAACATCGGGGCTCAATGAAGAAACATATCTCGGCATCCAATGACGTATCGGCCACGGAAGTCGATAGGGCACATTAGAAATGGGCAAACACATTTCAAGGCGAGGGTTTCTCTCCAGATCGGCTGTCCTGGGCGCAGCCGGCGCCAGCCTCACTTCCCTGCCCGCGACGGCTGACGCACTTCAGAAGGGCCACCCCGGCACAGATTCAAGCAACAGCTCACCGGGCAGCTCAATTGTTCTGAACGCAAAGGAGTATTTTGCCGCACCCGGATTCGCGTTCCTTCTGTTTCACAACCAATACCTCGGAGGAATGCAAGGCGGCCTGCAGATGATCCAGAATGGTGACCGCGTTCTTGATTCGGGTGATTTTTACATCGTTCCGAACGGCCACGCGCGGCCGCCCGCTCAGCGTGCGCTTCGCCGGGTGGTTGATCGCAATTCAGGCACAGCGACAATCTTCGGCGAGGTTGAAGGATGGAACGCGGGTTATCGCCTGGTGACCCGGACAGACAGCAAGCGAATCTCAATACGGCTTCAGGTCGATCGCTCGCTCGACCGGCGGCGCCTATCAGAAGCAGGGCTCCGCATTTACCTATACCCCAAAAGTTATTTTTCCACGGCCTGCACCAGCGATGCCGGCTCCTGCATTGTTCCCCGACAGTATGGCGGCGGGGAAGTCCTCGTGGGCGCTGCGCACCAACTGAATTTTGCTCCAAACCATCCCCTGCTGGCCTTTAAAGTCAGTCGGCATGACGGAACTCTGAATCTGCTCGATAACCGCCGGCGAAGTCCTCAGTCCTGGTTTTCCATTGAGGCGCCTCTCGCCGTGGATAGCACCTCGCTGGAAATTACCATCGAACCCCGCATTCAGCCGCAGTGGCGCCGGGCTCCGGTAATCGCGGTTTCGCAAGTAGGCTATCATCCCGCCCAAAACAAAGTCGCGGTTGTGGAACTCGACCCCCGCGACGAGCTTCGCGACGCCGTCCGGCTCTATCGCATGACTCCCGACGGCGGCACCGAGCAGGTAAAAACCGCACGCCTCAAACCCTGGGGAAAATTTCTCCATTACCAATACGCACTGTTTGACTTCAGCGAAGTCCGCCCACCGGGAATTTACTTTCTCAAGTTTCGCGATGCCAAGGCGGGACCCTTTGAAATCAATCCCGGCGTTTATGCGCAGTCCTGGAAACCTACTCTGGAGTATTTTCTCCACATTCAAATGTGCCATGTGGAAGTTGTTGACGGAATTAGAAGCTGGCACGGCGCTTGCCACCTGGATGACGCCCGCCAGGCGCCGCCCTCGACCCAATGGACGGACAGTTACCACCAAGGGTCGCCTGACCCGCTCTTTGCCCCCAACCAACACGTTCCCGGCCTCAACTGGGGAGGTTGGCACGATGCAGGCGATTACGATCTGCCGTCCGGGAGCATCGCGCTCACCACGCTGGCCCTGGCCCTGGCGCAAGAAGAGTTCTCGCCGCCGCTTGACCAAACCACCATCGATCGCACCGCTCGCCGGGTTCTGTTGCACGTTCCGGACGGCCATTCGGATCTTTTGGAATTGATTGAATACGGAGCGGAAAGCCTGCTCGCCTCATACCGGATCAGCGGCCACATCTTTGGCGGCATCATTGAAACTGAAGGTTACGGCCACCTGGGGGACCCCGAGAACATCACCGACAATCTCATCTATGACCCTCGCT
>CAYWMN010000092.1:0-13053 GCA_964459065.1 uncultured Acidobacteriota bacterium | reverse complement strand
CAGACAAAATCCAAATAGAGCATGGAGCCCTGATCGCCGCACGTCTGACGCTCAAACATCATGATGGAGAGTCTCAGGAGGACATCGGTTTCTGCACGGCGCAAGTATGTTTGTGCGGCCTCGCGGTCGCGCGAAAGTTCGGGGTAGAATAGGGGCCGGGAAAAAAATGAAGACACTTGCCAATGCGAACGACAGGATTGAAATCCAGAACCGGCTGCGGAAGGTAAAGCCGTCAAGCCCGCGGCGTTGGGGAGAAATGACCTCGCACGAGATGCTCTGCCACCTGTCAGACGCCTTCCGGTCCTGCCTGGGCGAACGCGACGTGCGCCCGGCGAGCCCCTGGATTCCGCGCCGGCCGTTTCGCTTTGCCGCGTTATGGATTCCGGTCCGGTGGCCGCGCGGCGTGAAGGGCCCGCCCGAATGGGACCCGAAAGCCGACGGAACGCCTCCGGCAGAATTCGAGCAGGACAAGAAGAAATTGAAAAAGCTGATTGACCGCTACGCCAAAAGGCCCACCGGCTTTGCGTGGCCGGCCCATCCCTTTTTCGGCCGCATGCCGGAGCGCGACTGGATGCGCCTGGGATACCTTCACCTGGACCACCACCTGCGGCAGTTCGGGGCGTAAACTGCCCAGGCTCTCACGGCGGACCGGCGATGACCCATTGGCTTCCGGCCGGCAGCCGCGCGCCCCTGGCACAAAGAAGAAATCGCTCATGGAAAACAGCCCCGAAGAAAGATGAATTCCCCGTGCTGATTGGCGGTGACTGGGTGCAGACATCTGCGGCGCCGACGATCCGCCTTATGACAGTACGCCGGTGGGGAAGGTTTATGACGCCAGCGCTCGGGCGGAGGTCAAAACACTGGACCGGATTGCCGGATCAGGGCCTTTCCACCAGAGCAGCCGTGTAGCTTTCAGCCGACTCGCTCGTCTGATTTTGCAACGCCTGGTGCGCAGAAACTCGCACCACCGGAGCGGCCCCTCGACCGAAGCGGCGCCACTGAACGTCCTGAACGGCTGCACGGGAGGTTCCCGCCGGCCCGTTGCCCCCAAAACGCCGCGCAGCTTGAGCCGAAGAAACACGGATCACCGGAGCCGCGTGGGAGCCGAAGGAATGCCACCGGCCATCGGCGATTTGGGCGCCGGAAACACGCGCCGGTTGGCTCGGCTGCATGCGCGGAGCCTTTTGAGACCGGGCAGCGCGCATCACAGGAGCAGACTGGGAACCGAAGTAGTGCCACTGGCCATCCGCAACGCCGGAGCTTGAAGCGGTAGGGGTAACACTCCCCTGCGAGGATGACGCCGGAGGGTCTGACAAAAGGTTGGACGTAATATAAACGCGACCGTACCCGTACGCAGGCGCATAACAATTGCACCCGCCGTAGGGGTAGCCTGCGTAGCTCGCGTAGTAAGGATAGTAGGGGTAGTACGGGTAATAGGAATAGTAGGGGTAACCAAGCGCTCCGTAATAGCCGTAGCCCCAATAAGGACCGCCATACCATCCGGCCCAGGATCCCCATCCCAGCCCGAAACCATAACCCCAGCCGCCTCGGTAGCCGTAATCTCTTGCGTGACCCCAGCCACCGTAGCCGCGCCCATACCAGCCACCGTGGCCGCCTCGGAAACCGCCATGGTAATTTCCACCACCATGCCAGCGGCCGCCGCCGAATCCACCATGGAAGCCTCCGCCACCGTGAAACCCTCCTCCGCTGTGGAAGCCGCCGTGCCTCTGGGCGAAAGCATCGGTTCCAACGACCAAAAGGGCCACCGCTAACGACAAGAAAACGATATGCAGCTTGCGCATACGCTCCTCCTCAAATGAAGCTTAGCACCCTTTCAAGCCCGAACCAAGCAAACCCTCGGGTCTGGTTATCCATAGAAAAAATGCCACAGGGATGGGATGGAAGAGTAACTAACGATGGGCAAGACCGGCGCGGAGCCGGCGCTATTTGCGTGCTCCGGGTTGGAGGCGCTTGGCCGGGGAAGAGCCTGAAGTCTTGGGCTGCTCTTCATCCGAGACCAGAAACCATTGATGCACCCCGGGCCGCAAGCGAGTGACTTGATAGGTGATCCGGCGCGCGGCCGGCCGGCGCTTTCCCGGAACCTGGATGACAACTCGATATTCACCATCCATGACCAGCCTCCTTCCACCCGCTCAGGACTTCCCATCGGCGGCCAGCGTACGGGCCCCGCGAGCCTCAGGCTGCCAAGCGGGGATCACCCAACGCAGCCTGGACGCGCTTGGCCCACCCCGCTCCAGTTCGCCTTCGCGCCCCACTCAGGCAAAGTCGTCCACGTCGTTGCCCGAGTCACCGGACCCGTCATACAGGCGCTCGGCCCGGCGGACGTCTGGGTCGGAATCCAGCAGCGAAGGAACATCTTCAAAAGTGAAATCTCCGCGCTCCTTCGCGATGCGGTTGCAGCACTGCGGGCACGTGTAGCGGGTTCTTTTGGTAACGCCAGGAAGTCGGAAAGGAGTCGTCTTGCCGCAGACAGAGCAGGCAAGCATCGCGGAGGTTGCTTGCACGTTTTGAGCTATCATGGCCGCCACCCCTCCCCACGGGTGATTGAATTCGGGCCGCCCAAAATTACTATTCAACACTAGCATGAACCGGCAATTCGTCAATGGGACTAAAGTGCCCGGTGACATGGTACCCTGGCTCGCTCCGCAAAAAGCGCGCAGGAACACGGAACTTCGGGTTCCACGGCACGGCGCCGCTTCGAACTCCAACCCTCGCCTGCCAGGAGGAGGAAAAGGCCGAGCCTTGACACCACTTTGAGCGGCCGATAACATAAAATCCCTCGGCTGGCGATGGAACCGGGTGTCCGGTTCAGACCCCAACCTGAAAATGAACATCCTCACACAGCAGCCTTGGTGTACATTCTGGAAGGTGGGTAAAAGGAGCCTGAGGGCGGGTTAAACGCCTGGCTGCCAATGGTTAAACAGTCGCATTTGACGGATGTCGGTGAAGCGTTTCGGGAAAACGAAATCCTCCTGACCGGAGGCAACGGTTTTCTCGGCAAAGTCATTCTGGCGCTGGCGCTGGACCGTTATCCTCAGATGAAACATCTCCACCTGCTTTTGCGGGGTGCGCGCGACCTTTCCGCCCAGCAGCGCTTTGAGGCGGAAATCCTGCAATCGCCCGTGCTGGCGGCGCTGGTGGCCGAGCGGGGCGAGCAAGGGATTCGCGATAAGGTAACCGTGTGGCCGGGCGACGTCAGCCGCCCCGGCTGCGGGCTGGAGCCTGCCGCGCAGGAGCAGCTAGCCAGCCGCGTCCGCCTCATCATCCATTGCGCGGGCCGCGTGGACTTTTTCCCTCCGGTTGATGAGTCGCTCCAATCCAACTGCGACGGCGTGGAAAACATTGTGGCGCTGGCCAAGCGCGCAGGCGCAAAGCTGCTGCACATTTCCACCTGCTTTGTTTCGGGCGAAGCGGACGGGTTGATTGAGGAAACGGAGCCCATCCTGGGCTTCTATCCGCATCGCAAAGGCCCGGACGACCGCTCGTTTGACGCCGCGCAAGAGTTGGCCTACTGCCGGGAACAGATTCGCCTGATCACCGAACCGGCAAACGCAGGTTCCAACAACGGCGCACCGTCGCGCTCCCGCGAAGTGGCGCAAAAACTGGTGGCGCTCGGCAAACGCCGGGCCGAACACTGGGGATGGGTCAACACCTACACCTATTCGAAAAGCTTGGGCGAACAGATCATCGCCGCCGAGCAGGATCTCGACTGGAGCATCGTGCGGCCCGCCATTGTGGAAAGCGCCCTGCGCTTCCCTTTCCCCGGCTGGATTGAAGGAGGCCGGACCGCTGCCCCGCTGGTGCTGATGGCGCTCGGCGGGTTGAAACACTGGCCGGTGCGGCGTGATACGGCGCTGGAGGTGGTTCCCGTCGATTTGATTGCGGCGGCCGTTCTGGCAGCGGGAGGCTTGCTTCTGGCAGGCCATCGCGAGCCGGTCTATCAGCTGGCGACGGCCGACACAAATCCCATCCGGCTGGGCCCGCTGGTTCATCTGCTACGGGAGGAAGCCCGCAAGCAGAAAAAGAACGGTGCCGGCGCGTTGCGAATTTCCCGCGGCCGCGCCCGCTTTGTTTCCCTGGAAGAAGCCCGTGCGCGGCGGGTAAAGTTCAAGAAGCGAATCGAAAGGGCGCAGGCGATTATCGACCGGATGCACAACGCCGTCAAAAACACCCGAATGCCCGGCAGGAAGTCGCTGGCTGGCTGGCAGAGCGCCTTGCGCACGCTGGGACTGCAGGCAAGGTTTCGCGAGCAGACGCTCGACCAGTATCTGCCCTTTATCCTTCAGAACCGTTATATCTTTGAGTCAGAAAACATTCGCCGGGCCTACGGCATGCTTTCCGCGCGCGACCGGGACTTGCTGCCCTGGGATCCGGAGCGGATTGACTGGGAGCAGTACTGGATTCATCACCAAATCAAGGGCATTGAAAGATGGATTCAGCCCGATGCCGTCAAGGAGTGGGCTTTTAAGATTTAAGATGCCGGCCACACACCAACAGACAAACTCGAAGCAGCTTGAAGAGCAGATGCTCGCAATCGTTCGCGAACTGCTGAAGGAGCTGGGCTCCCAGCGGGCCGCCGACTCTGCCACGCTCGATTCATCCTTCGAGCGCGACCTCGGCCTGGGCAGTCTGGAAATGGTTGAGCTGCTGGTCCGTTCCGAAGCGCGCTTTGGCCTTCGCCTGCCCGACACCATTGCCGAGCAAGCCGATACGCCGCGCGAATGGGTGCGCGCCATGCTGGGCGGCAAACAGGAAGCGCCCGCCGCCAGCTACAGCATCATCCAGCCGGAGCGCACGGCTCCGCCGGCGCCCGATTCGGCGCTGACGCTCCTTGAAGTCCTGCGCAAGCACGCCGAGGTTGACCCTGACCGCGTGCAGGCTCATATGCTGGAAGGCAACTCCGGCGAAGACATTTCCTACGGCCGGTTGCTCGAAACGGCCTCCAACGTGGCGGCAGGCCTGGTTTCCGCAGGGCTCGGCCGCAACGAGACCGTGGCCATCATGCTGCCCACCTGCCCGCAGTTCTTCTACGCCTTCTTCGGCGTCATGCTGGCGGGCGGCATTGCCGTTCCCATTTACCCTCCCGCGCGTCCCGATAAGATTGAAGAATACGTCCGCCGGCAGGTGGGAATTCTCCGCAACGCCGAAGTGCGCTACCTGATCAGTTTTGAAGACGCCAAGCGGGTTTCTGAACTCCTGCGGCTGAACCTTCCCAGCATGCTGGGCGTGACCACGGTTGAGGACCTGGCGGCCAGCGGCGCGCGGCTGCAGCCGGGAGCCATCGAGGCGGCTGACGCCGCTTTTATCCAGTACACCTCCGGCAGCACCGGCGACCCCAAAGGCGTCGTCCTCACGCAATCGAACCTGCTGGCCAACATTCGCGGCATCGGCTGGTCCGTCAACGTCCAGCCCACCGACATCGTGGTAAGCTGGCTGCCGCTCTATCATGACATGGGACTGATCGGCTCGTGGCTGTTCAGCGTTTATTACGCCCTGCCGATCACCGTGATGTCGCCGCTCGCCTTCCTGAGCCGGCCGGAACGGTGGCTGTGGGCGCTCGACAAATCGGGAGGAACGCTGTGCCCCGCCCCGAACTTTTCCTACGAGCTTTGCGCGCGCAAAATCCCCGATAGCGCGATCGAAGGCCTGGACCTGAGCGCCTGGCGAATTGCCATCAACGCCGGCGAAGCCGTGCTGCCCGCTACGCTCGAGCGCTTTGAAAAACGCTTCAAGCCCTACGGCTTCCACGCGGAAAGCTTTGTGCCCTGCTATGGACTGGCGGAATCCTCCGTGGCGCTGGCTTTCCCGCCCATCAATCGCAGGCCGGTGATTGACCGGATTCTGCGCGAACCATTTGAAGCGGAAGGCAAAGCGGTTCCCGCTGCCGCCGACGACAAAAATATCCTGAGCTTTGTGGCCAACGGCAAGCCTCTGCCCGGCCACGAAATCAAAGTGGTTGACCCGGAAGGCCGCGAATGCGGCGAGCGGACCCAGGGCCGGGTGCTGTTCCGAGGGCCCTCCAAAACCGCAGGCTACCACCGCAATCCCCAAGCCACGGCCGCCGTCACCACCGAAGACGGCTGGATGGATTCAGGCGACCTCGGCTACTGGGCGGGTGGCGAAATTCACGTGACCGGGCGGGGCAAAGACCTGATCATCAAGGCGGGCCACAACCTGGTTCCGCAGGAAATTGAAATTGCCGCGGCGGAAGTCCCCGGAGTTCGCCGAGGCTGCGTGGCGGCTTTTGGAACCCGCGACGCTGCGCAGGGAACCGAGCTTCTGGTGGTGGTGGCCGAGACTCGCGCGACCGCGCGGGAAGAACACGACCGCATCAGCGCCGAGGTGGTTCAACGCGTGGGCCAGGCGGTGGGAACACCACCCGATAAAGTGGAGCTGGTGGCCCCGCAAAGCATTCCCAAGACCTCCAGCGGCAAGATCCGGCGCAACGAAACGCGGCGGCTTTATGAACGCGGCCAACTGGAGATTAACAAGCGCCCTCCATGGGTACAATTCCTGCGCCTCTGGAAAGAGAATCTGGGCGCCTGGCTGGGCCTGGAGATGGCCAGGCTGGGAAGAGGAATCCACAAGAAATATACGCAGGGACTGCTGCTCGGAACCGCCACCCTGGGCGGAATCCTGGCGCGCCTGGTTCCCGGCCGCGCGGCCACGGCAGGCGTTGTCCGCTTGTCATCGCGAGCGCTCTTGGCGCTGCTCGGCCACAAGGTCACGGTAACGGCAAGCGGGCCGATCGAACCGGCGGAGACGGCGGTGTTTGTGGCTAACCGCGCGGGTGTGCTGGATCCCGTGGTTCTGGCCGCCGTGATCCCCGCGCCGGTTCTGCTGGTTAACGGAGGCGCGCTGGAATCGCTGCCTCCCATGGCGGCTTTTCTGCTGAAGCCCATCGTGCTGCCGGCCATCGACGATGCCGTGATCCCGCCCGGCGGCACGCTGCGCCAGCGGATTCGCCGCGCCCTCGACGAGGGGCGCCCGGTCCTGGCGCTCTCCGAGGGTCCGCCAACCGCGCCGGCCCGTCTGAGCCGGTTTCGGCTGGACGCTCTCGACGCGGCGGCGCAGACGTCCACGCCGATTTATCCGGTGGGCGTTCAGGGAACCGCGCATATCCTTTCAATGGGCCGGGCCGTTGAAGCAGCCGATGCCAGAGTCGCCATCGGCCAGGCGATCCATCTGCAAATTCGCGACCCGCGGGAACTGGTGGCGGTCCGGGAACACCTCCGGAGCACCATCGCAAAGTTGTGCGAACGATCGGGGTAAGAAGGATTTGATGGAAATCAGCGTCCCAGCAATCATTGTCCGGTTTATCGTCTGCTTCGCCTGCGGCTCGATCCCTTTCGCCGTTCTGGCCATGAAGGGCAGTGGGATTGACATTCGCCAGGTCGGATCGGGGAATCCGGGCTTTAACAACGTCTTGCGAGTGAGCAAATGGCGCGCCGTCCTGACCCTGATCGGCGATATGGGAAAAGGCTTTCTGGCTTTATGGCTGGTGCGCCACGGAGCGCCGGGAGTGGCGATTGGGTGGCTGTTTGGATTTGGCGCCATTCTGGGCCATTGCTACTCGCCCTTTTTGAAGTTCAACGGCGGCAAGGGCATTGCCACATCAGCGGGCGTGATGCTGCTGCTCTATCCCCTCTGGGCCGCCGTGGCCATGGCGTATTTTGTGGCGGCCCGGGTAATTGGAGGCCGCGTGAAATTGCCGGAGGCGGGTGCGCTGGCTTCAGTCAGCACGTGGGTGGTGTTCACGATTCTGATGCTGGCATTCGTGAGTCCGCAAGACGCGCTTTACGCCAGCGCCCTGACGCTCTTCCTGGCCTGGAGGCACCATTCGAATTTCGGAAGGCTTTTCGCCGCCGTTGAAAAACACGGCGCCGCCGAAAACTCAAAGTAGGGGCGCTCGCTCGACGCAGATCAACCATGAACCAGTCAAGCCAACTGGCGTTCTATGATTTCGACGGGACTCTGAGTTCCGGGAATATCGTCCGGCGGTACGCCTTTTTTACCCGGCACCAACCTTCCAAAACCCGCGCCGCCTTGAAATTCTCAAAACTTCTGCTGAGCATTCCGGCGTGGCTGGCTCTCGAGTTCCGTTCGCGGCGCCGGTTTAATGAAATCTTTTTCCGCGAATACCGTGGCCTGCGGGAGAGTGTGCTGCGGGGGCTGGGGCAGCAACTGTTCGATGAAGAAATCCTGCCCACGCTTTTTCCGGGATCGAAGGAACTGATTGAGGAAGACCGCCGGGCGGGCTACCTGCCGGTTCTGTTGACGGGCGAACTGGATGTTGCACTTGAGCCCGTAATCCGTTACTTTGGATTTCACGCCGTCATCTCCAACAGCCTGGTTTTTGAGAATGGAGTCGCAACGGGCGAGGTCCGGCAACCGCTGGTGGCGGAAGAAGAAAAAGTTCGCGCAATGGAGCGGCTGTGCCGGCAATTCGGGGCGGAAATGAAGAAGGCGAAAGCCTATTCCGACAGCTTCTCCGACGTTCCCATGCTGGAAGCCGTGGGCCTTCCCACGGCCGTGAATCCTGACCGCAGGCTCAAGCGAGTCGCCGCCGAACGCGGCTGGGCCATTCTGGATTTGAAACGAGGTCTCTATGTCAACCGACGCCGGGAACAAGAACCCGGCCGGGCCGCCGGTGCCTGATCTGGGCGACCCCACTCCGAACGCCGTGGGCCGCAAGGCCGCCGTCTCCCATGAGGGAACGGTGGTGCGGCTGGAAAAGAATTCCGCGCCGCGGCTGATGTGGTATGGGGAAGACCTGCTTTCCGTGAAGATGCCGGAAGGAACGCGCGTCGTCTACCCCAAGCCCACCATTGCCGGCCTGGAGAACCGCAACGTGGCCATCCTGCACGCGCTCGAACATCCCGAGCAGATGGACCCGTTCACCTCGCTGCTGCGCCCGGGCATGAAGGTCACCATCGCCATTGACGACATTTCCCTGCCCCTGCCCAAGATGAAGAAGCCGGACATCCGCGAATCGGTGCTGCGAATTATCCTTAACCTGCTGGCCGATAAGGGCGTGGAAGACTTTCACATCATCGTCGCCAATTCCTTCCACCGCCGCATGACGCCGGCGGAAATCCGGCGCGCCGTCGGGGACCTGATCTACCTCCACTACTATCCCGACCGCCTTTACAATCATGATGGGGAAGATCCTGACGGCATGGTCGAGCTCGGCACCACCGATCATGGTGAAAAGGTTCGGATCAACCGGCGAGCGGCCGAATCCGACCTGCTGATCTACGTCAATATCAATTTGGTTCCTATGGACGGCGGCAGCAAATCGGTCAGCGTGGGCCTTTGCGATTACCCGACGCTCCAGGCTCATCACACGCCGCAGACCATTCTGGCTTCCGATTCGTACTTCGACCACACGCGGTCGGCGATGGCGGCCTCCTGCAACCGCATCATGGATGTGATCAACCAGAAGCTGAAGGTTTTTCACATTGAAACGGTGGTCAACAACCGGATGTTCGATCCGGCCATGGGGTTCTTCACCAAGAATGAAGACCACTACTCGGCGGTGGACCGCGCATTGTTCAAAGCCACGAAAGAAGGTCTGCGACTTCTGCCGCGGGCGGTGAAAAGGAAAATCCTGTTTTCCATTCCCGCGCCCTATGAATTGATCGCCGTCCACGCCGGCGCTACGCAGCCCGTGCATGAAAAGACTCTGGCCTATTGCTACTCGCAATACTGCACTCCGCTTGAGGGGCAGTCGGACGTGGTGGTTTACGGCATTCCGTTTATTTCCCCGTACAACGTGGACTCCATTCTGAATCCCCTGCTCGTCCAGGTGATGGCGCTGGGCTATTTCCACAATATGTACCGCGGCATGCCGGTGGTGAAAAAGAACGGCGTGCTGATCATCACGCATCCGCTCTACGACGAGTTCCACCCGCTCCATCATCCCTCGTACATCGAGTTCTTCCACCGGGTGCTCGCCGAAACGCGGGATTCCATGGAATTGCAACACAAATACGAAGCTGAGTTCGCTCACGACCCTGATTACATCCGCATGTACCGGACCGGCAACGCCTACCACGGCGTGCATCCCTTTTATATGTGGTACTGGGGTGAAAACGGCCGGGCCCACACGGGCAAAGTGATTGTGGTGGGCGCGGAGTCCAAAAGGGCGGCCGAGATTATGGGCTGGGAGACAGCCCCCTCCATGGACCAGGCGCTGGAGATGGCCCAAAGCCACGTGGGCCGCAAGCCCAGCATTACCATGATGCACTTTGCACCCATCCTCATGGCGGACGTCCAGGGAACCGCGGAGAGCGTTTAAAACTTATGAAAACCGTCCTTATCACCGGCGCGACAGGGTTCCTCGGCAAGCATCTGGTGGAACAGCTCAAGCAGGAAAGCGACTCCGTCCGGCTGCGGGTCTTTTGCCGGAATCTCGCTCCCTGGGAGCACGATTCCTCCGTCGAGGTCGTCCACGGCGACATCACCCAGCGTGAGCACGTGGAAAAAGCCGTCGAGGGCGTGAACGAAATCTATCACCTGGCAGGGCTGGTTTCACGCCGGCCGCAAGACCAGGAGCTGCTCTACCTGACGCACATTGAAGGAACGCGCAACGTCTGTGAGGCCGCGCTCAAACACGGAGTGGAAAAGGTCGTCTTTGTATCTTCATCAGGAACCATTGCCGTCAGCACGGCGCCGGACGTTCACGACGAAAACTCCGGCTACAAGCATGAAGTGGTGAGCCAGTGGCCCTACTATCTGAGCAAGATTTTTGCGGAAAAGCTGGCCCGGCTCTATCAGCGGCGGAACGGGTTGAACGTGGTAACGGTCAATCCCAGCCTGCTGCTGGGACCCGGCGACGACCGCAATTCCTCCACCCGCGACGTGGCCGCGTTTCTCAAAGGTGAAATTCTGGTGATCCCGCAGGGCGGGCTGAACTTTGTGGACGTGCGCGACGTAGCCCAGGGACTCACGCTGGCCATGCGCTCAGGCAAACCGGGAGAGCGATACCTGCTGGGCAATGTCAACTGGACGTTCCGCGAGCTGATTGAAAAAGTCGCCAAAATCTCCGGCAAGAAGGCTCCCAAAAGGCAAGTCCCGCTTGAAGTCTCCCTGTGGGGAGCAAGGGTGCTGCGCCGGGTTTATCCGCTGGTGGGGAAATCCTTTGAGATGGATGACGCTTCCGTCCAGATGTCCGCGTGCTTCTGGTATTGCGATTCCACGAAAGCTCGCAAGGAACTCGGTTTCCAAACCCGCGGTCCGGAGGAAACGCTCCAGGCAACCGTGCAGGATCTCCGTTCACGGCTCGGGAAAACAGCCCCCACTGCCCCGCCCGCATGATCATGCCCAAAAAAATCGCGGCCATCGTGAACCCCTGCGCGGCAGGAGGCGAAACGGCCCGGCGCTGGCCGGCGCTCCAACAGCTGATTGAACGCTCAATGGGTCCCATTGCGCCGCGCTTTAGCGACGCGCCCCGCGCCGCCACCTCCATCACCCGCGAACTGCTCCACCAGGGATTCGACCTGGTGATTGCCGTCGGGGGCGATGGAACCATCAACGAGGTCGCCAACGGCTTTTTTGAAAACGACCAGTTCATTGGGTCCGGTTCAAAACTGGGCGTCCTGCCCATCGGCACCGGCGGCGACTTTCGCCGCACCCTGGGAATTCCGCAGGACCCTTCCGCTGCGGTCAAGATCTTATCCGACGGGGCTGCGCTACTGATTGACGTCGGCAAGGCGCAGTACCAAGCAGCCGACGGCGCCCCCGATAGCCGCTACTTCGTCAACCTGGTAAGCTTTGGAATGGGCGGCAGCGTGGCGGCGCGCTCAAAGAATCCTTTGCGCGCCCTGGGCGGCAAGGCGGCCTTCTTGTGGGCCACGATGGAAACCTTCCTGACTTATCGCGGACGCAAGGTCACGTTGAAGCTCGATTCCGCGCCCCCAGCCGAATTCTTTGTGACCAACGTCGCCATCGGCAATGGGCAGTTTCACGGCGGAGGCATGCGGCCCTGCCCCACCGCCCTGCTCAACGACGGCGTCCTGGAAGTCACGGTCATCGAATACGCCAGCGCGCTGAAGCTGATCAGCAACCTGCCGGTCCTCTATTCCGGGGAAATCTACCGCCATCCCAAGGTTCGTCACCTTCAGGCCGTACGGCTTTGGGCCGAATCAGCCGCTGAAACCCGTATTGAAGTGGATGGGGAACCGTTGGGAAGGCTGCCGCTTGAAATCTCAATCCTGCCCCGGCAACTTCCAGTTCTGGTGGACGCATCCAGCCCCTTGCTGGGATTAAGCAAATAACCAGAACCTTTGACAATCACCGGCCCTAAAAGTTTTCAGCCTGGGCTGCTTCCGCAGCCCAGGCTGAGCCCCGAGTGCCGTGGGGAGGGGGGGACGCTGGCCTCGGGTCGCTTGTCGTTTCCTTCGCCGTCTCGCCGGCTCATCGTTGGCCTTCAGCGGGTGCGCATCCGCACTCCCTGACGACTCAGGAAACAATCTCGTTTTAACAGGGGCAACGCCGTTAAGACGCCTGACTCATTTTCCTGCCCCTGCTCGCCTCACACCATCTGCGAGGCCGACCAACAGTACTTTGGGTGTAGCACGTCATGTTCCAAACCTCTGGAAGAATGACCTCGCTCGTTTAATCCCGGCAAAACATAACACCAACCCTCACGCTCATACCCGAATCGGACAGTGGGTTCCCATCTGCATAACGCCCCTGTCTACAGCACTTCCGGAAAAACTACAGGGACGCGCGGGGTAAAAATAGAACCCGCAACTGAAACAATGTGCATCACCTTGCACATAGAGATAAGCACGTTGCATGCCAACCCATTTTGTTGGAGATTTAGCTATTTCCCAAGTTTTCAATATGTAAAAAATACCGTGAGGAAGCAGGAATTACCTGCTTTGGATCTGCTTGAAAATACGGAAGCAATGGAAATGGGAAGACAGACCTTCAGGTAATCGTCCCGGCGGCCCGAATGTCGGCAAACACAAAACCGTCCCGCTCCACCACCCTGCCCCGCTCAACGTCGATTGCCCTCCGGAACAT
>CAYWMN010000091.1:3423-13229 GCA_964459065.1 uncultured Acidobacteriota bacterium | reverse complement strand
CGCGTGATCCCACATGGGGCTGTCGTCCATACCGCTCTCCCATTTGGCGGCCTGCAGATATCCCCGCCCGCCAACTGAAGGCGCTGAACCTCGGTCGCTGCCCCACTCGAGCAAACCGTCGCGGTTGCCGTCGCGCCACGGCTGGCCGTCGCCCCGGTTGCCGGACCACCGCTCGTGCCACTTTTTAAGCCGCGGATAAGCCCACACCAGCAGCCCCCGGTCGTGCAGGCGCTCGTAGATCTTCCAGACGCAATAGGCGCCCACCGGCGGCTCGGAGCGGTCCGGCGTAATGCCTTCCCCGGCCGCAATGTTAGGAACCAGGCCGGAAGGCGTTTGCGCCAGCAGAATCCCTTTCACGCCCGCTTCGGTCTGCGTTTTGCTTTCCAGGCTGGTCAGCAGGGCGCCAAAAAAGCAGTCCCATTCGCCCACCACCCATCCCCCCCATCCGCGCGCCCAGTTGCGGCTGATGCTGGGAAAAACCAACTTGTCCGACGGGGCATAGAGCGAATTCCAGAACATCGAATTGCCGATGGCGCGGGAGGCATCCGTGAACAGGCCCGTGACCGCCGGCCGCCCGTGGGCGTAAGCTTGGGATTTTTCACGGAGGATGGAATCGATCCGGCCGTTCGTGAGCAGGCCGCGCGCCCGGCTGATCAACGCATCTTGCGACCACCCCACTTCCGCAACAAAGTGAGCTGTTCCGGAGGCTCCCGTCGCAAATTGCAAACCTGCAACGTTCTGGTTGTCGTGCCCATCAGCAGGTGTGGCCAGCCTTCCCGAGCCGTTCATTTCCGCCTGCAGTTGTCCCATCGTATGGAAGGCACCGCTGCCCGCGAGAGGCTGGTCAACCATCACCACAAACCGCGCTGCGTCGCCGTACACCTGGTTAAAAAAGTGCTGGCCCACGATGGCCATGTCTTTTCGATCCACGTGATAGACTCCCCCGCTTCCGCCGTGCATCGCCGCAGGGAAATAGGTTTCCAGCACCAGGCTGAAATTGTGGTCGGCCCTCAGGCGCCCGACAATGGTTGTCCGGTTAATGCGCGACCATTCCAGCGTGACGCGGGCCTGATTCTTGAGCTGCCGCCACGCCATCCGGCAATAGGATCCGTCCGGAGCGTGAGGACCCACCTCAACGACATTGTCAAAAATTGCGCTTCCGTCCAGCAGTCCCCGCCCGCGCTGCGAACCCACCCGGACGGCAAAGACGGCAGGCTGTTCCAAGGCGCGCGTCAAGAACACCAGCCCGTTCCACGCGTCCGGATCGTAGGCTCCGGCTCTCACGCTTTCAAAGGAAGGATGCGCCTGCGCCCAACCGAAGGCGCCCATCGTCAATAAAAGGGCGGTCAATAGAAACAGTCTCTGCCAAACGCTCCCACCCACAACGCCGGCGCTTCGGTCAGAAAAAATCCTGTGCCTCATTCTCAGAGCCTCCGTCCGCGATCCGCAGGTTTTCAAACCAGTGCTTCGCAGGTTGATTTTGCGTGCACATTATATCGAGAAGAGTTTTTAAAACCGAGTGGAAGTTGGCTGCTGAAACCTCAAGGCGGGAACCAACCCGACGCGGGACCCGCCATTTTCAAGGGGACAAAATCGCAACCGAATCAAGTCTGCACACCGCCGGAAGGTTGTCCAAAGCGGCCGCGCCCCGGTGTAGATCAAATCACCGCTTCGATGGTAATGTTGTCGGTTGGCCGCGCCCAGCGCAACTCACACGAAGGAGGCGTTTTTTGATCCGCCCAAAAGGTCTCGCAATTCTTCTCTTGATGTTGACGGCGCCGCTTGCGCCACAGCTGATTGGTGCGTCTCCCGCAACGGGCAGTTCGTTGAAGGCCTGGAACATCAGCACCGGAATGCGGCTCACGCCAGCCACCATCCAAACAGGAAAAGAACGCCCGGCGGTGGTTGAGGCCTTCCGAAACGAAATCGTCTCCCTGCAGTTCGCCGTCCGCGCAACCCAAACCTTAAAGCCGTTCCACGCCGCCTGCCAAGCCGTCAAACCCGCATCAGGCGGAGCACTTCCCTGCTCCTGGGTCCGCATCCGCTATCCCGGATATATTCCGGTCGATGAACGCGCTGAAGACATGGCCGATCCCTTGTTTGCATCGCCGCCCGCGGAAATCAAGCCCAACTGGACCCAGGGCGTCTGGCTCACGATTTCCGTCCCCAAAGGAGCGACCGCGCGCGACTACACGGCGGCGCTCCAGATTCGTGCCGGCCGTGAGCGCGCCCGGTTCAAGATCACCCTCCGCGTGCTCAGGTTCACTCTGCCCGCGATCACCCGCGGCAGCTTCGATTTGAACATCTGGCAGGACCCTGCATCAGTCGCCCGCATCGCCAAAGTTCCGCTCTGGTCCCCGGCCCACTGGAAGCTGCTGGAGGCTTACGCACGCGACCTGGCTGCGCACGGCCAGAAGTCCATCACCGCCAGCATCCTTTATAATCCCTGGCGTTCGCAGACCGGGTTCGTCTACCCTTCCATGGTCCAATGGCGATTTCCCGGCCAATATCAATTGGGGCAGGCCTCGAAGTTTCAGTTCGACTTTTCCGTGTTCGACCGCTACGTCAAAATGATGATGAAAGCAGGAATCGACAAGTCGATCCAGTGTTTTTCCATGGTCGACGGCCCGGGTTCGACCTCGCTCTGCAACATCGGATATCGGGACACGGTCACGGGAAAGCTGCGCGTGTGCCCGACCCATGTGGGTGGGCCGATGTACCGGGAAGTGTGGAAGGCGTTTCTTGCAGCCTTCGTCCGGCATCTCAAAAAGCGCGGATGGCTCAGCCGAACTTACATCGGTTTTGACGAAAAACCGCAGTCCGTCATGGAGGATATTTTCTCCGTCCTCAAGGCCAATGCGCCGCAACTCAAGGTGGCGCTGGCGGGAGGAACCTCCAGCCAGGAATCCTCAACGGTGGGCGATTTAACCCTCAACTGGAGGGCTCTCGAACATCCCAGGCGGCTGCGACGGCTGCTGAGCGAACGCCGCAACGTGGGACCCACCACTTTTTACACCGCGTGCTCGCCCGCCATGCCGAACACCTTCATCTACTCGCCGCAGTGGGAATCGCGCATGATGCCCTGGATCGCCTTTCATTACGGGCTGGCGGGATACTTGCGCTGGGCGTACCAGTCGTGGCCCCAAGACGTCTGGCACCAGCCCAACATCCGCTGGCACTCCGGCGACAGCTTCCTGGTCTACCCGGGCAAGCACGGCCCCATCAGCAGCACGCGCTGGGAAATGTTGCGGCAGGGGATCCAGGATTACGAAGCTCTCGAAATGTTAAAGCAAACCATCGCAGCATTGCAGAAAAGCCCGCAACATGCGGACGAAGCCGCCCAGATCGCCAAGCGGATGTCAGCCGCCGTCGCCGACGCAATCAATTACAACCGCTGTTACGGCGTTCCAGAGCCCGGCCGCGCCCGGCGCACCATCGACACCCTTCTCACCGAAGCCGAGCGGAGATAAAGCATGAGCTACTCGAGCAGCAGCCGCATAACTTCCAAATTCTCGCCGCAGGATTTTGTGCCGGATGGAAACCTCGATAAGGAAATCTGGAAGGCAGCCGATTGGATTCGCTTTGACCGCAGCCTGTCGGGCCGCGAACATTATCCGCAGTCGGAAACCCAAGCCGCCACGGCGTGGACCTCTCGCAATGTTTACTTTGCCTACCGCGCAAAGTACGATGCGCTGAACGTTTTTGAACAGGCCGACCCCGGCATCCCCACGTGGGAACTCTGGAACCGGGACGTGGTGGAGGTTTTCATCAATCCCACTCCGGAGCGCATGAATCACTATTACGAATTTGAAGTGGCGCCCAACAACCTGTGGCTCGACCTTGAAATCCATCGGGACAAGACGCCGGTCCCCAGTTCCATTCTGAATTCACACTTCGCGCACGCAACGGTGATTGACCGAGCCCGCCGCCTTTGGACCTGCGAGATGCGCATCGCCGCCGGTGATCTGGGAGTGCAAACAATCAGCGCCGGCGCCCAGTGGCGGCTCAACCTCTTCCGCGCCGACGGGTTGGGCGATGACGCCCAAAGGCGCTTGCTCGCATGGAGCCCGATCCCAACCGGCAAAACCTTTCACGTTCCCTCGAGCTTTGGTGTCATCCAATTCGCCGGGTGAATGAAAGGCCCGCCTTACGGCGCAAGCAGTTGCCCAAAATGAGCCCATCGGAATGATGCCTTTTTTTTCGCCCCTGTGTACAATGAGAGTGTGAAACGGACCGCAGGGATCATCATGATGTTGTTCATCGTCGGCGCCGCCATCGGCGTCGTCGCGTATTTATGGGGCGACCACGCTGGGCACTCGCCTTCTGATGTCCCCAAGGCTACAGCGCCAGCGCCGCAACCGCTGTCTCATCCTGTCCCGGCCACGGTGAACAAGGCGGCGTATACGGCCAAGATGCTGGCGATCGCAAACAGGCAACCGCCGACCCATTGCACGCCCGCCGAAGCCCATCCCTTGGCCCCGGCAGTTACAGCAACGGACCCTCAAGCCGAGGCAGCGCCTCAGCCGCAGGCCCTGATGGCCAAAAAAAACCAAAACAAGAAGAAGGCCGTGCTGCCGCCCTGCCCCAAGCCCCGATGGCCTGTGCACGCCGCCATTCCGGACGCAGGCGCCCTGCTGCCCTTCAAACGGATCGTGGCCTACTATGGCAATTTCTATTCAAAGCGGATGGGCATTCTGGGTGAATACCCGCCCGACCAGGTGCTGGCCAGGCTGAAGTCGCAGGCAGCAGCCTGGGCGGCGGCCGATCCCTCAACGCCCGTGGTGCAGGCCGTCGATTACATCGCGGTTTCGGCGCAGGGCATGCCGGGGCGCGATGGACAGTATCGCATGCGCATGCCGCACAGCCAGATTGAGAAGGCGATTGGACTCGCGAACCAGATCCACGGGCTGGTGTTTCTGGATGTGCAGCCCGGCTGGAGCAGTGTCAAAACAGAAGTTCAGCTTCTCGCCCCGTACCTCAAGCAGCCGAACGTCGAGCTGGCCCTCGATCCGGAGTTCGCGCTCGTCGAGGGCAAAAAACCCGGGGCCTGGATCGGCACGATGAGCGCGAAAGACATCAACTTTGCCGCGCGCTATCTGGCCAGAATTGTGCAGCAAAATCACCTGCCGCCCAAGATCCTCGTCATCCACCGCTTCACCCAGCGCATGGTAACGGACTTCAGCGCCATCAAACCGCTGCCGCAAGTGCAAATCGTGATGGATATGGACGGTTTCGGGTCGCCGGTCTTGAAGAGATCCACTTACAAGGATTTCATCGCCAGGCAGCCGGTGCAGTTTACCGGCTTCAAGCTGTTCTACAAGAACGACGTTAAAATCGGTGGCCGCCTCATGTCGCCGGCCCAAGTGCTGCGGCTTTCTCCGCAACCGAGCTACATCCTTTACCAGTAGCTGCCGCAAGCTCGCCGCCCGGCAGCTTCCGAGCCTCTGTCAGGCGAGCAGTGAGAACCGCGCCTTCAGCCCGCCAGCCGACGAGCCGCCCACCCTCACCTCAAAGTCGCCGGGTTCAGCCACCCAGCGCCCCTCGGCATTCCAGAGCATCAGTTGCTCCGGCCGAAGATTCAGGTGCACGGTCAATCGCGTTCCCGCCTTGAGGTGAATCCTCTGAAAGTTCTTCAGCGACTTAACCGGAGTTTCAACGCTGCTGACCAAATCTCGAAGGTAGACCTGCACCACCTCATCGCCGTCGGCGTGGCCGGTGTTCACCACATCCACGGAAATTCGCACCTCCTGATGGGGCCTCAGACGCCGGGGCAGGACTTGCAGGTTTTCGTATCGAAAGCTTGTGTAGCTTAAGCCGTGGCCGAAGACAAACTGCGGGAAGCGGCTGCCATCAACGTATTTTCTGTCTTTGGATGGATGAACGTCATAATGGACGGGAAGCTGGCCCACCCGACGCGGGAAGCTCATGGGCAGCCGCCCGGCCGGATTGTTCAGCCCAAACAGCGTCTCGGCAATCGCCCGTCCGCCCGCTTCGCCCGGGTACCAGGCCTCCAGGATCGCCGGAACGTGCTCGGCCGCCCAGGGAATAGTCAAAGGACGCCCGTTCTGCAGCACCAGAACCACCGGCTTGCCGGTCGCAAACACCGCCTCCAGCAGCGCCTGCTGGTTGCCCGGCAGACCCAGCTCAGACCGGTCGTATCCCTCGCCGGAAAGCCCCAGGTGCTCGCCCAGGCCGAGGATGGCAACCTCCGCCTGCCGGGCCTTGGCCACAGCCTGCTCAATCTGCTTGCCGTCATCAAACAGGATTTCCGTTCCCGGCCCGGCCAGCGCTTTCACGCCGTCGAGCATCGAGGTCAGCGGGATGCCATCGAGCGGAGCCGTGTAATCGCCCAGGCGCACGGCGGCCACATTCGGACCGATCAGGGCGAGGCGTTTGAGGTTCCTCGAAAGCGGCAACAGGTTGTTGTGGTTCTTCAGCAGGCACATCGATTGCCGGGCGGACTCGAGCGACAGCTTAAGGTGCGCGGCGCTGCGAGAGACCGTCTTGGTACGCGCCGGATCAACAAACGGCCGGTCAAAAAGGCCGAGCATAAACTTGGCGCGTAGCACGCGGGCCACCGCGCGGTCCAACACCGCCGCTTTGAGGCGGCCACTCTCGATTCCGTGAATGATGGCGTTCTGATAGATGTCATGGTCAAAATCGTAGAATTGCATGTCCACGCCGGCTTCAAGCCCGGTCAGCACGGCATCCTGCGGCGTGGCCGCAACGTGGTGAACCGTATAGAGCCGCCGGACGGCCCCAAGGTCGGAGAGCACAAATCCCTTAAAACCCCATTGGCCGCGCAGCAGGCGCGTGAGCAGCCACTTGTCCGCCGTGCAGGGGATGCCGTCCGTCTCGTTGTAGGCCGCCATCACGGCCATCGCCCCGCCTTCCCGAATCGCCGGCTCAAAAGACTTCAGCATCACCATCTGCATTTCGCGCCGGCCGACGTGCGCCGGCGCCGTATTCAGTCCGCTTTCCGGATGGCTGTAGGCCGCAAAGTGCTTTGGCTCGGCGATAACCGTGTCATGCGCAGCCAAAGAATCGCCATGCGCCCCGCGCACATACTCCAGCGCCATTTGTCCGCCCAGGTAACCGTCCTCGCCGAAGGTCTCTTCAGACCGGCCCCAGCGCGGATCCCGCGAAGGCCCGCAAACGGGGCCAAGAATCATGTCCACGCCATCGGCCCGCGCCTCGGCGGCCAGGGCGGCGCCGGTGCTTCGAGCCAGATCGCGATTAAAGGTTGAGGCAAGATTGATGCTCTGCGGGAAAATCGTCTTGCCATAAGCGGTATAGCCGTGCAGACCCTCTTCAATAAACATCGCGGGAATTTGCAACCGGCTGTGATCCATGATCCAGGCTTGAATCTCATTGGCCAGGCGCGGCGTGGGATAAAGGTCGTGGATGCTGCCCACACCCAGCTCGCCCCAGTCCTTTTGCGCTTTGGCGGCGATAAGGCGAGCGTCGGGAGCGCAGTGGGTCTTGCTGCGGCGCTTATCGACGTACAAGCAACCGTGGTACATATCAAGCTGGCGGGCTTTTTCAGCCGTCGTCATCCGCCCCACCAGGTCATGGACTCGTTCCTCGATGGGCGCGTCAATCTGCTTGTAGGCCGGAGTACCCCCGGTGGAGCGGGGCGCCTTGCTGCGGGCAGAGGCCTCCACGGCGCCAGCCGCCATGCCGGTTGCCGACAACCCGGCGATATTCTTCAGGAATTCGCGTCTGGGCAGATTGTTCGCTTCGCCGGTCTTGATCCCCGGGCGTTCGTCAGATTTCATTTCAGGCTCCTTATTGGAACGATGTCCACACCGGCTGAGCGTTCGCAAGACCGGCTGTTTAACATACACCTGCCCGACGCAGGACACAATGCCCGGCGGCCAGCGTGGCTTCCCGGAGATTTTGTACCCCCGTCACTAAATACAAGCGCAAACCAACCAGGAAGCCGACTGGCAGGAATCAGAAATTCCTAACGAATATTTGTCCTGACATCTACAGAAACCCGTTCGAAGTCCCTCAGGTAATCATTCCCTGCTCGCGTGGTTTTCTGCTTGCAAGTTAGGTGAGCCTGCTTCATAACGCACCGTGCAACACTTATAGAACCTTTGTGCCATTGCGCGGCTGTCACCACCCGGAGTAATCTGCACAGTATCTTGGTTACGTTTCCGTTACGTGCAACGGAATTGGGAGGGGGGAAGGACGTTGCGCGAAGGTGATAGGTGTGTCCTTACAATTGATGAGCCAGCCGTAATCCGGAAAGTCCTAAAAACGCTTTCAGCAGCTATCGTATCCGAAACCTGCAAAGCTCCGGAAATCGGCAGACAACTCAAGGCATTCGCTAAGCGGGAATGCGACGCTGTGATTCTGAATCTGCGCGTTGTCGAAGAATCCTCCGGCGATCCCGCGCCAAAAGTTGTAGGAGCCAGCCTTGTCGGAGGAGTCTTAGTCATAGCGTGCGTTGGCACAAACAGTTGGCTTCTTCAGATTGAAGAGCTTACTCACCGCGCTTCCGTCCCAAAGAGCCTGGTATCCGGTTTAGCTTCCTTTGTTCTTGGGCTTTTTTGAAACGCCCGAGATCACCCCTCGCGACGATCCCATAGACAAATTCGTTTGGCGTCCTCTCCCCAAGACTCCCTGAACAGTGCCCATGTGAGCGGCCCAGAATTTTTATACCACTTCCAGGGTGAGTTTTCGGCTTCTTCGGGGCCTTTCAGGTCGCGGCTAGCCGCGACCTGAAAGGCGAACTCGATCGGCGTCCTCTCGCCAAGAGCCCCGTGAGGACGGCTCTCATTGTACTCCCACTGCCGGTTGCCGGTGCAGTCGATCCTCTGATTAGAGAAAGTAAGCATCGGGACTTACTTTCCCAATGCCCGGTTGTGGCGCCCATGACTTTTTTTGTGAGCGTCCTCCGGAAACATCAAGCGCCTCATCCAAAAGCTTTTCATGATTCCTGACCCTTTGCCCAATCCGTCGAAAAGACGATAAGAGCGTATGGTTTTGTGGTGTAAACTCTCTATCGGCTTGGCAAAACCAGCGGGCCTTTACAGCCTTGGCTTCGACGCCTTAAGGCGAACTGGGAAATGATGTGCGACAGCACAAGTCGGACATCTTGCATCGAGGAGGAAACATGAGGATGAGTAAGGAGAGTACTCTCAACGGATGGTTTTCCGCCCGACTGATCATTGGCCTTATTTTACTGGTAACGGCTCCTTTGACTCTGCGCGCTGGTGGCGCTTCAAATCCTCATCCGGTATGGCAAATCGGGCGCTTCGATCGATCTTCCGCGGAATTCCACTCAGGGGCGGCACCGACGCCTGCTCCTGCTTACGTCATTGGAAAGAGTCTGGCGAAAAAAGATTGGTACGCCTTTCAGCCCGGCACCGCAAATGGCAAAGCCGGAACGCGCCCTCATCCTCTGACCATCCAGTTTGACATGGAGGAAGCGCCCAAAGGTCTCTATGTCCTCAAAGTAGGAATGCTGGTGCGTACGCGACGGCTCTCGATTCTACAAGTGGACCTTAATGGTCATCGCGGGTGGATCTACCAGCGCCCGCAATGGCATGACGTTCCCGGTGACAAATACTGGAACGACACGGCCATGATCGAGCTTCCGACGCGCGATTTCCATCAAGGGACGAACCGTATGGTGCTGACCGCGATCGACGAGCCCAGCCGGCGCGATGACGTCAGCGACCCGAGGATTTCCTATGACGCTTTGGAATTGGACCATGATCCTTCCCGGCGTTTTGAAGCCAAGGCCATCTCGGCCGAGGCGCACGTGAACAAGTCCGGAGTCTGGTACTACTTCG
>CAYWMN010000091.1:0-3413 GCA_964459065.1 uncultured Acidobacteriota bacterium | reverse complement strand
CGGCCGAGGTGCACCCCAGCATTTTCTATCAGCGAAAGAACGGCCAACTTGTGGAGCTTGTGGATGTCTACACAAGCCAGAACTCTCCGGCAAGGGCGGGCACCGTGACGCTTTGGGTGAACAAGCAAAAGTTCACACGTCAACTCTCCCCGGATCGCGACTTCGGCCAGCAGCAAAGCGAATTTGCCGTACCGACTTTTGCCTCGGGAACGCAGGGCCGGATCCTCGTGAATCTCGGCAGAAGCAAGCGCCGGTTTTCTGTAACTCTGCAGCCCGCTAAGAAATGGACGATTTACGTGGTCCCGCACGAGCATCTGGACGTCGGTTACACGGATTATCAGTCAAAAGTGGCGGAAATCCACAGCCGGGTTGTGGACGAGGCTTTGACGATGATGCACGAAAACCCGCATTTCCGCTATAGTCCGGACGGCTTCTGGGTGCTGCAAAAATTCTTTGCCGGGCGCGACGCGAAGGACCGCCAACGCCTTCTGCAGGCCGTCCAGCAAGGCAAATTTTTCGTTCCCGCCCAGTACGCAAACCTTCTGACCGGGTTCCCTACCGTTGAGACTCTGATCCGCTCTCTCTATCCCAGCTTTGATTTTGATACCAGCCATCATGAACCCTTCGACTATGCAAACATTACCGATGTCCCGTCTTATACGTGGTCTTACGCGTCGATTCTTGCCGCGGCCGGAATCAAGTATTTACTTGCGGGTTGCAATCAGACGCGTGGCCCTATCCTGGACGAAAGTCATTTGCTTGAGAAGTCGCCTTTCTGGTGGGAGGGACCGGACGGCAAGAAAGTACTCATGTGGTATTCGGATAGCTACGGGCAGGTCGGAGCCATCTTTGGCCTCCCTCCTCAGGTGGTGACAGGGCGGTTCAGATTGCCGAGATTCCTAAAGATGTACCCCCCTGCAGAGTACAAACCTAATTCCTTCCTGCTGTTTGGGGCTCAATGGGAAAACTCAGATCTGTACCCTCAGCAGGCCACGATTGTCAGGGACTGGAACAAGACTTACGCTTACCCCAAATTGCAATATTCGGGATTTGCTCACGCCTTGGCAGAAGTTGCCAAAGCCGACGGAAACTCCATTCCCGTCTATCGCGGCGACGGCGGGCCTTACTGGGAAGACGGCATCGCCTCGGATGCTTATTATGCCGCGATGAATCGCCGAAGCGAGCAGCGGGCGCTATCTGCGGAAAAGGTTGCGACCCTCAGCTATCTGCTGAATCCTCCCGCCCGGCCGAATCGCGCCACCATCCGGAAAATGTGGCAGAATCTGATCCTGTTTGACGAGCACACCTGGGGTGCGGCAGGTAGTATTTCCAGCCCTCGAAGCGAAGAGTCGGTCCGGCAGTTGGCCGTCAAGGATGCCTTCGCAACCCGCGCCAGGCAAGAAGTGCAGGATGTGGCCGACCGGGGCTTGGCCGCGCTGGCCGATAAAATTCACGCTCCGAGCGGCACCTGGGTGGTGTTCAACCCACTGAACTGGTCACGAAGCGCGCTGGTGGAAACCGATCTCTCCAAGGGCTCTCAGATCATTGATCTCGCCACGAATCAGCCGGTTCCTTATGAGATCCTCTCCGTAAGCGGCAGAGAGCAACGTATTCGATTTCTTGCTCAGAACGTGCCCTCCGTGGGCTACAAGTGCTATGCCATTAAACGGGCTGCCTCGCCTCCTCCAAGCCTCCAAACGGAGTCCGGCAACGTGATGGAGAATGCCTTCTACCGCATTGTTTTGGATCCTGGAAGTGGTGCGGTCAAGAGCATCTTCGATAAGCAATTGCAGAAGGAGTTGGTCAACTCTTCGAGTTCTTATCGGTTCAACCAGTACCTTTACGTGACGGGTGGAGATAAACCCTCGCGCAACAGGCTGCTCTTTAATGATACGGGGCTGCCCGTACCCAAACTCACCGTGCATCCAGCCGGGAGGGGGCGCTTGGTCTCCATTACCAAAACACCCTTTGGTCTGGTGGCCCACCTCGAGAGTTCGGCGCTCCATACCCCGCGCATTGACTCGGAGATCATTCTCTTCAATCACCAGAAGAAGATCGAGTTCATCAACCACGTGCACAAGCGGCAGGTCTACACCAAAGAAGGGGTGTACTTTGCCTTCCCCCTTGCCATGAACCATCCTGAATTCCGGTATGAAATCCAGAACGGTTACGTGGACCCCGCGAAGGACCTGCTTCCGGGAGCCGGGAAGGAATGGTTTTCAGTCCAGCACTGGGTTGAGGCTCAGCAGGGAGGAATTAACGTGGCGCTGGTTCCCATCGACGCTTCGCTAGTGAGCCTGGGCGATATTGTCCGGGGAACCTGGCCGCTCAAATTCGGCCATCGAGGCGGGACGATTTTCTCTTACGCCATGAACAACTATTGGTTTACCAACTACCGCGCAGCCCAGGGAGGAACTTTCACGTTCCGGTATGTATTAACCAGTGATCGCTCGTTTCACCCGGACACACTGAGCAGGATGGGATGGTCGGCGATGACTCCCTTTGAACTGGACAATATCATTCCTAACGACAAGGCCGTCAATACACCTGAACCCTTGAGTGCCACCGAGGGTAGTTTTGTAAAAGTGGATTCGCCCCACGTGATTCTCGTCGACTGGAAACGGGCGGAGAACCGCCAAGGAACGATTATGCGGTTCCTTGAGGATGGAGGTGAGAATGGTAGCGTGAGCGTTCAGATCCCATTGGTGGATCTACAACAGGCCTGGCAATGCAATGCCATGGAGCAGAATCTGCGGTCATTACAGGTCTCCGCTCACGGATTCCAGTTTGACGTAAGGCCGTTTCAGATTGTTACGGTGCGTCTGAAAGGAACAACCAATTTGCCGTCTGCCGGCAACTAGAGTAACCGGGCTAGAGTCTGGAAAGGTGACGAAGCAGGAGCGCGGCATCCGTAGGCGTCACAACTGATGGAAGTCGCTCATCCCACAGGACCGGCAAAAGCGAAAGATATCCCGGTTCCGTAAACATCTGAACGGCAGGACTCAGGGTTATGTTTTCCAGACAAGAAATGCAACTCCACTAGGCAATCAAAATTCCCGCCGCATGCTGCAAACGATTCTCAAGCGGCTGGGAATTCGTAAAGGTGGATTGCATGCTTTCCGGCATGGACGAGTCTCGATTCTTCAAGAGGCGGGTGTGCCGGGCGATTTAATTAAGCGGTGGGTAGGCCATTCGAGTTTGAAAGCAACTTCTCAATACACCCATTTCACAAATGAATCCGCTCAAAGTATGGCTGCAAAAACCGGGCTCTTAGGTCTAAATGGACCCCATGGACCCCGTTTTCACCAGAAATCAGAAAGTGGGCAACAGCCGCAACCTACGGCTGCCTAAGAGTTTAGCATGGTGGGCGATACAGGACTCGAACCTGTGACTTCTACCGTGTGAAGGTAGCA
>CAYWMN010000090.1:0-13244 GCA_964459065.1 uncultured Acidobacteriota bacterium | reverse complement strand
AGAAGGATATCGCCAGCCGCCTCTTCATCAGTGAAGAAACGGTAAAATCGCATGTCAAGGCGATTTACAGAAAGCTCAACATGAAGGACCGGCGCAATGCCATTTTCCATTATTTCGAGCTCGTTCATGGTGCTTCGGCGTCGGCTGCGGAAAAATCGGAGAAATCAAATCCTGGTAAGAGCTTGAATTTTGGAAAGGCGCATCAGAGCTAGGGACGGAGGCCAGGTGCGCCATTTGGACGTTTCCGCGCGATTTTCAGGGCTTCTCCGGGCATTTGGCCCACCCCCGTCCATGCCCTCCTTTGGCGGTAAGCGTTGCCCGTTTCCTTAAAGTCCCGATACTTTAGTTCCCCCTCGTAAATCACCCTAAAACTCTTGGTTTTCTCCCCCGGGGGGGGATTGCCTTTCGCCAAGTCCTCCGGTTATGTTAGAGAATGTTAATTATTTCAGTACGTGAATAAGTGAGAAACTAATCGCGAAGTGGCTGAGAAACAAACTGAATCACGCTACAGGATCATCTGCCCGGTAACCGTGCTGACTCCTGGAAGAGGTAAAAAGCGGACCCTCGCGCAGGGCTGGCTCCAGAACATCAGTGAGAGCGGCGCGCGGATTCAGTTGGAGCATGCTTTGGGGACCAACAACCGGGTGACTTTGGACGTGCATTTTTCAAACCCTGACGGCCAAACCACCACGATGCGCTTTCAGGCCGTGGTCGAGGCTCAAAGCAACAGCTTCCCCTGCAGGGTTGAACTTGAGTTTCTCAGAGGCGGGTCTTTTATTCGTGGAAAGCTTGGGGAACTCCGCAAAGGCTCGCAGATGATCAGAACCGGCGGAAGCGACCGGTGGATTAATTAGCGGGTTGCGCCGGACCCGGCTTTGCTGCCGGAATGGGGCTAATACCCTGAAATCATGGGGCTTAACAGGCCGGTTGGCCTGTAACTCACAGGGCGGAGCTATATGCAAATAACAAACCAGAGTTCTTCGGGCGTCCAGCCGGCGGCATGGTTTGCACTCTACACTCGCCACCAGCACGAGAAGGCAGTCGCTCAATTTCTGGGTTTTAAAGGTGTCGAAGTTTTCCTGCCGCTCTACAATTCCGCCCGCCGCTGGAAAGACCGCATCAAGCAAGTATCTCTTCCGCTGTTTCCCAATTATGTGTTTGTCCTGGCTCCCATGATCGACCGGGCGGCCATCGTTGCAACGCCCGGAGTTTACGATTTCGTTCGCCGGGGCGGCCAACCGGCTCCCATCCCTTTTGAAGAAATCAAGGCTGTCCGTAGCGTGGTGGACAATGGCGCGTCTGGAGCGCCGCATCCGTTCCTGAAGTCAGGGGATCGGGTCCGGCTTAAGTCGGGACCCCTTGAGGGTTTGGAAGGAATCCTGGTCCGAAAGAAAAATATCTACCGGCTGGTTATTTCTGTGGGGCTGCTGGAGCGGTCTGTTTCCGTGGAAACGGATGTCGCCGACGTCGAGCGCCTCAACGGAAAAAGGCCGGAGATTTTTGTCGGGAGGGCTGCAGCCGAGGTTCGCGTGGGTCACTCTTGGATCTGATTTCCAAACACATTTTGATGCGGAGGATTCCCGCCTCAAGCCGAGTCCGGGTGAGGCCGGCGATGAGGTGGGTTGCAGGACTCTGCAGCCTGTTCCTGGCGGCGACCTCGCTGGCCTTTGCTTCCCAGCGTTCTTCGGGAGCGGGAACCGGCACTCACCCGGCGCAGGCGAAAATTCGTTCGCGCTCTGCTTTCTCCACCCTGATCGGAGGGGAATACCTTATTGCGCCGGATGACCTGCTGAGCGTCAACGTGGTCGATGTGCCGGAGTTTTCCCAGGACTACCGGGTGGGCGCCGGCGGCTCGTTTATGATTCCCATGCTTAGCCGGCCTGTTCGGGCCGAAGGCCTGACTCCCCGGGAACTGGCCGCGGTGATTGCCAGCAAACTGCGCCGGGCCGGATTGGTAACCCACCCCTATGTAACCGTTACGGTCAAAGCTTCGCGCGTGAACTCGGTGGCCATTACGGGGGCGGTCAAAAATCCCCAAATCTATCCTCTGTTTGGGCAAACGAACCTGCTCAACGTCCTTTCCCAGGCCGGGGGACTGTCCGACAACGCAGCCGACACGGCCATTGTTACTCGAGGCGAGATTGCGATGAGAATTCTGGGCCTTGATGGCGTCAAAGGAGGCCCCGTTCAGCAAACCCTCAAGGTGAACCTGACGAAGCTTCTGCAAGACGGCGACCGCCAAGCCAACGTTGCCATCTATCCCGGAGACTCGGTCACCGTCCAGCAAGCGGGAATTGTCTACGTTGTGGGAGCGGTGAATCGTGCCGGCGGGTATACGATGGCAAGAAGCTGGCAGGATATGACGGTCCTGAAGGCTATCGCTTTGGCCGGCAATGTGACTTCCACGGCGCGTGAATCAAAAGCCATCATTATCCGCAAAGAACCGTCGGCCCAGGGCGGCCGCGAAGAAATCCCGATCAATCTGAAGAAGGTTCTCGCCGGCCGGGATCCCGACCGGCGGCTTGAAGCCAACGATGTCCTCTTCGTTCCCGACAGCACGGCCAAAAAGGCTTTTCGCCGGGGCGCGCAGGCGGCCCTTGGGATCGGCAGTGGCCTGCTCATTTATCATGCTCCGCTATAGCCAGTAGGCTTCCCATGTCCGACTTCCATCAATCATCCCCGCTTGAGCAAAGGCCGGCCGCGCCGAACCCCGCCCCCTTGTATCCGGCGATCGTCCCCGAGGCTGAAAGCTTCGAGATTTCCTCCTACCTGCGAACCTATTGGCACATCCTGCTCAAGCGTCGCTGGACGATTCTGGCGATTACTTTTGTCATCACGACGCTGGTGACGATTTTTGCCTTCAAGACGCGGCCCATTTACCGGGCGACCGCGCGGGTGGAAGTGGAAGCCACGCCGCAGTACCAGTCCATGCAGAACCTTGACCAGCCGATGCCGACCAGCGACACCTTTTTGAAAACCCAGGTTAACGTGCTGGACAGCGACAACCTGGCCTGGACCACCATCGAGCAGTTGCGGCTCGACAAGAATCCGGCGTTTGATCCCGCCGCCCGCCAGGGCGGCGCCAATTTGGAGCCGGAAGGGGCTGCCCGGACCCGCATGGTCCAGACCTTTAAGAACGCTTTGAACGTCCAGCTTGCGGATGGAACCCAGATTCTGGAAGTCAGTTTCCAAAGCCCCGACCCGAGGCTGGCGTCCGAGGTCGCAAACGCCCTGGTCAGCAACTACACGCAATACAATTTCCTGACCCTGTACGACGCCACGCGGCAGGCTTCCTCCTGGCTTGAGCAGCGCATGGACGAGATGAAAGCCCAGATGGAAAAGTCCCAGCAGGCGTTGGTGGACTATGAACGGAAAAATTCTATTGTTGACATCGGGAACCGCCAGAGCGTGCTGGAACAACGTTTGTCTGACTTAAGCACGGACATGACGACCGCCCAGAACAATCTGGCGCAGAAGCAATCCATCTATCAGCTTGCGCAAGCCAATCCCGGCGACGTCGGCCTGCTGGTGCAAGACACGCTGCTGCAGCAGCTCCAGGGCAAATACGGGGACCTGAAAACCCAGTATGTGGACTTGATGGGGCAGTACGGTCCGAACTTTCCCAAAGTGGTCCGAGTGCGCGACCAGATGAAAGAGGTCCAATCCTTAATGGGGCAGGAGCGGAAAAGGGTTTTCAGCCAGATTCAGCATGACGCCCAGGTGGCGCGAGTGCGGGCGCGGATTTTGAAGGCCGCGGTGGCAAAGGAAAAGGAACAGATCGGAAAGACCAACCAGTTGCAGATTGAGCAGAATATTTTGCAGCACGAGTTTGCAACCAACCAGGATCTCTACGACAGCCTGCTGAAACACGTCAAGAACGCCACGATCTCGGCGGGATTGAAGGCCAACAACGTTCACGTGGTGGACCGTGCCATGATTCCCACCGTTCCAGTGAGTCCCCACAAGGGGAGGGACATTGCCGTGGGTTTTATCATCGGCCTGATGCTGGGCGTCACGGTGGCGTTTACGCAAGAGGGACTCGACAGCTCCGTGAAGAGTGCCGAGGATGTTGAAAAATTCATTCCCGCCCCCGCGCTGGCCGTCATCCCTGCTGCGGGCACGATGGGCCCAAAACGCCCCTGGCTGGCGGCGACGACCGGAAAGATTCCAAGCGACGGCAACGCCGTAGCGCTTGCCGTATTGAAACAGCCCACCTCGCCGCTGGCGGAGTCTTTCCGGGCTCTGCGCACTTCCATCCTGCTTTCCACCGCGCCGCGTCCGCCCCAAACAATCCTGGTGACCAGCAGCCAGTCGGGCGAGGGAAAAACCTGTACTTCCCTCAACCTGGCCTTCAGCTTGGCGCAGCGCGGCGGGCGCGTGCTGATCATTGACGGCGACCTGCGCAGGTCCGGGATTGGAAAGATGCTGAACTTATCCGAAGCGAAAGGACTCAGCGGGATTCTGACGGGCGCGCATTCGCTTGACGACGCGCTGGTCCACCTGGAATCGCCCTCTAATCTATGGGCTATTCCGGCGGGGCCTCATCCGCCCAACCCGGCGGAGCTGCTCTCCTCCACAACCATGGAACAACTCCTGGAGAATTTGCGCGGGCGCTTTGACCACGTGGTTCTCGATTCTCCGCCCTTGCTGGCGGTGACCGACGCCACGGTGCTCTCAGCCCTCACCGACGGCGTTATCCTGGTGGCCGAAAGCAACGTAACGCAACGCAACGCGCTGGTGCGGTCTTACAAAATGGTTCAGGGAGCTGCGGGAAGAGTTCTGGGCCTCGTGGTCAACAAGCTTGATGTCCGCCATGACGGCTATTATGGCTATAGCTACCGTCGGTATTACGGTTCATATGGCCATGAACACGCCGCGGGCGACGAGCCGGGCTCTGGAACGCCGCGCATTAAGGAAAAATGAGATTCGGTCCCTCCCAGGGCGTTGCAGGCCGGCAAACTTCCATCCGCCCCGGCGTTACCGGTCGTAGCCTTTGATCAAACAGCTTTTATCCCCGGGTTCGTTCGAGCTAACTCTCGCCAGCCGGTTCCGGGCCTTGGCGCTGCTGCTGGTGATTGGAATTCCAGGTTTACTGCTGGCTTTCAAAACGGCGGAAATCACGATTGCGGCAACCCTGGGGCAGTCTTTCAATCCCCCCAGGCTTCGGAAGGCGCTGGCGCTCGATCCCTCAAACCCGGAACTGCATTACCGGCTGGGGATGGCTTACTGCAACTCACTTGAAGACTATCACCCCACCCAGGGAATCAGGCAGCTGCAAAGGGCCATTTCGCTGAACCACCGGCAGCCGATCTTCTGGTCGGGACTGGTTTCGGCCTGCCAGTCGCTCGGGGACCGGACTTGCGCCGACCGCGCGACCGAGCGCCTTCTGGAAATCAGTCCCATGGCGCCCCACGACTATTGGGCGGCGGCAAACCATTACCTGCTCGAAGGACGCGTGGGCGCTGCCATGACAAAATTCCGCCGGCTCATCGCGCTCGATCCCGGGTATGCCGATCAAACCTTCAGGCTCTGTCTCACTACGAACGAAAATGCGCAAGAAGTCTACCGGCAAGTCCTCGCCGGGCAGAATTCTCCGGAGCTGAACCTTTCCTTTATCCACTTTCTGACCGCCCATGGGCGGGGAAATGCGGCGTATCCCATCTGGAAGCAAACCGTGGCCTTGGATCGACCCTTTCCCCTGTCGCGAGCCGCTCCGTATATTAACTGGCTGATCCATCACGGAGCCGACCACGAAGCTCTGGAAGCCTGGCGGAGTTTGGAGCAGCGGGGATTGGTCCCGCGTCCTGCCCGGGACGCTGCCGGCAACCTGGTTTACAACCCCGGTTTCGAGCACGATCCCCTGGACACGGGACTCGATTGGCGCATCCCCAAACAATCCTACACCTGGGTTGATCTTGATGATTCCAGCCCCTATGCCGGCGGGCGGTGCCTTCGGGTTGACTTTTCGGTCAGCCGGAACGGCGAGTACCAGCCCGCGATGCAATTTGTCCCGGTAACCCCCGGCGGCCGGTACCTTCTGGAGGCTTACGTTCGCTCCCGCGGCATCACTTCTTCGAGCGGTCCGCGATTGCGCGTGATGGACCCGGCCTGCGCCTCCTGTCTGGATGCCTCAACCGCGGGCACGGTGGGGACCACCCCATGGCACCCGGTGCGGTTGAGCTTTACGGCCGGCGCCCGGACCCATTGGGTGCGGCTATCCGTCTGGCGGCCTCGCGCCCGGTCTTTTCCCACCGATATTACGGGAACTTTCTGGTTGGATGATGTCACTGTGCAAAGCGCCGTTCCGGCGCACAACGCTCCTGCGGCTTCGCTGCATTCGTCATGATTTCCGCCCAAAGCCAAGCCGGAGGGATCGCTGCTGGCAGGGTGATCGGAGCACCCGCCGGCTCCGCGGGCGCCCGATGGTTCGCCGCCGCGCGGTGGCTGCTGGTTGCCGTGCTGCTGTCGGCGCCGCTGGCTTTTGGGGCGGTCCAGCCGTGGGCGTGGGGAACGCTTTACGTCATCGCTTTTCTGGTGCTGCTGATGTGGGCCGTGGCGAGCGTCCGCAAGGGAAGCCTCAGAATCGCAGGGTCGCCGCTTTATCTGCCCGCAGCATTATTTCTCTTGCTCGGCGCCGTCCAGTATTTCGGCCATCTCACCATGGACAACTACGGCACGCGAGCCGCGCTGATCGCGCTGGTGACCGACGGAATCCTGTTCTTCCTCGCCTGCCAGTTCTTCTCCGCCTGTCCAGTCAAGGTCTGGCGGAGGCTGGGCCTGGTGGTCACCGTTTACGTGTTTCTCATGGGGCTTTTCGCCATCGTGCAGTTCTTCTCAAGCGGCGGGCTGATTTATTGGGTGGTGAAAACGGCGGGACGGCCTTTCGGCCCGTACGTCAACCACAACGACTATGCGGGCCTGATGGAAATGTTGATTCCGTTTGCTGCGATGTATGTCCTGTCGCGCTCGGAAGACGACAAAGGCCGGGGGCTTCTGGCTTTTGCCCTATGCGTGCCGATCGGCTCTTTGCTGCTGTCGGCCTCGCGCGGGGGATTCGTCTCACTGCTGGTAGAAATCGCCATTTTCGCCGCCATCCTTTGGAAACGCGGTCGCAAGTCCCGAAGCTCGCTCGTGCTGGGAATCCTGGGGCTCGCAGCCGCCGCGCTGCTCTTTTTCTGGATGGCGCCGAAGAGCGTTTCAAAGCGGCTGGGCACGGTCGCCAATTTCGTGAACGCTCCGGAAGCGACTTACGGAGACCGGATGCACGTGGCGCTCGACGCCCTGGACATCTTCCGCGATCATCCGGTGATAGGAACGGGTCTTGGAAGTTTCGGCTCCGTGTTTCCGGAGTACCAGACTTTTCCCACCGACCAGCTTTACCCTTACGCCCACAACGATTACGCCCAGGCGCTGGCGGAAACCGGCGCGGCGGGCGCGCTGATCATTTTGGCGGCGCTGGTCCTGTTTCTTCGCCTGGCTTTCGGGAACCTGAACGAGCGGTTGGAGCGGGAAACTGGCTGGATGCGCCTGGGCGCGGCGCTGGGCGTGTGCGGCCTGCTGGTCCATAGTTTTGTCGATTTCAATCTCCACATTCCTGCCAACGCCGCGTGGTTTGTGGTGCTGGCGGCCATGGCCACGATGGGATCAAGGGCGCGAAGCTCCGCGCTCCCCGCGTCTGGCGAATAGATTGTTTGCCGCCACCCGGGGGTGCCGGGGGGCGTGAGATTTGCGGAGGAACGAAGTGAAAGATGTGATTATTGTGGGCGGCGGTCCTGCTGGGCTTCATGCCGCCCAGAGCCTGGCTTCGGCGGGACTGGAAGTTGCTTTGCTCGACGCCCAGGCGCAGATTGGGGAGCGCGCCATCTGTTCCGGCGTCATCGGGGTCGAGGCCTACTCGCGGTTTGACTTGCCATCGGCTCCCATCCAGAACACGATTCGCCGGGTGGAAGCCATTTCCCCCTCGGGCCGCAAACTTCAGCACGGCTCTGTGGAACCTTTAGCGCACGTCGTCCATAAAGGCGAGTTCAATCGCGCCCTGGCGGCCCGCGCAGTTTCCGCCGGAGCCCAGATGTGGCTCGGCAAGGTTGTCGAATCACTGGAACCGCAAAAGCATGGCGTGACGGCCCGCTTTCGCTGCCGCGAAAGCCGCCGCCCGGGACGCCTGCGGGCCCGCGCTGCCATCATCGCCTCCGGAGTGAACCGCTCCCTGACCCAGAGCCTGGGCCTGGTTCGCTCCCGGGATTTTCTGCGGGCCATCCAGGCGGATATCCCGCTGGGAAACGACGGAGCGGCCCGTCCTACAGAAATCTACGTGGGGCAGTCTGTGGCTCCCGGGGCCTTTGGGTGGAAGATCCCGTTGGGCCACGGGCGCGTTCGAGTGGGACTCATGGCCACCGAGGATCCCCGGATTTACTTTGACGCGCTGTTGAAAAAAATCGCTCCGCACCTGCCGGTGCGCGAATGCAAAGTGTCGCAAAAAGTGATTGGACAATTGCCCTCCGGCAAATGCGCCGCTGACCGCATCCTTGTTATCGGAGAGGCCGCAGGCCATGTCAAAACCACTACCGGCGGCGGCATTTACTACGGCCTGCTGTCGGCGGAAATGGCGGCGGAAGTTCTGCTGCGGGCGTTTCGACGAAAGAGCTTTACGGAACAGGCTCTGAGCGAATTTGAGCGTTATTGGCGCGCCACCTTCGGCCATGAGTTCAGCACGGGTTATTTCTTCAGGAAGCTGATGGCTCGCTTCCCGGATTCGCTGCTCGATAAGACCTTTGAAAAAGCCAGGACGATCGATCTGCTGGGCCGGATTAACGGCAATTTGAAGTTCGATTGGCACCACAAGGCAGTTTTGATTGCCATGCAGCGATTGATCATCCCGTCGCAGCAGGCTTAGCACCACGCTCTCGGTAACCGTCCAACCCCTCGGCCACGCCGCCCTTCTGAGCCGGTTCGGTTTGCCCCGGCGAGCCGGCGTGAGAGAAATGCAGGTTCCTCGCTCCTGGTTGGATGGCGTTACGTGAAGATTTTTTCGGCACCCCTTGGATCACACTGAAAGCAGCAATATCGCAATCCCTAAATCAGGACACATCTTATATGGCTAAACGAGCTTTTGACATTCTACTCTCCGGTTTCGGACTCATCATTTCCTCGCCGCTTTGGGCCCTTATCGCCATCGCGATTAAGCTGGAAGACGGCGGTCCCGTTTTTTATCGCCAGATTCGCGTCGGCGAAGGCAATCGCGAGTTCGTAAATTATAAATTTCGCTCCATGGTCGCCGACTCCGACAAAAGGTGGGGCGTTGTTCCGGCCTCCGCCAACGACCCGCGCATCACGCGCGTGGGACGCCTGTTGCGTTCCACGGCCATGGATGAGCTTCCCCAGCTTTGGAACATCTTTCGCGGCGACATGAGCTTTGTGGGGCCGCGCCCTGAATGGGTGGAACTGGTGAAGAAATTCCGGAAACAGATTCCCGGCTTCGACCGCCGGCATTGCATCCGGCCGGGCCTGACCGGATTCGCCCAGATATACGGCGACAGTGAATTGCCACGGCGGCAGAAACTCCGCTACGACCTCCTTTACATCAAGCGGCGGAGCCTGGCGGTTGATTTTCGCCTGATAGCTTTTTCATTCCTGGTGACCTTCAGGGGCGGGTGGGAAGTTCGATCCTCAAAGGTTCCTCGCTGGCTCAATGCGCGGTCGCTGCGGAGACTGAAGTCCAAAGCTACAGCAAGACCGGCCGCTGAACCTACCCTTTCGCCTGCCGAAGACCAATCATAAAAACGATCGAAGGAGACCTGCCGTATGGCGACCGTCCTGACTAGTCCAAGCCCCGCAATCGCGCCCAAAACTCCGGCCTGTGCCCGGGTCATGGGCGTGCCGGTGCACAACATCGACGTGCAGGAGGCCACGGACATCATGAAACAGTGGATCGAGCGGCGCGAGAGCCGCCGCTGGATCGCCGTCACCAGTTCGCACGGGCTCGTGGAAGGTTTCAAGCGGCCTGACTTCAAGGCAATTCTGGAATCGGCGGACCTTTCGATTCCCGATGGGGAGTGGACCGCCCGCGTGGCGGCGCAAAAACTCGGCGCCGCGCCCAAGCGCGTCCGCGGGGCGGACCTGTTGACAACCTTCTGTGAGATGGCCAATCGCCAGGGCTACTCGAACTACTTTTACGGTGATACGGATGAAGTGCTGGGGGCGCTTGTCCACGAACTGAAAAACCGCTTTCGCTCGCTTGCAGTTGCCGGCGCCTTCTCACCGCCTTTCCGCGCGCTTTCAGCCTGCGAAGACGACGAGATCGTAAGAATGATCAACCGGGCTAAACCCGATGTTCTCTGGGTGGGCCTCGGCCTTCCTAAGCAGGAGCGGTGGATCTATGAGCATCTCGACCGGCTGGAGGTTCCCGTCGTTGTCGCCATTGGTGCCGCCTTCAAGTTTGTCAGCGGAAAAGTCAAGCCTGCTCCGCGCAAGGTCAGCGCGATGGGCCTCGAATGGCTGTGGCGCCTCGCTTCGGAACCCAAAAAGTGCTGGCGGCGCGCACTCGTCTACGGGCCGCAGTTTGCCTTGCATTCTTACCTGGAAATCAAAGGACTCAGAAATTATGACGAAACAGGAGAGTAAAACATGAACTGGAATGACAAGAAAGTTCTTGTAACCGGAGGCGCTTCGTTTATCGGCTCGCACCTGGTCGATGCGCTCATCGAGCGGGGCGCCGCCGTCAAGGTGGTGGACAATCTCAGCAGTGGGAAGAAACAGAATCTTGAGCCCCACCTGGCCGCCGGGCGAGTGGAGTTCCATCAGGGTGATCTGCTGGACGCCGAAACCACCCGGAAGGCCGTGAAAGGGATGGACATCATCTTCCATCTGGCGGCGGACCACGGCGGCCGCGGCTACGTGGATCTTCACCAGGCTGCTTGCGCCACCAACCTGACGCTCGATGGCATGCTGTTCCGTGCGGCCCGCGCCGCGGGAGTGGAAAAGGTGGTCTATGCTTCCTCGGGCTGCGTCTATCCCAACCACATCCAGACCGACCCCGCCGAGATTCTGTACCTCACCGAAGACAGGGTGGGCCCGCCCTACGACGCCGACAATCTCTATGGCTGGGCCAAGCTGATGGCGGAGATGACCTTGCGCGCCTACTATTCCGACTGGGGCATGAAGTCCGCCTCCTGCCGCTACTTCACGGTGTACGGTCCGCGCGGGCATGAGAACCACGCGGTGATCGCCATGATCGCCCGCGCTTTCATCGGGCAGGATCCATACGTGGTGTGGGGCAACGGCGAGCAGATCCGCAACTGGACCCACGTGAGCGACATTGTTTCCGGCACCATCCTGGCGGCCGAGAAGATCGACGACGGCAGCGCCGTCAACCTGGGCACCATGGAGCGCACGCGGGTGATCGAGGCCGTGCATGAGGTGCTGCGCTACGCCGGGCACGACCCGCGCATTGAGCTCCATCCGGAGATGCCGACCGGACCCATGAACCGCGTGGCCGATAACTCCCTGGCCAAGAAACTGCTGGGGTGGGAGCCCAAGGTGAAGTTCATGGACGGACTGCGGAGCACGGCCGACTGGTACTTTGCCAGCAAGGACCGCGAGCAGGTGCGAGCCATCCTCGATTCCGTGCTGACGGAGCGCACCGCGCCCAAGCTTGCGGGATCCTCGTCGGGAGGGTAAAAATTACGCGGTGTGGCGTTATGGAACACAAAATGAAAACCGGGTTTTAAGTGATTTCGTAAGTTGTTGATAAATAATGAGTTGATGTTTCAAGAAGTTTCACGCGGGATGTCCCAAACGTCCCATCTGGCCGCCCGGCGGGAGTCTGTAGCCTACATTGGGCGGCTATTGGGCCCCGGCCGCCCCGCAACCCGCCGCCCGGGCGCAAGGCCCGAACCCTTATGAATTCTACTGAAACTCCATCCCGGCCTGCTTCCGCGCCCGCCGTGGCGATTGGCGGCAAGGTACTGGCGCGCAACACTCTGCTGAACATCGTCGGCCGGGTTGTGCCTCTGCTGGTGGGCATTGTGGCGATGCCCTACGTGATCCACCGCCTGGGGCCCGACCGTTTTGGACTGCTGTCGCTGGCCTGGATGGTGGTGGGTTACTTTGCGCTGTTCAACCTGGGCATTGGCCCGGCCACCACCAAGTTTGTGGCGGAGCTTCTGGGCAAAGGCGAGCTCGAAAAGCTGCCGGAGCTGGTCTGGACGGCGCTCATCAGCCAGACCTGCCTGGGCGTGGTGGGCGGCGTGGCGCTGGCGCTGGCCTCGCCCGTGCTGGTAGGGCGGGTGCTCAAGATTCCCGCCGATCTTCACCCGCAGGCGCGCCTGATTTTTCTGCTGCTGGCCGTCGCGCTGCCGCTCGACTTCGCGGGCGGATCGCTCAGCGGCGTGCTGGGGGCCTCGCAGCGGTTTGACCTTCTGAATGCCATCAGCATTCCCTCCAGCGCCCTCACCTATCTGCTGCCGGTGGCGGCGCTCGCCATGGGCTTTGGCCTGCCCGCGATTGTGCTCTTCCTGGTGCTGGCGCGAATCGCCGGGTTTGCCCTCACCGCCTACCTCTGCCTGCGCCTCTATCCCGCGCTCGGCGCCCGCGTCGCGTTTGATCTTCGTCTGGTACGCTCGCTGATTGGCTTTGGCGGCTGGGTCACGGCCACCAGCGCTCTCGGCACTTTTGTGACCTACTTTGACCGATTTTTCATCGGCGCCGTTGTCTCGATCGCTGCCGTGGGCTTCTATACTCCGCCGTTCATGGTTTCAACCAAGCTTTCGATTCTTCCCCGGAGCCTCATGGCCACGCTTTTCCCAGCCTTCAGCACTTCGGCCGGGCGGGGAGATCATGAATGGATCAGGAACGCGCTCATTCGCTCCCTCAAGTTCCTGCTGTTAACCGTCGGCGCGGGCGCTTTGCTCCTGGCCTTTTTTGCCCGTCCGCTGCTCACCCTCTGGGTCGGCGCAAAGTTTGCCGCCGAGGGGACGCCGGTGCTGCAAATCCTGGCCGCGGGCGTACTGATTAACTCACTTAACTATGTACCGCTGACCCTGCTCCAGGGCATTGGCCGGCCTGACCTGGTCGCGAAGCTTCTCGCGCTCCAAGTTCCCCTATACGCGGGGGCGTTGTGGCTGCTCGGCTCGCGCTTCGGGCTTGCTGGCGTAGCGCTGTCGTGGATCCTTCGAATGTCCATGGAGTTCTTCCTGTATACCGGAGCGGCCTGCCGGTCCAAAACGTCGATCCGGGAGAGATCGGCC
>CAYWMN010000089.1:0-13270 GCA_964459065.1 uncultured Acidobacteriota bacterium | reverse complement strand
CCGGCGCGCCGGCACGCGCGTCCGCGGTGTTTTCGAATGGAAGTTGAGCGAGAAGACCAAGAAAGCCAACGCCGCGCTGGTGGGACTCGGGAACACCCGGCGAATCATATTGTCCGACACGCTGATCGAGAAATTTGACGCTGAAGAGGTTGAAGCGGTCCTGGCCCATGAGTTGGGCCACCACGTCCATCATCACGTCTTGCGCGGCATGGCGGTGCAGGCCGTCACAACCTTTCTGGGGTTCTACCTTGCAAACCTTTGCCTGTTGCGTTGGGGTCCGGCGCTGGGCTTTCGGGGCATCGCGGATTTTGCCAATCTGCCGCTGCTGATTCTGGTGGGCACCGGCCTTTCCGTCCTTCTGCTCCCGGCCGTCAACGGACACTCGCGTTGGCTTGAACGGCAGGCGGACACCTACGCGCTCAAAGCCATCCCCAACCGGTCTGCGTTCATCAGCAGCATGGAGAAGCTTGCCGAACTCAACCTCAGCGAGCGCCAGCCTCCCGCCTGGATCGAATTCCTTTTCCATTCCCACCCCTCCATCAAAAAGCGTATCGCCTTTGCCGAGCGCGCCGTCTGACGTCGATAGGTATTGTTACGCGGGCCGTTTAGGGCGCCGGTTTTGATTGCGGAAGGGTTTTGCGGATTCCGTCCAGCACTCCATTCACAAACTCAACCGACGGTTCCCCGGAAAAGCGCCGGGCAAGCTCCAGCGCCTCATTGATGACGACCGCGGCGGGGGTGTCCTCGCCGTGAAGAAGCTCGTAGAGGGCCAGGCGCAGGACGTTCCTGTCGATGGCGCCCATCCTTTCCAGCCGCCAGTGCTCAGACTGTGCAGCAATCAGACGGTCGAGGGTGGGAGCTTCCTGCACGGCTCCTTCAAACAAGGAGTGCGCATAGGCGGCAACGTCGGGAGCAATCCGCCGCCCCCCAAGAAAAGTCTGAAGAACGTAAGCCGCAGGATGTTCGCCCACTTCCCACTGGAAAAGCATTTGGAGAGCGAGCTCGCGTGATTTGGTCCGAGATCCCATTAAAAACACCTGATTTCCAAAACAAATTTGCGCCTGAAGATTTCCGCCGGCACGCGCGTGATTATTTTCCTGTGAACTTTGCCGGACGCTTTTCAAGAAAAGCCCGGGTCCCTTCTTTCATGTCCTCGGTAGAGCAGCAGCAGCCAAACAGGCTGGCTTCGAGCGCCTCGCCCTGCTTGCCGGGCATCTCCATTCCCCGATGGACGGCTTCCAGAGCGTAATTGACGGCTACTGGCGCCTGCGCCGCCAGCTTGCCGGCAGCGGCTTCGGCCACCGCCATCAGATCAGCAGGACTGACCACCTGATTGGCCAATCCGATCCGCCACGCCTCCTGGGCGCTGATGGGCTCGCCGCTGAGAATCATTTCAAGCGCCCGGCCCTTGCCGACCAGGCGCGGAAGGCGCTGAGACCCGCCATAGCCGGGAATCAGACCCAGCTTGATCTCCGGCTGGCCGAACCGCGCGCTTTCAGAGGCGATGCGGAGGGTGCAGGCCATCGCAAGCTCGCAGCCTCCGCCCAAGGCAACACCGTTCACCGCAGCGACGACGGGCTTCCCCAGATTCTCAATCACGTTCATCAGCTGCTGGCCGCGCCGCGCAGCTTCGCGGGCAAGAACCGGCGTCAGAAGTGCGAGCTCTTTGATGTCCGCGCCGGCGGCAAAAGACTTCTCACCGCTGCCGGTCAAAACGGCCGCGCGAATTTCCTGGCTCCGGCCAATTTCGCTGAAGCATTCCGTGAGTTCTTCAATCGAGCGACGATTCAAAGCGTTCAGCTTCTCGGGCCGGTTCAGCGTCACACGGGCAAGGTTCCCCCGAACCTCGTAAAGAATCGTTTCATAATTCATCACACGAACTCTCCCCCTGGACTTCCTCCGGCCGCGCACGGTCGCAAACCGGCCCGGCGGGCGCCGCCGTCACACAGCCTGTTCGTCAAACGTGGAAACAAGAATGCCGGGTCCTTCTTCGGCGCGAACGCGATCCATCAAATCATCAAGACGGTTGATCGCTTCGGTCACCCCGTCAACGACATCGAATCCGGAGCCGAGCGGAACGTCGCAGACGGCTGCACAAAAATCGCGGGGCCACCCGGCCTCAAACTCCACCTTGCCGAGGTCCTCCCGAAAGCTCTCAACCGCGTGCACAGCTTCAGCCGCCGGCGTATCCGTAAAACACAGCGCCACCGTGTAGGGCCCGTAGCGCAAAGCCACGTCGTTCTGGCGCAGGCGCGAAGAAAGCCGCTTACTCATCTGCTGAAGATAGGCCTGAAGCTTCGGTTCTCCCGAACTTCTGGCCAGTTTTGGTGCGCCCAAAGGCTCCAGCAGACAGACGGTCAGGGGCTGGCCTTGCGCCTTTGAGCGGCTTGCCTCTGCCAGAAGGCAATCCAGGTACGCAGTGCGAGGCAGCAATCCCGTCACAGGATCGGCCCCGGCAAGAGAGCGCACCAGCCTGCGCAACTTTGCGTTGTTAACCGCCGTCACCATCTGCGGCCCTAAGGCCTCCAACACCATTCTATCGCGCGGCGTCCATTCCCGAGGCGCACGGCACTGCTCCACCAGCAGCACTCCCACACGCTCATCCTTATCCATCAGGGATACTTCCAAAATGGAAACGACACCCAACTCCTGGAGTTCGGTCCTGACGGGCTCAAATTCCGCCGAGCCTGCCACCGAGCCGGCCTCCCATCGCCCTGTAGGCGAGCCTTCAGCCTGCATCAGGAAGGAATAGATCTTGTCCGTCGCACCAGGACTCGAAGCGGGGATTCCCGCGCCGCAGTACTCCGCCGTCATCGCAGGAGCCACCCCCGCAGAACCCATCGCCGCCCAGCAGCGGTCAGCCTCCAGCGCCTGGCCAATCTGCTCGACAGCCGCGCCGATTACGCGTTGCGGAGTTCCTTCACGATAAATGCGGGCCGACATCCGGGAAATGCTTTGAAGCTCTTTGATCGGCTGCGCATACGTTTGGCCCGGGCCGCCGGGTTCAGCCTCCTCGGCAGGCGCTGCGGCCGCAGGCACGGGTTCAACCCCTGCAGTGTCGTAAAGATCCTGCAAACGATCATTGTCTTCCTGTGCCCCGGGGTAAAGGCGATTGATTTTTCGAAGAGTCTCCTCCAACTTTGCGGACAGATGGTAGCGCTGGTACATCTCGGCTTCCACAACCAGATCTTCCAAAGTCTCCGCACTTTCTCCCGCGGACGCCTCAACCGCACTCGGTGCGCTTCCCAGCGCGGCGGCAGGTCTGCCGGGCACCTGCAAACGGACGGCAATGTTCCGGTACCACACCGCGTCGAGATGGCCTTCCAGGTTCAGCAGACGGTCCTGGTTCCCGGTGCCATAGGGATCAATATCGATGATTTTCTCCAAAGTCTCAGCGGCCAGATCATACTGCTCAGCGGCCAGATCAAGGTGAAACAACCTCCCCAGCGCCCGCTGAGCATCCCCATCCCTATTCAGATCATCATAAAGCCCCACGAGCATTGCCAGAACTTCCCGATTATCTTCATCCGCCTCACGGGCCCTTTCCACAATGGCCAGAAATTCCCGCTGCTTACCTTGCAGGTCAAAACGGCCCTTGATTTCCGCAAGCATCGACAGGGCTTTTTGAATCTCTTTTTGAGCAAGCAATCCGGTGATGAGCTGCTCGATCAGCCCAATCTCTTCCGGCTCAGCTTGATAAAGCTTCCGGCACACCGGCTCCGCTCTAATGTAGTCCCCCATGCCAAGAAAAGCTCGCGCCAACCGGCGGAGAACTCCAGCATCATCCGGACGCAACCGAGCCGCCGGCTGAAGCACTGCAGCGGCATCGGCCGGACGGTTTTGGGCCAGGCATAAATCCGCCGCGGCCAGGCACACCTCGGGATTTGACGGATCGAGCTTGTGCGCCTGCTCCACCCACTCCGCACAGCGATCCTCCAGCCCTTTTGCGCGAGCCAATTCCGCCGCCTTAAAAAAAGCAGACGCGGCCTGCGCCGGCTCTCCTGCCTGCGCGGCCGCCTGGGCGAGTTCCGCAGCGGCGTCCATGTCCTCAGGATTAAGCTGCGCAATGTGCCGCAAACACTCAAAAGCCGAATCAGCTTGCCCGGCCTTTCGATAGGCGCGCAAAACCTCACGATAAGCCTCCAGGGCCTCAGCCGTTTTCTGCGCTTTCTCAAACGCCGCAGCCACCCTGGCCAGCATAGGCGCATCCAGAGGCGCCAGCTTGAGGATTCTTCTGCCAACGGCTGCGGCCCGGGAGAAATTTCCGCGCCTCAGGCTGTCGTCCATCAAAATGCCCCAATAATGCAAGGCGTCGGACTTCCTCTGGAGCTTGGCGGAAACCTCACCCAGTGTGAGGAGGGCCGTTTCGTCACCGGGCTGAAGCTGCAGGATTTCCAGGTAGACCTCCCGAGCTCGGTCAAGCCTGTCTTTTTGCAGAAACTTCTCGGCTTTATCAAACAGCTTGTTAATATTGGGCATGGGGGAACGTGAATTTGATCCCTGGCTCCAAGCGCCGTAGCTCAGGGTAAATTGACAGGTTAGCTCCGTTTTGCTAAATTTTCAAAGGGTTCGAGAATAACAACTTGTGGCCAAGTCCCGCCGATTCTATCGCCCCGAGCGCCACTTCTTGGGTAGGTTCCCGTCCAATCCAGGTAAGCCGAAACCATCATGACTGAAGCACGCTATATCCGCAACTTCTCAATTGTCGCCCACATTGACCATGGCAAGTCAACGCTGGCCGACCGCCTTCTGGAACTGACCGGAACCGTCGCCAAGCGCAAGATGGCGGAGCAGCTTCTCGACTCGATGGATTTGGAACGCGAGCGCGGCATCACCATCAAGGCACACTCAGTCCGATTGCTTTATAAAGCCCGCGATGGCAACGAATACCAGCTGAACCTGATTGACACCCCGGGCCACGTCGATTTCTCCTATGAAGTTTCCAGAAGCCTCTCGGCCTGCGAAGGAGTTCTGCTGGTGATTGACGCTTCACAGGGCGTTGAGGCGCAAACGGTTGCGAACACGCAGCTTGCCCTGAACAACAAGCTTGCTATCGTCCCCGTCATCAATAAGATCGACCTGCCGGGCGCCGATGTTGAGGAAACCTGCCGGCAGCTTGAACAGGCCCTGGCAATTGACTCAACCGACGCCCTTTTGATCAGCGCCAAGTCGGGAACGGGCATTGAGGAATTACTGGAGGGAATCGTCGCCAGGATTCCCCCTCCTACGGGCTCGCCCGAAGCACCTCTACAAGCCTTAATCTTTGATTCCTGGTTTGACAGCTACCGCGGCGTGGTTGTTCTGGCGCGCGTCGTTCAAGGAACCCTGATGCCAGGCACCCGAATTCGGCTGTGGTCCAACAACCAGGTCTACACCGTTGAGGAAGTGGGCATCATGACGCCGCAGCCGGTGCGCATTCCGGGCCTGCATGCCGGCGAGGTCGGGTTTGTCATTGCCAACATCAAGCGGGTGTCCGATACGCGGATCGGCGATACCATTACCGAAGACGGACGCCCCGCGGCCCAGCCTTTGCCGGGTTTTCAAGAAATCAAGCCTATGGTGTTTGCCGGGCTTTATCCCGTGGAAGCCAATCAATATGAATCGCTTCGCGACGCTCTTGAAAAGTTGCGCCTGAACGATTCCTCACTGTTCTACGAGCCAGAGAACTCCGCCGCGCTGGGTTTCGGCTTTCGGTGCGGATTTCTCGGCTTGTTGCACATGGAGATCATTCAGGAGCGGCTGGAGCGAGAATTCCAGCTGAACCTGATCACGACAGCGCCGGGCGTCCGCTACCGAGTTACCAGCAAGGACGGCGAGATCATCCAAGTTAACAATCCCACCAAGTTCCCGGAACCGGCTGACATCGCCAAGATCGAAGAACCCATCATCACCGCGCTGATTTTAACTCATGATGATTATCTGGGAGGCATTCTGGCTCTGGTGGAGGAAAAGCGGGGCACGCAGAAAGGGTTTGAGTACGTGGCGCCGCACCGCGTCCTGCTGACCTATGAATTGCCGCTCAATGAAGTGGTGCTCGATTTCTACGACCGCCTCAAATCCGTTTCGCGCGGCTATGCTTCCCTTGATTATCACTTTTCCGGCCACTGGGAATCAAAGCTGGTCAAGGTGGATCTGATGGTGGCGGGCGAAGTCGTTGATGCTCTTTCCTTTATCTGCCATCGGGACTTCGCTTATGCGCGCGCTCGCTCGCTGTGTGAAAAGATGCGGAAATTGATTCCCCGGCAGATGTTTGAGGTGGCGATCCAGGCTTCCATCGGCTCCAAGATTATCGCCCGGGAAAACGTTCCCCCCATGCGGAAAAACGTGCTTGCCAAATGTTACGGCGGCGACATCACGCGCAAACGCAAACTGCTCGAAAAACAAAAGGAAGGCAAACGCCGCATGAAGCGCGTGGGCCGGGTCGACATCCCCCAGGAAGCCTTTCTGGCCGTGCTAAAAGTGAACGATTAGCCTAAAACTCGCTGCGTTTTCTCCCCTTCCGAGTTACAATCTCATCAAACAGCATCGTCGTGGAGCGTGAGATGGAACTCAAAACCGTCAAAATCGAAAAACCCTCCGACACCAACTTCATCCTCGGCCAGTCGCACTTTATCAAGACCGTCGAGGATCTTTATGAGACGATCGTTCAATCCGTGCCCGATATCCAGTTCGGCATCGCCTTCTGCGAATCGTCCGGCCCGGCGCTGGTCCGCTGGTCGGGCAATGACTCGAACCTGATTCGCCTCGCCCAGGAGAACGCTCTCGCCCTTTCCTGCGGTCACTCGTTCATCATCTTCATGGAAAAGGGCTATCCCATCAATATTCTCAACGCCGTCAAGACCGTGCCAGAAGTGTGCCGGATCTTTTGCGCCACGGCGAATCCCGTGGAAGTGATTGTAGCGGAAACAACCCAGGGCCGCGGCATCCTGGGCGTGATCGACGGGATCAAAACCAAAGGAGTGGAAACCGAGGCCGACATCAAGGCCCGAAAAGAACTCCTGCGGAAGATCGGCTACAAGCTGTAGCGCGCATTGACGAGTCTGCGGCGTTACGAGCTTTACAGTGTCGTCACCCTGAAGTTCCGAAATTGCGCCGCCCCTTCCTTGGCGAAAACACCCCACGTGCTGCTGTGCCGGCCGTACATGCGGGTGCTCATCGCGATCTTGCCGCCCGCATAAATTTCGCAAATGGAGGCGTCCACGATAACTTTCAATTCTGTCGTCCCGCCTGGCTTGAGCGCCATCGGCCGTTCAATCCCGACCATAAAGGGCACTCCTCCCGCCCGCGGCCAGGAATCAAGCACCAGCCGGTTGCTGTCCGGCTCGAGCCGAATGTAATAGGCCTTTTCAAGATCGTCACTAACACCAATCATGATGCCGCAGCCTTTTGTTCCCGCCTCGAAAGCCACGCTCAGCTCGATCTTGGCGGGTTTGGGGAGCGGCGGCCCTGCCACTGCGCATGCAAACGAGCCCGGCGCCGCGAGCTTGACGGAATCCCCGGTCATTCCGCACTTGCCGAGAGACGGCTTGAAGCTGCAAGAAAGCTGTTTGCCGAAAGCTCTTTCAACCGTCTCGGGCATGCGGACTGAAAGCGTCCCATCCCGCTCCTGCACCACCTCGTGGACAACCAGATTGCCGCCCCACTGCCACGAGCGGTTATCGTTGTTATCGTCCCGCGTCGGATTCCATCCAAAGATGAACCGCCGGTTTCCGTCTGCGGCGGTTTTGGCCGCGTAATACGCCCGGCAGTCAAAAGTATCGTTTGCAGGCACAAGCCACGGGCCTTTGAGAGACCGGCTCATCCGGTAGCGCGTCACCTTTCGGTCGCTGAATTCAGAAAAGATCAGATACCACCAGTCGCCCATGCGAAACAGGTCCGGGCACTCATGCGTGTAATACAGGCCGGGAGCGTAAAAGGGCTCGCGCACTTTCCACGTCTTCAGGTCCTTGGACGTGCATAGCGCCGTGCAGCCCCGGCGGCGCGACGGTCCGCCTTTCAGGCGAGCGGCAACCAGCATCCAATATTCCCCCACTTCCTGGTTGCGAAAAACAAAAGCATCGCGCCAATCGGTGCCCGCGTACATCCCCTGCGGAGGGTAAAGGATATCGTGAGGGATCTTTTGCCAGTGCAACAGGTCGTCACTCACGGCGTGCATGATGGCCTCCGGTGGTTTACCTTGCTCCTTCAGATGCGGATTATGGCCTGTATAATAAATGTGAAACTTGCCTTCGGCCTCGATGACCGAGCCGGTAAAAACGTAGAGGTCCTGATCCTGCTCCGTACCGTGTGCCAGCATTTCACCGTGGTCGGTAAATTGGACAAAATCACGCGTACTGACCTGGTACCAGGAAACTCCCTCACCGTGCTCCCACCTGTCCCGCCAGTCCAGCAGATAAAACAAGTGAAAGGTCCCATCCTTGCAAAAAGGAATAAAATCCCCCGCCCACGCGCAAGCCGGCCGATAGAAGAACTCGCGGCTGCGAGTTTGTCCGCAGGGAGTGGCCGAAGACGCCTCCAGCCCTGGCCGTCCGGCTGCGCCTGCCAATTTGGCATTCCCTCCTGCCAGCAGTGCTGCTGTACCCATCCGCCCAATCAGTTGCCGTCGTGTCAGCATCTTGTGACTCCTTTCATGCGGTGGATTATACCTGAAGCCGGAAACGGGCAGGCACCGTAATTCCTGGGGCTGTCTTGATTCGGGCGAGCGGTGGGAATGATTTGCCAATCCGCCCGGCGAAGGTTATATTCTCCGAAAGGCGATGCTTAGAAAACCTCGAGTCGAAATCACCTATTGTACGCAATGCCGCTGGCTGTTGCGGGCAGCATGGATGGCGCAGGAACTGCTGACCACTTTTCAGGATGAGATCGGCGAGGTGGCGCTGGTGCCGGGCACGGGAGGCGTGTTTGAGGTGCGCGCCAATGAAGAATTGATCTGGTCGCGGGCCGCCAAGGGCCGCATGCCGGATATCAAGGAACTCAAGCAGCTTGTGAGGGATCGCATCGCGCCGGAGAAAACCCTCGGCCATTCCGAACGGTCGCCAAACCAGACCAATCCCCCGGAATAAACATTTAACTCTCAGGGATGCGCTGTGCGGTAAGCGCGGCCGCGGCGTTCGCCCCCGCCCGAAAACACTTTTTTAAGGGAAGCTTGAAGGGGGCAGCCATCGGCGCCGCCGTCGAGGCTGCATCGCTTCAGGCTGGAACGTTTGAGTCGTAGGCGCTGGCCCGATTCAGTTCCTCGAGGGTCGAAGCATCCAGCTTCAGCCGGGTAGCTTCGATCAATTCATTCAATTGGGCAAGCGACGTGGCGCTGGCGATCGGCGCCGTTACGCCAGGTTGCGCCATGAGCCAGGCAATCGCCACTCGCGCAGGGTTTGAGTCGATCTGCTGCGCCGCAGCTTCAAGCGCAGTCACGGTCCGGAAGCCGCGTTCGTTCATATATTTCTTGACGTACTTTGCGCGCGCCTTGTTTTCCAGGTCGGCTTCGGAATGGTACTTGCCGGTAAGGAAGCCGGCCGCCAATGAATAGTAAGGGATCACGCCGATCTTCTTCTCCCGGCACAGCGGCGCGAGCTCGGCTTCAAACTCCGAGCGCACTATCAGGTTGTACTCCGGCTGGAGCGATTGATAGCGCGCCAGGCCGTTCTTTTCGCTCGCCTCAAGCGCCTGGGCCAGCCGCTCCGCGCTGAAGTTGGAAGCGCCGATGGCGCGAACCTTTCCCTGGCGAATCAACTGGTCATACGCTTCCAATGTTTCTTCGAGCGGCGTTTCCGGGTCGTCTTCATGCGATTGGTAGAGGTCGATGTAATCTGTTTTCAGGCGCCGAAGAGAGCCTTCCACCGACTGCAGGATGTAAGACTTCGCAAGCCCTTTGCGATCGGGGCTTATCTCCATGCCGACCTTGGTGGCCAGAATCACCTCCTTCCGGCGGCCGCTGCGCTCAAACCACTTGCCGATCAGGGTCTCCGATTCACCACCCTGGCAGCCCGGCGCCCACTTGGGATAAACGTCCGCAGTGTCAATCATGTTGAAGCCGGCGTCCACAAAGGCATCCAGCAGTTGGAAGCCCACCGGCTCGTCGACCGTCCAGCCAAACACGTTCGCGCCAAAGACAAGCGGCGCAATCTCAATTCCCGAATTTCCGAGTTTTCGCTTTTCCATGGTCATCTTCCTAGATTTATGTGATGCGCGCCTGCCGGCGCCCGTTACAAGCCCTGCTGGCCGCACCGACACTCTTGTGAGCGGACCCACAACACGGAACGCCGGACCGCCCTTGCAAAGCGTCTTAGGCCTGCTTCACCCAGATGGGACTCGACCACGCCATGGCGACGCGCGTCCGCACCAGCCGCGTCTGGCGAAGCCGAATGTAATAGATAGAGTCTTCCTTAAACGATGTATCCGTCTGGCTCCACTCAAAGTCCGCGCCTTCAGGATAAAGCGTGGAGAGCACCAGGAAAGCGCCATCCGATTTCGAGTAACGGAGGACCTCGATGAATTCAATGTCGTCGGTTCCGTGCGCTTCAATCTGCATACGCGGAGAGCCTGAAACGTCAATCATCCCTCCCATCGGCATGCCGTTGATGCTGAAATCCAACAGGATTTTCACGCCCGTCGTGCCGTAGGTCCTGCGGTGGTACAAACCCTCGAAAATTTCATCGCGGGTCAGTCCTGCGGCGGCCACGGCCGCGCGCCCGTAATGCGGCTGCGCGGGGTGGGCCCGATGGTCGTCGGTTGACGCGATGGTGCTGAGCCGTAGCCCTTGTATCCACGCATCCTGAACGTACTGCGGCCCGTGAACCGACTTGGCTGGGGCGGTAAACTGGCTCCGCTCAAAGGCCAGCGGTCCGCGGGGATTGTACTCTTCGCTCAAGCCGTGTCCCGAGTAGATCTCGATATTGCGGTCAATCTCATCGTTGTGCGGAAACCAGAAAATGGGATGAGGGAACTTGCCCGGATGGTGAGGGATCGTCAGGGCCTCTCCGGCCGTCAGCGCGTCCCACAGTTCGGGAAGCGTCACATCGCCCGGCGCCAGAAGCGGCCCCGGCTTGCCGCGGAAAAACACGTTGTGATGCCCGTAAGGCGGACCAAAAGAAGCTTCATAGGCGTGCAGGGTAACAAATTCTCCCGGCTCGTAATAGCGGTCTGTCTTGGCATTATATTCATCCCAGACGTGCGGGCCGAGGCCCTGCGTATAATCTCCCAGCGCAGGCTTGCTGTGATCCGTCATGGCGTAAAAGTCGAGGCCGGAAACATATCGTGCGTAGCGGAAATTATCGTCGCCCACGCCGTCCCAACTGTAGTGCGAGTGCGAGTGCAGCTCGCCCCAATAAGTTTTCAGTTTCGGCTCCTGCTCGAAAACTTTCATGGGATTGACAAAGGCGCGAAACCCTCCCTGCGTCGCCGCGGCCGTGCCGGATTCGTTGCCATACGGCACCAGGCGGCGCTTGCCGTGCTTGTAATGGAGCCGGCCTTCGATCCGTACAATGCCGGTCCCAGTGGGCGTAAAGCGCACCGTCATCCATCCGTCGTTGGATTTAAACGGCACTCGCGAAGCGATCCTGACTTTTCCCGCCTTGACGCGAAATGCCACCTCTCCGTCCATCGGCGTCGGGTTGGCATTGAAATCAACCACCGCCACTTTTATTTCCGCTTCTTTCCCCACCACCAGGCCGGACGGTCCCCACAACATCAGCTCCACCGGAGGTCCCGCGTGGCAAACCAGCGTGGGGTGGTCGGGATGCATCAGGAACGTGCCATTGCCCGCGGCGTCAACAGCCACCTGGATCGGCTCGGGGTGGGTGCGAATGATGCTGGCCCGCATTCCCGGGCTGCCGCCCGAGGTATCCCCATAGATCACCGACAGCGTATCGCCTTCCTGAAGTTCTCCTTCGGTCACCCAGACCCGGATCACGTAGATATAGCGTTCCAACCGGCCGTCAAGGCCGCGCCGGGCGCTTTTCACCAGTCCCGGAGCCGGCGGGTCCTCAATCCAGGTTCGCAGCTTCACTCCGGAGCGCGAGCACCGCGAAGCGATGTAATTTTCCTTATGAGAGTCCGAAGCCTGCAGGTAATTGGCGGAGTTGCGAATGCCGGCGTGCCAGGAGTCGGGCAGCTGCACGCGAATCCCCCCATGCTGCCGGATACCCTTCGGCCCCACACGATAGGTCGCCGTCCAGGTGCCGTGCTCGCCCGCCACGCCCTCGCGCGGATGAACCGTAACCGAGCCGCCGGAAGTGTCCTTATCGAGCAAAGGACTCGTTGGAACGCCGGCGGGCGCCGCCGATGGCGTCCCTTCCGATCCCTGCAGAACGCCGGGAGCCCCCGCTGCGCCCGCAATCATTCCAGTCGCGCCCGCCTTCAAAAATTTTCGTCGTGATCCCCATTTTTTGGCATCCATGCCGGTGACCCTCGGTCAAGGTATTTGTCTTACGTCCGATTACGATAACAAAAGATCGCCCTGCAAGCCAGCCGGACGCGCGGTAACAAATCCCGGAACCTGCGATTTCGACCATTGCGTGTTTCAGGCGATGCGTTGTATAGTAGCTCCCGACACGGGCAGTGCACAGATTATCAACTTAGCAACAGATTAACTAGCGCAGGGACTTCTATATCTTCGGAGGCATTATGAAGCGCCTTCCCCGGTTGAACTTGTCAGCGCTTCGAAATTGGCGTTTGCCCCGTCCCCCGCGGGCGGGACTTACTGCCGTCGACTTGCTGGACTCGCAAGCCCGGCTTGCCTTTTCGCGCCGTGAGATGCTGGGCTTGGCAGGAACCGCCGCGGCCAGCCTGCCCCTCAAGTTCGGCGGACCGCAGGGACGCCTGCAATTCGTCCCCGGCCGCAAACGCGTGGCCTTCAAATTAGACGGCAGCGAAAGATGGGCGATCGACACCCGCCGCTTTGCGGGCCATCCCATCCTGCGGACCGAGCAACACCCCCGTCTGATCCGCATGGCGCTCTTGAACGCCCGCTATCCCGGCACCGACCTGCCTGCGGACATGAAGTGCGAATTGACGCGTGTCGGGGCGGGCTGGCGCCTGCAAATCAAACTTGCTCTGGGAGGTTTTGACGGCGTCGCACCCTTCGAGCCCTGGCTGAGGGGCGAAACGGCGCCGCGCTCCATCGTGAACCTCGATGAAAGCGTCCAGGCCGCGCCCGAATCCGCAACTTTCCGCCTCGCCGGACGCGCCCAGGCTGAGTTTTCTCCAAACTGGACGCTGCGCCTGAACGGGAAAGGCATCGCCAGGCTCGATGGATTCGGCGGCCCGACGGTTT
>CAYWMN010000088.1:2191-13373 GCA_964459065.1 uncultured Acidobacteriota bacterium | reverse complement strand
CCGAGAGGTGACGCGTTTCCCCGCTATTGGGATTGCTCGGGAGCCAACTTCATCTGCAGGGTTTTCGGCAGCGCGTCGTAAAGCGTCAGAAAGACCCCGTTGGTCCATCCAAACCCGATCACGTTTTTCTTGTATCCCACCTTAATTTGCGTTTCTGTCGAACGCGTTACGACGTTGTATTTTTCTCGAATGGTTCCGTCGCGGAGATAGTTGTCGAGGACCATGGAAAGAAATTCGAGCGAGACGCGGTTGGCCTCAGCCGCGTACCCGTACCTCCGCAAACCCTCGACGGCAATCAGCTGAATCGGCGCCCATCCGTAAGGGTAATCCCATTGAGCTCCTGTGTCTTTCATGCTCATGACGATTCCTCCCGGTTGTTCGAAGGCCTTCAGGTTTTTGACAACATCCGCCGCCTGAGCCTTCGAGGCAAGGCCCACCCAGAGAGGATAAAAAGTTGTCGCGTAGGTATAGAGAGACCGCCTGCCGGTTTTGAAATCGTAGTCGTAGTAAAGATCCAGTTGGGGGTCCCACATGTCGTAGTTGATTTCCGCGCGGCGTTGAAGCGCCCGTTGCCGCCATTTTGCGGATTCCTTTTTCAGGCCCAGTTCCTGGCTCATCCATTCCAAATCTTTCTCGGTTTTGTAGAGCAGGCAGTTCAGTCCCACCGGGGCAAAGTCCTGGGTGGCGGCGCCGAACGGGCCAAAGCGGAAAGAGACATCAAAGCCGGATTCCCGCATGCTTCGATCGCCCTTATAGAACCTTGGCGTCAGGGCCAGCTTGGCGATATCTTCTCCCCCTTTCGGCGACCCGGCTGCTCCGACGACCAGAGAGAATTCCTCACCCATGACGTCTTTCGCGGGCGTGCCGGGCCTGACTTCCATTAAGTAAGGGATGCTGTTGGCGGGATGAATCAGGAAGTAGTGCGCCACTTGTTGGTAGTACTGATTCTGTTGATCCCCGAGTTCGGGAACGGGCCCGTTGCCGAATCCGTAGTAGCGCGATAGGCCGGTGGTTCCGGCAAGGTGTGGCGGCGATGTCCAGAAGTGATAATTCTTGACAGCCTGTCGGTAACCTTGGGTAAGCCAGGCGGCATCCGGCCGGCCTTTGGCTTTCTCGGCTTCGTAGACGGCGCGGATCATGGAGCTCAGAAAAGGCGGCTGCGAGCGAGTCAGGTAATAAGTTCGATTGGCATTCAGGACCTCGCCGTAGTGGTTCATTTCAAAGAAAAAGTTATCGACAATGTCGCGCGCCAGGCCGATCCGTCCGTCGCCGATCAAGCCCCGGATGATGAAGTAGCTGTCCCATCCGTACATCTCATTGAACATCCCGCCCGGCACAACGTAGGGCTTGGGAAGATAAAGAAGCCCTTGCGGGTGGAGGTCTTTAACGTTGATGTCGCCCAGGTGCTTGATGACAACGGGCAGGTGTTTCATTTCAACTTTGCACCTGGCGCTGACAGACTTTAATTCTGCCGGGGCGGCAAATCCTGCGGGCAAGTAGAGCGCGGATTTTTCTCCGGTCTTGGGATCGGAAAACGTCCGGCATTCAGACATCGAGCGCGTCAGCTGACTCCAGCCCTTCGAGATATAGGCCAGGATGTTGTTGACGCTTTGTTTTGAGGCCGGCGCCGTTGCCGGTTGGGGACGCGCTGAAATGCTGATCGGGACGAGGGTCAGGATGAGGAAAAGCAGCGCCCCTGTCTGTGTCCGTATTTTTTTCATAAGCAAAAGAATATTACGCTTCACGGTCTCTGTTCAACGGATGTCAATTTTTCTTTGATGAGAATTTCGGTGTGAGGTCACCCTTGCGCGCTGAGATCGCCGGAGTTGACCGCAATCCTGCTTTCTGTCAGAATTTGTGTGAGTTATGTATAAGACCTTACCCCAAATTCGTGAAATCCTTGCCGCCAGTCGGCTGGACCATGTCCGGTATGCGATCCGCGACTTGGCCGTGCTGGCTGACGAGTTGGCGCGTCAGGGGAAGCAGATTCTTCCCTTGAACATTGGCAATCCTCCATTGTTTGATTTCCAGCCGCCGGACCATCTGATCGAAGCGACCCTGAAAGCAATGCGCGACGGCCACAACGGCTACGCCCCGTCGTTGGGGGTGGATGTTGCGATCGAAGCGATTCGGGAAGAAGCCGAGCAAAAGGGAATTCAAAACATCCAAAACATTTTTATTACCGAAGGCGTCAGCGAGGGCGTTGACGCCTGCCTGACGGCTTTGATCGGTTCCGGCGAAAATGCGCTGACGCCGGCTCCGGAGTATCCGCTTTATAGCGCGCTCCTGTCAAAGCTGGGCGTCCAAACCAATACCTACCGCCTGGATGAGGGAAGCAGTTGGGAGCCTGACCTGGAGCAAATGGAGGACAGAATCACCAAGAATACCCGCGCCCTGGTCTTGATTAATCCCAACAACCCCACCGGCGCCGTGTATCCGCGCAAGACGCTCGAAGCCATCGCGGAGATCGCCCGCCGGCACAACCTGGTCATCTTTTCCGATGAGATTTATGAGAAGCTGATTCTGGATGACGCGCCCCATATTTCCATCGCCAGCGTGGCGCCGGACCTGCCGGTGGTGACCTTCAGCGGCCTTTCCAAAAACTTTTTTGTCCCCGGCTGGCGGGTGGGTTGGGCCGTGGTGAGCGGCGATTCGGTGGATGTCAAACCCTACATTGAGGGCGTTCATAAGCTGCTCCGCGCCCGCCTGTGTGCGAACCACCCCATGCAGTATGCGATCCCGGCCGCGCTTCGAGGCCCCGTTGACTTTCGCCGAGAGGGTTTGCGCAAACTGCGGGCCCGCCGTGATTTGCTGATGGAATGGGTGAAAGCGACGCCCCGGGTCGACTGCGCGACTCCGCATGGCGCCTTTTATGCTTTCCCCCGCCTGGACATTCCGGAAAGCGACGAGACCTTTGTCAAAGACCTTCTGGCGGAAAAGCACGTTCTGGTTGTTCACGGCAGCGGCTTTGATGAATTGCCGGGTTCCCGGCACATTCGGATTGTGTTTTTGCCGCAGGAGAATATCCTTCAAGAAGCCCTGGGCCGGATCGCTGCGTTCCTTCAAGACCGCTGGCCTTGAGTTCCGGGACTTTGATTCCATGCAGGGAACCCGCGTTTTTGGCGCTTTTGCGGCGCGGGCGAGATTGCGATCTCCCGCGTTGAGCCTGGGCCGGAGGATTTTCTTGGCTTCGGGCGTTGTTCTTGTTTTATCATTCCTACGATCAACAAATCAGGATGTCCCGTTTTTCAAAGGGACTTTGCCATTAGATCTGGGGCGTTGTGAGTAAGGCGGATACAGGAAAGGAAAAACGCTCGCCGAATAAGGAACTGCCGAGCCAGTTTTGTCCGGTCTGCGGGAAGCGGCTGGTTTCGAGCCGCTGCAAACTGGTTTGTACGCGCTGCGGGTATTTCATGTCCTGCTCCGAGTTCGACTGAACCTGCTTCAGGTTCAAGGTGAATGGCACCCGATGTGACAGGGGTGTGAACTCTTCCGGCTGCGTTTCGGGTCGGCAAATTTGGGAGGAGCTGTATGGCACTACGGATGGACACAACAGAATCGAACGGCGTCACGGTCCTGACTCTTTCGGGCCGTGTGACTTTAGGGGAGGAGAGCAGCTCCATGAGGGTCAAGATCAAAGAGCTGCTGGAGCAGGGCAAGAAGAAATTGGTGCTCGACCTTGGAGATGTCAGCTACATGGATAGCGCGGGCCTGGGCGATCTGGTCGCTGCTTACACCTCCGCGCAAAATCGCAGCGCCGAAATCAAGCTTGCAAACCTCACCGCAAAACTCGATGAACTTCTCACCATCACCAAGCTTCTAACCGTCTTTCCCGTCTACAAGACGGCGGAAGATGCCGTGAAGTCTTTTGCCTAGATTTGCGGCCTCCGGTTACAAACCGGCTGGATTATCCATCCAGTAAACGGTCAGGCCGGAGAGAAGCTTTGGGTAGAAATCCGTGGACTTTTGCGGAAGAACCTGCCCGGCGAAAGCGTTATCCGTAACCACCTGGATGGGGGCGGGGTTCAGCAGAAACGCTGTTTGAGCCCGGCCTCCGTCGACCTCGCTGAGAGCGCCGCCAAGATCCCGCATGTAGCGCAAGTGCTTTTGCTCCCGCACGGCCTGGCGGTCGATGGACATCACCTTTTCAAGAACCAGTTCGTGCAGCAGAACCAGGTCCAGGCTCCGCAGCGTTTCAGGAACTTCCGGCACGGCCTGGTTGAGATCGACGTCCTGGCGCAGGCGGAGCAGTGCTGCGCGCTTCGCGCCTCCGTAGGCGGCGATAACCGGCTGGTCGCTTCCGGCGCGCTCAAGCGCCTCGCGGATGGATGGGCCGTCTTGAGATGGTGATCCAGCCAGGCTCAGTTCCTCGATCGTAAAGTACCTCTTGACGTCTGAGCAAAACTGATCCCAATCGAATGTTTCCAGGCTGTGAACCAGGCGGTGCGTGGGAAGAATCGTCAGCCCCTCGCTTTCCAGCGGGACGAACGTTGCCATCACGTACCTGGCCCGCTCATCATCCGGTGCTTCGTCGCGGCGAAGCTTGGAGTAGGCGAGAGCCGTCTCATAGCGATGATGGCCGTCGGCGATTACCAGCTTTTTGGGCGCCATGGCTTCCGTGACCTTCGCCACCAGCGCGGGGTCGGAAATGCGCCACATCGAGTGCAGCGTCGAATACTCATCGGTCACCTGCTGCCAGGGCTTTGCTTCGGTGGCTTCGTTGAGAAGGGCTTCAATGGAGTTCCGGGGATCGCTGTAGAGCAGAAAAATCTGGCCCAGATCGCATCGGGTGGCCTTCAGCAATTCCATGCGATCCGCCTTGGGGCCGGAAAGAGTGGCCTCATGCCGGTGAACAACCCCGGCGGAGTAATCCTCCAGCCGGCACAGGGCCACAAAACCCCAGCGGCGCTTTCGCTGTTCAGGCTGGCCCGGGACGGCGTACTCCTGCGTGTAGGCGTAAATGGCCGGCTCGGAATCCGATTCCAGAACGCCCTGGTCAATCCATTTTCGAAACTCCTCGGCCGACTGCGAGTAGACGTTTTCCGCGCTGCCGGCGGCGTCTTTCCTTAAGATAAGCCTGGCAAAGTTGAAAGGGCTCGCCTCGTAGTATCCGGCTTGCATGGATGCGGAAATCTTGTCGTAGGGTTGAGTGACGACCTTTTGGAGATCTTCAACCGCCGAAGGATTGTAATGCACTGCGCGAAAAGGGTGTATTTCTGCCATCGTGTCCATTTCTTTCGGAAATTTTCAAAAGTACTAGCATAACATAAGCTCGCGCCCGGTCCGGCGGTCTCGCCTTGCCGGGATGCGGACCGGTTGGGGGTTTCTGATGTCCGGCCACCCGCGGCTGAAAAATCAATTACCCCGCTTCGGCCCGGGTTCGAGCTACAATTGAACATTCAGGGCTGTTCGCCGGTAGGCCTGCTTGCGGCCTTTGGATTGGAGTTCTCGGCCATTTGCGCCGATTTTTGACCTTAGGGAGAACACTTGAGATGGCTGAACTCAGGCTTGATCCAGTCCGGCACCGTTGGGTCATCACCGGCAAGCGGGTCGCGATGCCGGACACTCTGGATTCCGGAGCGGCGTGCCCCTTTTGCCCTGGCAATGAGCGCTACACCCCCAAGGCGATCTGCGAGCGCGGAGATGCGGGCGGAGCCTGGCGGGTTCGGGTCTTTCACGATCGGGCTCCATTGTTTCGCGTTGAAGGCGCGCTTGACCGGCAAGGCCAAGGGATGTTTGACCGCATGAACGCCCTGGGCGCTCATGAGGTTGTTGTGGATACCCGCCAGCACGGCAAGCATCTCGGGGAATTAACGCCGGATGAAATCGCCGACGTTCTGGAAATTTATCGTGATCGCATTATTGATTTGAAGGGCGATCACCGGTTCCGCTACGTCACCGTTTATAAGAATCAGGGGTGGGCGGTTCCTTCCTCCCATGAGCACAGCCACTCCCAGATTCTTGCCACACCGGTCGTTCCGGCGCTTGTCGAAAGGGAATTGCGCTGGAGCCTTTTCCACTATCAACGCAAGCAGCGCTGTATCTACTGTGACGTCCTGGATCAGGAATTACAGTCCGGGGAGCGCATTGTTGACCAGAATCCAGGCTGGGTGTGCCTTTGCCCCTACGCGGCGAGATTTCCTTATGAGGTCTGGTTGTTGCCCTCCTCGCACGAGTCTTCCTTTGAGCGCGATATGGCGTCGAGAGAGCGACTCGTTTCCCTGGCTGCTTTTTTAAAGGTGAATTTGCAGCGCATCCAGAAGATCTCTCCCCGCTTACACTTTTCACTCCATACGGAACCCAATATGGCTTCCCGGGGTCCGGAGTCTGCCCGCTGGGAAAGCATTCCAGACGATTTCCACTGGCACATCGAGATTTATCCTGAACTTGAAGACCATGCCGGCGTGCTCAATGGTGAAGGGTTTTACTTTAACCCGATCCCGGCCGAAGAGGCGGCTCCAATTTTGCGAAAGATCGAGCCCGAGGTTTAGCGTATTCCTCAGGGGACCCGAGGCGATTTACCAATGGCAATTTCAAAGCAAGTCCTTGAAGCGATGCAGCTTCTCATTTTTGACCTGGACGGAACCCTGGTTGATAGTGAGTTGGACCTGGCTCTTAGCGTCAACTTTATGCTTCAGGAGATGGGGCGGAAGCCACTCAGCGTGGAGCGCATCGTATCTTATATCGGCCACGGGGCAAAGGTTCTGGTCAGCCGGGCCCTGGGGCCGGGCGCGACGGAAGCCGAATTGGAGCGGGGCAATCAATTGTTCCTGGATTACTACCGCCAGCACATGTTGGATAACACCGCGCCTTACGCCGGCGTTCGGGAAGCGCTGGACCAACTCCGGGGCCGCAAGCTCGCCGTGCTGACCAATAAACCCGTCAAGTTCAGCCGCATGATGCTGGAAGGTCTGGGAATGACTTCCTACTTTTCATACATTTACGGCGGCAACAGTTTTGAAAGCAAAAAGCCCGATCCCGTCGGCGTGCTCAAGCTGATGTCAGACCTTGATGCCCCCGCCGCACAGACGCTGATGATCGGGGATTCGATCTCGGATGTACTGGCGGGGCGCAACGCCGGCGTGTGGACCTGCGGAGTGAGCTACGGATTCGGCTCTCCGACTTTGCAGGACACTCCGCCGGACTTGAGGATCGATGATCTGCGGGATTTGCCGCGACTACTCAATGGGAAAACGAATTAAGAACCATCGAGAATCAGCAGGCTGGAAGGCCGGGAGCCTGGTTTGGCTGGCCCTGGCGGTGTTGTCTTTAGGGCTGCCGGTCCGATCGGCGGCCGCCGCCGGCCAATCTTCCATCGGACCCGGCGCCTTGCTCAACGAGCCGTGGTCTGCCGCCAAGCTCTACGCCATTCTGAGTTCACCCGACAGGCAGGTCCGCAACAACCTTTACCGGGCTGCTTTTGAGGCGGGGCCGGCCCTCATTCCAAAGCTTGAAGCCGCCCTTAAGGATGACCGCACGGCGGAATTCGCCGCCCAAACGCTCGCTTATATGGGTGGCCCAAGGGCTCGAGGCATCCTGGCAAAACTTGTCAACGATCCCCGCAACCTGGACCTGCGACGCTTCTATTATGGCGCGCTGGGCGGTTCGGATGACCCTCATAACATGGCAATCCTCCTGAACAAGATCCGAACCTCCGACCAGGAGCCCGACCGCACCGTTACGCGAGACGCGATTCTTGCACTTTCGATTAGCTCCGACCCGGCGCTCATCCCGAAGCTGCGCCAGGCGGAAAAGGAAGTCACCGACCCGGTGGTTCAGGACGACATCAATACGGCCGTCACCGTGATCGGCCTGCGCGCCAGGTATCTGGCCACTCCGGCGGGCAAAAATTCCGGTGGTTCCGTGGCTCAAGCCATTCGCACTTACTTTATGCCCGCGCTCGAAGCCTCCCCTGGCGAGGATGGATCGGGCCAGCAGGACATGCACGTGGATATTCAAATCAAGAATCATCTCATGGCTTATTCGCCGGATAAGACTCGCGTCCTCGCGCCGGTTGATTTTGAGAACCCTCAAGCCGTTGCGCACTACCGGCTGGTCGTGCAGAAACGCAGCGGGACCTGGATCGTCGCGAGTGTTTGGCTGGGCCAGGAGCTTGAAAAACATCCTCCGGCGTCCGGACCTGCCGAAACGCACTAGATTCCCCGCCATCCGCCTTCTTAGGCGCATGCTGACTTGATGAGCTCGTACACCAGGGGGACGGGAAGGCCCACCACGTTGAAGTAACAGCCTTCAATGCGGGTGACAAACCTCGATGCCAGACCCTGGATGGCATAGGCTCCGGCCTTGTCAAAGGGTTCTTTGCTGGCGATGTAACTGTCGATTTCTTCCGGGTCCAGTTCGCGGAAACTGACCATCGTTGTGTGGTGCGTCCAGGCTTCAATTTCCTGGGGGGCGCGGACAAGGCAAACCCCGGTGATGACCCGGTGCGCGTGGCCGCTAAGCGCCTGGAGCATGCGTTTGGCGTCGGGCTCGTCGGCGGGCTTGCCCAGAATTTCGCCGTTATCGGCAACCACGGTGTCAGCGCCCAGAACGAGGGCGCCGGGTTCGGCGGACGAGGCGACGTCGAGCGCCTTGTCGCGGGCGATCCTGCGTGCGAATTCCTCGGCCTCCTCGCCCGGGAGCGGAATCTCTTCCACGCGGCTGGGCCGCACCTCGAATTGGAACCCGGCTTTTTCCAGCAATTCCCGGCGGCGCGGAGATCTGGAGGCCAGAATCAAGTGTGTCATGCGCAGTTATTATAAACCGCCCGGTGCGGTTTGCGGCTGCGGGATCAGCGCCTGGATTGGGGTCCCTCCAAGGTTGAAGCGCCTTGGCGTTCGATGCGGGATTTGCGATCTCTGATCCGCCTGCAGGCAGGACCCGGGCAGGGCAAAAACCTGCCGTGACGAAGGTCGGAAGTGGTACAATCCCTTTTTCCCGATACCCAGGAAATTCCAGCTGAGGAGCAGGAAAGAATGAGGCATCAATCGGCCTTCAAGATCGGTTGGCCGTCCCAAATGTTTGCGTGTGCATCGTTGGTCGCCCTGTGCGCGGTTCGGTTGCTTGCCGGCCCGCCAATGCGCGGGGCGGCGAATCGGGCTGCCGGGCCGGTTGTGGTGAATTCCTCCGTCACGATTCTGGAAAAGACGGGCACGCCGCTTCCGATTCGGATGGCGGCTGGCGACCTCGCAAACGACTTTGAAAAAGTGATGGGCAAAAGGCCGCGGATCGTCCACAGTATGCAGGACGCAGGTCCGGTCACCATTCTGATGGGTGAGAAATCCAGCCTCCCTGCCGACCTGAAGCCTTCCGGCCTGGAGCAAAGGGAATCCTTTTCAATTTCGGTCAGACGTGTCGAAGGGAAGACGGAACATCCCGCGCACGTTGTCTTGCTGGCGGGGGCTGACCTGCGCGGCACCCTCTACGCCATCTATCAGTTTTCGCAGGAATATCTGGGTGTGGACCCGCTGTATTACTGGACCGACCATCAGCCCGCGCGCCGCGCCCAAATCGAGCTGCCGGCCTCGCTGGACAAGCAGTTCCCCTCGCCGCTGTTTAAGTACCGCGGGTTTTTTATCAACGATGAAGATCTGCTGACGGGCTGGGCGCCGGGCAGCAGGAAGAACCACACGGGAATCTCTCTCAAAGTGTGGAACAAGGTTTTTGAAACCATCCTTCGCCTCAAAGGCAACATGGTGGCGCCGGGAACCTGGATTTTTCCGGACGAGCCGCAAATCAAACTGGCGGGTGAGCGGGGTTTGATCGTCACGCAGCACCATGCCATTCCTTTGGGCGTGAATGTGGCCCGGTGGCCGAAGGGTGTGCCGTATAACCTTACCGCCCATCCGAAAATCCTGAAGCAGGCTTGGCGGGATGCTGTCCGCGAATACCCTCCCGGGCAGGAAATCCTCTGGACGGTGGGTTTGCGGGGCTTGTCGGATCGGAGTTACGCTTCGCTCGACCCCAGCGTTCAAGGCAACAACAAGGCTCTTGGACATCTCATCAGCAAGGCGATTGCCGACCAGATGCGCATTGTGCGCTCCATTCATCCCAACGCGCAATTTGTGACGAACCTGTGGCAGGAGGGTGCCGGGCTTGTTCAGTCGGGTGATCTGGTGATTCCGCCAGAGGTGAGTACGGTGTGGGCTGACCGCGGCTACGGTTATCTCCAGGACAAAGGGGACGTTGCTGCCGGCCAGGGCGCCTATTACCACGTGGCGATGGTGAACAGCCGCGCCAACCAGTTGTCGGAAATGGTGCCCGTCCAGCGCATTTATTCGGAGCTTGGCCGTTATATCAGAAAAGGGGCCACGCAGTATCTGCTGGTGAATACCAGCAGCATCCGTCCTTTTACGATGACAATCCGTGCGGTGATGGACTTGGCGTGGAAAGGCCTGCCGCCGGGTGGCCCCAACGCCAGCCGTGATTTTTACCGGCGTTGGTCGAGGTATGAGTTCGGGCCGAAGGCGGCGCTGAAACTCGCCCAGGTTTACGAGCAATATTTCAAGGCGCCCGTGCGTTACGGCACTCCTCCTCGCGAGTATGGCGACGAGTATTACCACACCAATGCCCGGCGCATGATGCTGGCTTATATGATTGACTCGCCCCTCTACCACCTGCCGAGCCAGACTCCCAAGTGGGTGCAGCCGAAGATCCTGCAATTCGACCCGGGTGGCCAGAACACCAAGCCGTGGCTCGAGCAAGCCCTCCGGCGGGAAGTTCAGAAATGCGGGGCAGCCCAGCCACGCTGGGATCGCGTGTGGAAAGCAGCGCTTGCCGCCGAACCGCTTGTGGCTCCAGGCCGCCTGCAGTTTTACCACGGCGGCGTCCTGGCGATGATTGCGATTAACCGTGATAGCAACCGGATGCTCCTGGAAGTCTCCAAGGCCATCGAGGAGGCTCAAGCGGGCCGAATGATCGAGGCTCGCCGGTCGGCTGCGGCCGCGCTGGAGGCCGTCAAGGATATTGACCGGGCGGAAGCAGCCGCCGAGTACGGGAAGTGGAAAAACTGGTATCGGGGCGACTGGATCACCAATGTTTACCGGACGCACCAAATGTTGGAAGTCTTTGCAAAATTTCTCCGGAATCAGGAGACCCCTCTGCCGCCCCCGATTATCTGGAACGGCTGGGAGGCCTACTATCACATCATGCGTTATGAGGGCAACCGCGTGGTCGATGTTCA
>CAYWMN010000088.1:0-2091 GCA_964459065.1 uncultured Acidobacteriota bacterium | reverse complement strand
AGATGCGGAAGGAGGATGCGCCTGGGGCCGCGCTGCGCAAGACAGGGTGTTTTCACCTTCGGACGGGCTATGTTAAACTCGATGATCAACCCAGTTCAGCTGGCGTTTGGCCGGTGCGCTATACGATGGAAGAAATCAGCAAAATTCTGCCTCTAATCCTTAAGAACCAGGTGCGATGCAGCGAGCCTAAAGTGGTTGAGATCCTGTCGCCGCTATGGCCTCTGGTGGCTGGCAAACCCATGGCCCGGCACTCCAAGCCGGTGGCGTTTGAACGGGGCACTTTGACGCTTGACTGCGACTGCTCGAGTTGGTGCGCGCAGATGCGCTCGATGGCCGAAGAAATCAAGAGCGGGATTAACGGCTACCTGGGAGTTTCGGTGGTCCGCAAGCTTCAAGTCCGGTATGTGACGACCCCGATTTCACTTGCGCCACAGGCCAAGCAACCCAAGCCCGGAGTCCAACGATGGCGTTGACGGAAAAAGACGTGCTTTACGTGGCGGACCTTGCCCACCTGGAGTTGACGGATCAGGAGGTCAAGAAGTTTGTGCCTCAGCTTGATTCGATTTTGCAATATGTTCAAAAGCTGAACGAACTGGACACGGCCAACGTTGAACCCATGGCTCAAGTCTCCGTTTCGGCGGCGGACAATGCAGCCCTTCGGGCCGACAAGGCCCTTCCGACCTTTTCGCAGGAAGACGCCATGCGAAGCGCCCCGGAGTCCGGCGGGGGCTGTTTTAAAGTGCCCCACGTCATCGATAAAAGTTAAGGCTGCGCCGGGCTGCGGCAAGGCGGCATGCACACAGATCAAATGGACCTGACAAACCTTACCATTGAAGGAATCCGGCAAACTCTCACCCGGCGCGAGGCCTCTGCCGAGGAGATCGCCCGGGCTCACTTTGAGAGGATTCGGAAAAAGGATCCGGAGGTCCGCGCCTATCTGTCTTTGTGTGAAGAGAAGGCGCTGGAACGGGCGAAACGGGTTGACGGTCAAATCAGCGCGGGCGAACCGTTGCTACCGCTTTCGGGAGTTCCCGTGGCCGTCAAAGACGTGATTACAACGCGGGGCCTTCCCACAACCTGCGCGTCAAAAATCCTGGAGAACTATAAAGCCTCCTATACGGCGACGGCGGTCAGCCGGCTGGAGGAGGCCGGAGCGATCGTCATCGGCAAGACCAACTGCGATGAGTTTGCCATGGGCTCCTCGACGGAGAATTCCGGCTTTTTCCCCACGCACAATCCCCACGACCTCACGCGCGTCCCGGGCGGCTCGAGCGGAGGCTCTGCGGCTGCTGTGGCCGCGAACCTGGCAACGGTGGCGCTGGGGACGGACACGGGCGGTTCGATCCGGCAGCCGGCGGCCTTCTGCGGCGTTGCCGGCATGATGGGAACCTACGGCCGGGTCTCCCGCTACGGGTTGGTCGCCTTCGGGTCCTCGCTCGATCATATCGGCCCCTTCGGGCGCTCGGTCGGCGATGTCGCCCGCGTTCTGCAGGTCATCGCGGGCCGCGACCCGCTTGATTCCACTTCCGCGGACGTGCCGGTTGAAAATTACGAACGTGCGCTCGACGGCAACCTGCGCGGCGTCAAGGTGGGTGTGCCGGGAGAGTTCTTTGAGGGCCTCAGCCCTGAAATCGGCGGAAATATTGAGAAGGGAATCGCCCTGCTTGGCAAGCTTGGCTGCGAGATTAAGCCCGTTCACTTGCCTCACACGCAATATGCCGTGAGCTGCTATTACGTGATCTGTACGGCGGAGGTCAGCTCCAACCTGGCCCGCTACGATGGAGTTCGTTACGGCTACCGGGCGCCCGAGTATTCGGATTTGCGGGATATGTACCGCAAGACGCGCAATCAGGGGCTGGGAGCCGAAGCCAAGCGCCGCATCATGCTGGGAACCTATGTGCTGAGTTCGGGCTACTATGACGCCTACTATTTGAAGGCTCAGCAGGTCCGGACGCTGATCGCGCGGGACTTTGTCGAGGCGTTTGACGAAGTTGACGTCATCATTACGCCGACTTCGCCCATCCTTCCTTTCAAACTCGGCGAGCGCGTCGATGACCCTCTCCAGATGTACCTTGCCGATATCTACACCGT
>CAYWMN010000087.1:0-13549 GCA_964459065.1 uncultured Acidobacteriota bacterium | reverse complement strand
CTGGATAATCTGGGAATTCCCGTTTTTCGCGAGGTGGGAAAATTCTGGCCGGTTCTCCTGATCCTGGCGGGCATTCTGATTCTCAAGAAACGGATGAAGGAACGCGCCGGCCGAAGCCGCACGGACTCAACTTCCCAGGGAGGCACTCAACGATGAAGGGCCCCTGCGGGGTTGCAACGCGTGCGAAAATAGGCGCAGTCCGGTGAAACCCGATGAACACTCAACCAGCACCCCGGTAAAACGAACGGAGGGACCTCCAACAAACAAAACTCAACTTGGGCTTGGAATCCTGCGAACCCAGAAATTACAGGAAGGGGCCGGACGTCGAAGGAGGAATTAATGATGTATAACTCAAGCGGCTTGCTGTTCATGCTGATCCCCATGATCATCATCGTGGCGCCGGTGGCCGTCATCGGTATCGTGTTCTGGTATAAGGCGCACAAGATGCAGTTGGAACTTCAGCACTCGCTAAAATTCCGTGAGTTTGAATATCAGCAGCGGCTAAAGGAACTGGAATTGGAAATTGAAAAAGCCCGGGCCCGGAATCAGGATAAGGTCGTTTGAATCCCTAGGGCCTTTCCAGCCGGAGGCAACGGAAATCATGAATGCCGCGACGAGATATTGCTCGGCAGGACCGTCAGCCGCACGCAACCGGCCCAGGCGCTGCTCGTATCAATGAATGGGAACAGTAGAACCTGATGAACCGCGCCCGCGAATGGGGCGCAACTGATCACCCCGCAACGGGAGTTGCCTTCACCATGATGGAAGTCAGAGCGTCTGTTTCCAGCGCGAGCGCACGACCCCACAATCCAAGGTGGAACAGCCTACGCCTTGCCCTGCCGGTCTTTCTGATCACTCTCGGCGCTATCCTACTGGCAGGAGAGTTTTTTCCCGCCTGGGGATTCACGAAGACCTGGCCGCTGCTTCTGATTGCAATTGGGATCGCGAAGCTTTTTGAAGCGTTCACTGCGACCGTTTCCGGCAACGCAGGCCGGACAATAGAGGTCTCACCGCCTGAAAAGGAGTTCCGATGAGCACGTCCAGGCACCGTCAAGGTTCAATCTTCTGGGCACTTGTTCTTATTGCCGTCGGAATTCTCTTTCTACTCCAGAACCTGTATCCCGCAATTCATCCCTGGCAACTCATCGCGAAGTTCTGGCCGCTCCTGGTGATTTTTTGGGGGATCTCGATGCTGGTTCAGTATTTTATGGCGCGAAAGCATCCGGAATCCCCGCCCCCCCGAATCTTTTCACCAAGCCAAGCCGTTCTTCTGTTGATCCTCCTCATTTTGGGCACTGCATTTTCAAGAATCGTCCTGACTCCATGGCATGAGTGGCCGGCAATCACGGGCCTCGAAGGTGAGCAATTCGCCGAGCTGTTCCTGAATTCATATCCGTTTACCCAGAAGGTTAGTCAGAAGGTCAAAGAGAATCCCCGCTTGCTGATTGTCAACCGCAGAGGAAACATTGAAGTCCGCGGAGCGGACCAGCCGGACGTCACCGCTGTCGCGCAAGAAACCATCTGGGCTGAAAACGAAGCGTCCGCCAGGCACACGTGGAACCGGCTGAAATTTCACTTTCTGGAAACCGGCAACCGGTATGAATGGGGGTCAAACGCCGATTTGCTCCCACACAACGGCAGAAATATCCGGCTGGACCTTTTGTTCCAGATTCCAACAAAAGCCTCGGCCGACGTCGTCGGGAACCGGGGAGATATTGTCATCCGTGGCCTGCAGGGAGATCAAACTCTGACCACACGGCACGGCGATACGCATGTGGCGGACGTCAAAGGACTCGTTCGCGTTCGACAATCGCGAGGCTCAACCGAGATTCAAAATGTTGACGGCAGCGTGGAAATCCAGGGAAGAGGAAGTGACCTCGCGGTCAAGAGAGTCTCCGGCGCCGTAAGGATTGAGGGCAACTTTTCAGGAGATCTGCGATTTACAGACATCGCCCAGACGCTCCGCTACAAATCCTCCCGGACAAACTTGAGTGTCCAGAGACTTTCCGGCAAACTCAGCATGGACAGGGGCGGCCTTGATGCACAAGGCGTCGATGGGCCCTTCCAACTAACGACCCGCGACAAAGATATTCATTGCGAAGATTTCAAATCCAGCGTGAGGATTACCGACACCAACGGAAACGTTCACCTGCGAACGGCCGAGCCCCCTACACGAGCCATTGAAGTCGATCTTAAGAGGGGCGACATCAGTTTGTCGCTGCCGGCCGGGTCAAATTTTCAGGTCGACGCTGTCTCCCGCCATGGCAACGTTCATTCAGACTTTCCCGGCCTTAAGATTTCGCATCAGCAAAAACTTCCGTCCATTCAGGGAAGTCACGGCAGCGGGGGACCGCTGATCCATCTTCGGTCCACCTACGGCAGCATCCGGGTTATGCGCGAAAAGCCTCAGCCGGCGTCGGAGCCTCCCTCCACAACTGCCGGCATAAACCAGGTCCCTGCACCAACTCACACACTTGCTCGCAAGACAGTTCACTGGGGCTTTGAATAACAGAGCTTAGGAAATAGCCCCAAGCCCGTCCGGCAGCCTGTTGATCGAATCAGTTATTCCGTCACGCTTGCGAGAGTGTCAAAGAATGCCGGGAAGGATATTCTCACACAGCCGCTGTCCTTGACTGTGGTAGCCCCTTCAGCAATCAACCCCGCCACCGTGAAAGCCATGGCAATCCGGTGGTCGCCGTAACTCGAAACTTCCGCACCGCGCAACCTTTGCCGGCCCGGGACTCGCAGCCCGTCGGGGAACTCTTCCACTTCGGCACCCATCTTCCGCAGATTTTCCGCCACGGCGGCGATCCGGTCGCTCTCCTTAACGCGCAGTTCCTGCGCCCCGCGGAAAACCAGGCCTTCCTGCGTTTGAGTCCCCAGCACGGCCAGAACCGGCAATTCATCAATCAGCCCTGGAATAATCTCCGGGGCGATCAGGCCGCCTTTCAACGGGCCGGCGGTCACCTGGAGGTCGCCGGAAGCTTCTCCATTCACGCTGTTCGCCTTCAGGACCTTGACTTCCCCGCCGATCGATTGCAGGAAGTCAATGATGGCCGTGCGGGTAGGGTTCAGGCCAACATCATTGAAAGTGAGCTGCGACCCTGGAACCAGAAGTCCAGCCACCAGAAAAAACGCCGCCGATGAAATGTCCCCCGGCACATGGAGCTCGCGCCCCTTCAAGATTGGCTTGCCTTCGAGGGCAAGGGTATTGCCGCGGCGCTCGATTTGCGCGCCCATCTGCGCAAGCGCAATCTCGCTGTGGTCGCGACTTTGATGCGGCTCCACAACTTCCGTCAACCCTTCGGCAAACAGCCCTGCGAACAGGACTGACGTTTTCACCTGGGCGCTGGCCACCGGAAGTTCGTAATGAATGGGCTTCAGTCCGCCACCCTCGATTTCGAGCGGCGGCAATCCGCCTTCCGAGGACTTGATCCGCGCGCCCATTTGGGTTAGCGGTTCAATCACGCGCTTCATGGGCCGGCGTGAAAGTGAGGCGTCGCCACCAATCACGGTGCGGAAAGACTGGCCGGCCAGAATGCCCGCCAGCATGCGCATCGTCGAGCCTGAATTGCCCGCGTCAAGCGGCGTACTGGAAGGCCCCAGACCGGCGAGCCCCACCCCTTCGATCCCGATCAGATCGCCTTCCTTTTCGATTCGAACTCCAAGCCTTTCAAGACACCCCAGGGTGCTGTGGCAATCGGCGCTCTCGGCAAAGCCATGAATCTCGCTTCGGCCCTCGGCAATCGCCGCCAGCATGGCGTAACGGTGTGAGATCGACTTATCCCCCGGAAACCGGATGGACCCGGCCAGACGCCTGGCGGGTTGAACGTGATAATCTGTTGTGGAAGTTAACAAAGGCATTGGCTCCGTCATGACAGAATCAGCAAAAGCGATGCCGGCCTACAGGGCCCCAAATGCCGGAGCGGGTTCGCGTCCTATGGCGCGCAGGTTTAAACCCCGCCACAGGGGGCGGCAAGCATTCGCCCTTCTGCTTGAAAACATTCATTTTATCGCGAATTGGCCGGCGGTGGGGCAAGAACTCTTTGCTGCGTTGAGATCGAGCCTCCCGCCAGGCGTATCTCGCACCGGTTCCGTCCGTGCCTTGCATGTCACAAGGCGGGTGAGGTATTTTGGTGTCAATACCTGATGCGTCCTTGCAATCTTCAGGCAACCCGGTTTACCTTCTTAGAAAGGCATGGGGCGACAGCCATGAGCGACCGTGCGAGATTTATTGGCGAGTGAAAAGTGCCAGTTGACCGAACAGGTGAAGAAATCAACTTGAGCCCCGGAAGGAGCGCAGATAAACTAGCGACGGAATCGCCGTGTTCTTTACACCCGCCCGTCTCAATCATTATCTGCACAACCGGCCTGCGCCCCACGTTGGTGCGTTGCATCGAACTTCTTGCCTCCCAGGACTGCCAACGCTTTGAGATTATTCTGGTTCTCAACGGGCCCCCGGACGAAACTTTTGCAAGCACCCTGGCCCACCTTCCCGTGCGCGTTTTGAATGAGCCCCGCCGCGGCGTCTGCCATGCGCGCAACCACGCTGTTCCGCTCGCGAAGGGAGAGATCCTCGCCTTCGTCGACGACGACATCTCCATCGATCCGAACTGGCTCCATGAAATTTTAACGGGATTTGAAGACCCGGCGGTTGCCTGCGTCACCGGGCGCGTGATTCCCGCGGGCAGTCTTTGTCTGGCCAGCGAGCGAGTAGACAGGTATTATGCCAGCGAACGGGCCCTTACTCTTTGGAGCCTCGACGCGTCAGACCCGAATTGGTATCAATACATTTTAGGCGAGCCCGTCGGGTTTGGATGCAACATGGCTTTTCGCAAAAGCTTTCTGGAAAACCATGCGCTTTTTCCAGGAGACCTCGGGGCAGGTTCGCTGATCGGTGGCGGTGACGAGTTTTATATGTTCGTTCAAGTGCTGAAGCACGGCTTCCGGATTCGGCACGTTCCCACCGCGGCGGTAACCCACTTTTTTGAAAGCGACGCTAAAAAGCAGAAAGCGCGCGACGCTCAACTGTTTGCCGGAAGCGTAGCGTTCGCATTGAAATTGCTGACTGAAGAAAAGACGCTTCGCTGGGCCACCCTCAAATGGCTTCTTGCCGGATTCAAAAGGCGTGTCCGCCACATCCTCGCGCAAAAAGCAATCTCATCGGAACCGCAGGAACTCCTTTCCCCGCGCGAGAAACTGCGCGCCTATTTTGAGGGATTGCGAGTGTTCTGGAAATGGCGCAGCAGCAGAAACTCCGCAGCTATACGACCCGATAGCAACCGTTAATCTATAAAGCAAACCACCCGCCGCTGATCTCTGTTTTCTAGAGCGAAACCCGTTCCAGGTAAGACGCAACGCGGCCGTGCCAGCCGAGTTGTGTAGAGATTTTTCCCTCAAGCGCTTCTGCCGCGTGCGGTTCGCCGTGAACGATAAAAGTCTGACGCGGAGGCGAATGGAACTTCCCAAGCCAGTTCAGGATTTCCTGATAGTCCGCATGCGCGCTGAGATTCTCAATGCTTTCGCGGCGCAGCCGCACCGGAATCTCGTGCCCGTGGATCTTCACCGTTGCCGCGCCCGACTGGATGATCTGTCCCCGCGTTCCCGGCGCCTGAAAGCCAACAAACAGGATGGTATTCCGATGGTCCGGCAGGCACCGCGCCAAATGATGCAGAACGCGCCCGCCAGTAGCCATCCCGCTGGCCGAAATGATGATGGTCGGAAAACGGCACTCGTTCAGAGCTTTTGATTGTTCAACGGTACGGTCAAAATGCACGTTCGGTTGTGCAAAAAGCCTGAGACCACCAGCTTCGAGCTCGTCGGTCTCAAGATTATGCTCCTCGTGGTGCTTGCGGTAAAGGTCCGTGGCGTCAATCGCCATAGGACTATCAACATGGATGGGCAGGGATTCCATTTTCCCTTCGCTGATCAGCATGCGAAACAGATAGAGAAGTTCCTGAGTGCGCCCGATGGCAAACGACGGAATAATCACCGAACCGCCGCGCTCCGCCGTGCTCTTGACGATCTCTGCCAGACGCGTCCTGAAGTCGTCGGTCGGGTGGAGCCGGTCGCCGTAAGTGGATTCGCACAGAAGATAGTCCGATCCATCCGGAACGGCGGGTTCGCGAATGATGAGCTGCGGAAACCGGCCGACATCTCCGGAAAAAAGCACCTTCACCGTTCTTCCGTTTTCCAGGATGCTGACTTCAAGCATTCGCGCACCCAAAATGTGACCAGCCCTCAAAAAGCGCACCTGGAAATGCCGTGAGAGTTCCAAGGGTTTCGATTCGTCGGCCACGCGAAACAATTCCAGCGACCGAAGCGCCTCATCGTGCGTATACAAAGGAAGGGCGGGCTTGTGTTTGCTGAAACCCTTCTTGTTGGCGTAATACGCGTCTTCTTCCTGGAGATGTCCCGAATCCGGCAGGATCAAGTGCGATAAATCCACGGTGGCTGGCGAGGCCCAGATTTCACCGCGAAACCCATCCTTCACAAGGCGAGGAATGTATCCGGTGTGATCCAGGTGAGCGTGAGTCAACACCAGCCATTGAATGCTCGAGGGCTTTACCGGCAGGGGGTCCCAGTTGCGCAGGCGCAGTTCCTTCCGTCCCTGAAAGAGTCCGCAATCGATCAGCAGACGCTCTCCGGAGGCTTCCAGCAGATATTTTGATCCTGTCACCGTACCCGCCGCGCCCAAGAAAGTTAAATTCGGCATTAGATCACCACCGTTTCCTGATAAGGACCGAAGACTTTGTGCATCGCACCGGAAATTTCGCCGACGGTCGCATGCAATTTGACTGCGTCAAGAATTACGGGCATCAGGTTTTGCTCCGTTCGCGCTGTGCACTCGACCGCATCGAGCGCAGCCTTGACACGCTGGTTGTCACGGCGCCTTCGAACAGCGCGCAACCGCTCAACCTGCTCCTTCTCAATCCGGGGGTCGATGCGAAGAATGGAAGGCAAAGGGGCTGAGCTTTCAGCGTAAGCATTGACACCGACAACAATTCGCTCCCCATCCTCAATGGCGCGCTGGTACTCATAGGCGGCCTGCTGGATTTCGCGTTGGATATAACCCCTGCGAATCGCAGGTAAAACTCCGCCCATGCCGTCGATCTTGTCCAGGTATCCTTTTGCGGCTTCCTCCAACTCGTCGGTCAGCTTTTCAATGGTATAAGAGCCTCCAACCGGGTCAACGGTGTTGGCAACGCCGCTTTCATAAGCAATTATCTGCTGCGTCCTCAAAGCCAGGAGCGCCGACTCTTCCGTCGGCAGCGCCAGGGCCTCATCGCGGGAATTCGTGTGGAGAGATTGAGTTCCGCCCAGAACGGCTGCCAAAGCCTGAAGCGTCACTCTGGCAATATTCACGTCAGGCTGCTGCGCCGTGAGCGTGGAGCCGGCTGTCTGGGTGTGAAAACGAAAGGCCCAGGAGCGAGGGTCTTGGGCCTTGAATCGCTCCCGCATGGTCCGGGCCCACAAGCGCCGCGCGGCGCGAAATTTCGCGACCTCTTCCAGAAAATCGTTGTGCGCCGCCAGAAAAAATGAGAAGCGCGGAGCAATTTCATCGGGGCCAAGTCCGCAACCCATCGCGGCTTCCAGGTACGCAATGGCATTGGCAAGCGTAAAAGCAATTTCCTGAGCGGCCGTGGCCCCTGCTTCGCGGATATGATAACCGCTGATTGAAATCGTATTCCATTCCGGAGCACGATCGCGGCAAAAAGCGAAGACGTCCGTAACCAGCCGCATGGCCGCCTCCGGGGGATAGATAAAAGTCCCCCGCGCGACGTACTCTTTGAGAATATCGTTCTGGACTGTGCCGGAAAGCCTGCGAAGATCGTTTCCGCGGCTTTCCGCAACCGCAAAATAGAGCGCCAGCAAAATGGCGGCGGTCGCGTTAATCGTCATCGAGGTCGAAATCCTGTCCAGCGGGATTGCCTCGAATAAAACCTCCATGTCTTCGATCGAGTCGATGGCAACCCCCACGCGGCCCACTTCCCCGAGTGCCAGGGGATGGTCAGAATCAAGGCCGATCTGGGTGGGAAGGTCAAAAGCGATGGAGAGCCCGGTGGTTCCTTGCGACAACAAATAACGGTAACGCGCGTTTGACTCTCGCGCGGAACCAAACCCCGCATACTGGCGCATGGTCCACAGGCGGCTCCGGTACTGCGCCGGATAGATGCCGCGGGTAAAGGGAGGCCCCCCGGGCCGTCCAAGGTCGCGTGCCGCGCTCCAGCCGGAAAGATCGGCCGGCCGGTCAAAGTATCGTTCCTCGCCGCCTGCTGTTTCTGATTCCGGATTGCGCTGCTTCCTTTTATCGGGAGGGAAACTCATAACAGAAGTCAAAAGAAGTCAGGGATGAACACGGCTCGAACCCGCAAACCAGAGAGCCTCGATATCATCTCACGCTGCGGGCTTTCAAAAAAGAGTAAAGGCTGAAGAGAAGCAGCAGCACCGTAAAACAGGCTACCATACTGAAGGCCCAAGGGCCGCTGTTCGGCATAGTCTGATACTCTTTCCACAGATCGATTGAAACGGATGCTCCCGCCGCCGTGAGGAACAGAAAGGCGACCCCAATCAGCATATGAAATAGCTGCTTGGCGCGCCGGAACAACTGTCCCACTAAGATACCGATCGAACTCGGCATGGATCCTCGGGCTTCCTTTCACATCCGGGCACTAAATATACTAATCCTAAAGCGGCGTGAGTCCTAACGTCAATCCGCGTTTTCCTGCCAACCTTGACAGTGCCAAGGAACGAAACATAGAATGCAATTGAGGAAAGAATTTCGGCTTGGGGAAAGGTGATTCTTGGAGTTGGACGACAATTTTAAGCGCTTGATCAAAGAGCTCGGCCAGGCCATCAATGAATCCCTCGCCGATTCCGATACGATTTCTGAGGTCATGGGAAGAATTCGGGCGGCCGGATACGACCTCTTCCTCGTTCTTGAGGTTACGATCGGCTTCAATAAGCAGGGCGAGTCCGGCACGATGAGCCACCAAACATTATCAACGGAAGACAATCCCGACGATCCGAGCCTTGAGTTGACACCCCAGGATGCACAATTTCTTCGCTCGTTGAAAATTGTGATTGAAAATGACAGCAAGTAACAGCTTTGCTATCAATTCTTTCCAGAATACTCCTAAAGCCTAGCCTTAACCAAGAACCGACCATCTTCAATCCCGGCTTAAGCCCCGGCTCTAACCCACCTTGACATCTGCCAAGCCAGACGCCTACCATTTTCACCATGGGTGCCATAAGTGTTCGTTCTCCCGCGGTGGCCGGGCGATTCTACCCCGCTGGCTTTGACGAGCTTGGGCGGGAAGTTGATACGCACCTGGCTCCAGCAGCTCAAGCTGAGGAGAAAATCTTCGACGCGATCGGCTGTGTGGTACCCCACGCAGGCTACCTGTATTCGGGCCATGTCGCAGGGGCCGTTTATCGGCTTCTACCCGCGCGGTCCCACTATATCATTTTGGGTCCCAACCACTGGTGCCGGGGCAATCCCTTGTCCATAATGTCGGCGGGGCAATGGCAGACCCCCCTCGGGCGGGCTTGTTTGGATACCGACCTCGCAAATTTGCTCCGCCAGGAATGCGAACTGCTCGCCGAAGACGCGATGGCTCACGCCTCCGAGCACTCGCTTGAAGTCCAACTACCTTTCTTGCAGCGCATCAGGGAAACCTTTACGTTTGTCCCCATCGCAATCGGAGCAGTTGATTATGATTCACTTGTGGAGCTAGGGCGCGCCGTGGCCCTTGCAATTCAAGCCTTCGGCGAACCTGTACTCCTGATCGCGTCGAGCGATATGAACCATTATGAGCCGGATGCACTGACCCGGGAAAAAGACCAAAAAGCTATCGAGCCCATACTGCAACTCAACCCGGAGGGTTTGATGGAGGTGATTCGGCGCGAAGATATCTCCATGTGCGGCTATGGTCCGGCGATCGTCATGTTGACGGCCGCGCGCGATCTGGGGGCAAAAAAGGGGCAGCTCATCAAATACGCAACCTCGGCCGACACCGGGGGAGACCGAAGCGCGGTTGTAGGATACGCTGGGATCATCGTATCTTAGTTCACCGCGCGGAATTGACCTCGCCCCGGGCCCGCTTGAAGCAACTCCGGGCACCTCTTTTTGCCAGCCCCGTCACCCTGCACGGTTTTAGGACTCCTGCCTGCGCGAAGCTACGCGACAACATCAATAAGGTTATTGAAGGGATAAAACTTCCAATAGAGGGTTCAGTTGGATTTTTGGATACGGTGAAGGAGATAGACCGCTCGGGCCTGCGCAATGTGAAGATATTGAGAGTCACCGGCAATCTTCCGCAGGATCGGCGCCATCAGCTGAGGGTCGACGAGGGCCTTGTTCTTAAGATCGATCTCGATTTGAGTCAACCTGCCAGGCAGTCCCAAAGGATCAAACCGAGCCGAATATTCCAAGCTATCGATATGCTGCTCAACACTTGCGATACCATCAAAAAGGGACTCCAGGGCCTGAGCTTGACGGTTGGCAGTGTAATTAAACTCGACTTTGTTTTCGCGGCCATTGTGGGTATAGATAAGAGTCTTTAAACCCAAATTAGCCACTTTCCTCCGACTTTCAAGACGGAGAGCGTGGAAGTCATCAAGGGATTTTGCAAGGGCAAACAACGCATTCGTTGTCGAAGCGGTAAGTTTGAGAGGCCGGGGTTCGGGGGTTTCATCAAGCTGGCGCCCGTCGTAGGTCCCAACACCGTTCACGTCCACGGTGATCGCCTGATACTCCGGCACGCTTCCCTTCAGCACTTTGATGTATGTCAGTTTGGCGGGAGACGCGGGCTCGCTTCCATTGCAGTCAGAGGATGCGAAAATTCCCAGCAGGAAAAAGATGAAAGCTGAAAAGAAAAAGATGCGAAGGTATTTTTGAGAAGAGTGAATCTGTTTTGGCCGAGGCTCCATAGACAGTCTTAGTGATGCCTGCAGCGGACTTCCGGATGCCCGCAAGCTCCAACTCGTCCCGGACGAAGAACCAATCCCTAAAGAAAAGCGAACATCCCGGGAAGTCCCATCCTCCGGCCTATTGCGTCAAAGACTCGATCTCAGAGGCTTCAATGTCAAAGTTCGCATAGACCTGCTGCACGTCCTCGTGCTCGTCTAAAACTTCCATCAAGCGCAACATCTGGCCTGCCGTCTTCCCCGACAATTTGACGTTGGTCTGAGGCACCATCGAAACCTCAGCCACGGCCGGCTCGGTCCCGGCCTTATTGAGCGCATCAACAACCTGCTGAAAATTCTCCGGAGAGGAAAATATTTCCCAGTTTTCCCCATCATCCTTCATATCGTCCGCTCCGGCTTCTGTGACTAACTCCAGCAGAGCTTCTTCACTGATCTTTGACTTTTCGACCACCACATAGCCGCGCTTATCAAACATCCAGGTCACGCAGCCCGTCTCGCCAAGATTTCCGCCGTGTTTTGATAGAAGATGCCGGATTTCAGCCAGAGTCCGATTGCGGTTGTCCGTGGTAATTTCCATCATCAGCGCGACTCCGCTGGGGCCGTAACCCTCGTAAACAACTTCCTCATATTGCGCTCCAGGCAGTTCACCGGTGCCACGCTGAATGGCCCGCTTGATATTGTCCGCGGGCATGTTCACGGCCTTTGCGTCAGCAATGGCCGTGCGCAGGCGGGCGTTTGAGGAAGCGTCACCGCCGCCGATGCGCGCCGCGATGGCAATCTCCTTGATCATTTTTGTAAACAGCTTGCCTCTTCGGGCATCCGCAACGCCTTTTTTGTGTTTAATACTTGCCCATTTTGAATGGCCGGACATAGGCTTTCTCTTCTCTCCACCAGGCAGCGAACCTCGTGAGATTCGCGCTCACACTGAATTTGCCGCCGAAAACTAAGTTATTCTACCGGAAAATTTTAACACAGTCCGAGCCCTGAGACCATCCGCCGGTCGAGCAGATCGCATTTGCGCCCGGAATTCATCTCGCAGGAAAAGTGCCCGGCTTCCCGCGGCTACCGGGCCGCTTCCTGCATGATGGCGACAATGGTTTCTTCAACCTCTTTCGCCACCGGCTCCAGCCCGGGCTCGCCAAAAAGCGCCAGCATTGCCATGGGCCTGATCGTGGCCAATACGATGTCCTCGCCATCCTGGAACGCCGAAATGCGGCAGGGCAGCGCTGTGGAAACCACAGCGTTCTTTTCGAGAACCTTCTTGGCCTGCTGAGGATTACAAACCTCGAAAATGAGACAATCGCGTTCAAATTCGACACCCTTTTCCTGCATTTTCGCTTTGAGGTCAATGACCCCCAGGACTCCAAACTTATGCTTCTGCGCGGCCGCCTCCAGGTCGCGAGCAATATCCGAAAGGCTTTTTTTCGAAAGAACTTGATAAATCATACACGGCTCCCTTCTTATACCTTACGCGATATGGACCCACCGCCTGCACAGGTCTTCGACCGATGGGCCGATGAGTAAGATTTGCTCCTCGCCTGAAAAGTTCAACCGCTCGATGATCGCGTCAATGCCGGCGAGAGCGGCTCTCATTTCCTTGAAAAGAATCGCCACCCGGTCATCCCCAAGTCAGCGAGCGGGCTTGGGAGGCGCGGGCATCCTTGCCAGCCTGCGCTGAATCGCCTCAAATTCAGGACTGTCCGTCTTCCAATTGCGCTTGGGTCCCAGCAAAGGAATTTCCCGGTCAACGTTCCGAATCCGATTGCCGGGATTCGGATGGTCGGAAAAGAACTGGAGCGTTCGCTGCGGACTCTTCTTCTGGATAATCGCGAAGAACTGAGCCATCCCGTAGGGGTCGTATCCCGCGTGGTAAAGGATATACGTTCCCACTTCGTCAGCCTGTGACTCGGCAGCTCGCGAGTTGCGAAGCATCATCGAATTAACTCCAAAGCCGATTCCCAGTTTCGCTAATTGGCTGCCCCAGCTTGAACTCTGGCCAAGAAGACCGCCCAAAATGGAAAGAGGAGCCTGCGCCAGCACCATCTGAGAGGCCTGGTGGGTGCCGTGCCTCATCAGAACATGCCCTTCCTCATGAGCTATCACGCCGGCAATCTGAGATTCATCCTGAGCGGCACGGATGGCGCCCCGGTTCACGTAGATAAAGCCGCCAGGAAGGGCGAAGGCGTTGATGTCCTCGCTGTTCACCACCCTGAAGGTCCAATCGTAGTGGCCGCTCCGAAGCTGTGGGGGCGCTGCCTTGGCAAGCCGATTGCCCAGCGTGGTCACATAATGCGCCACCTGCCGGTCGCGGATGAGCGGGAGTTGCTTATTAATCTCGGTGGCGGACTTCCGGCCCAGTTCCTCATCCTGCTGAGGAGAAAACAGATTGAAACCCGGCTTAAAGCTCAGCCCCTGCAGGGCGTACAAAAGCACGGGGCATAAGAAAAACAGGCCTGCAAGAGCAAATGCCAGCCGTCGTCGCGAGGATCCCCAAGAAGCAAACATTCCATCCTCTCAAAGCTTTCCTGGAATGGACACTTCCGCCGGCAGGCCCTCAAAATGACCAGGCCCAGGCTTCCACGGTGGCCCCGCCGGGCGCATCATTCCAAACCATGATCCC
>CAYWMN010000086.1:0-13654 GCA_964459065.1 uncultured Acidobacteriota bacterium | reverse complement strand
CGGAGTCCCTGCGCCCGGGCTCGCCGCTCGAGAGGCGATCCACCGAGTGCCAGCAGTTCCGCCGCATGGCCCCGAGCCCGCAGCCCCAGCATCAGGCCAAGCGCCTGCTGCTGCCCACCACGCCACTGATCGCCGAGGTCAACATGTAGCGTGCTCAATCGCTTATCCTTGCCGATGTTGTTCAAATGCTGAAGATACCTGAGGAGGAACCGGATGCGCAAGCCGCGTCTGGGCGCCCGGAGTTTTCCACAGGGCATTCTGCTTCTTCCAAGCGCCGCGCCACGACCGGTTATGAAACAAGCAAGGCCCCCTGGGAGCACGAGGGTTTGCTTTGCCATCCACAAGGACGCTCGGAACTTGAGCCGGAATGAACCCTAGGCCATCAGCCTGTTCTGATGTAAACTCTCTCGCGTAAGTCAGCAACGAGACTTAGGCCGGGCTGGGTTTTATTGATTCGCCGTGCCGGGCCACTGGCAAACCCCGGCAACGCCGGGAAAGGAGTCGCCTTTGATGGATCGTCGAGTTTTTCTTCAGAACCTGGCAGGCGGAGCCGCCGTGCTTTCCATTCCCCGCGTGGATGCTCAGGGCCGGCCGCCCGCAGTTCCTTCTTACCTTGCGGCGCATGAAGCGCTTTATCGGAAAGATCCTCACCGGGCAGCGGTCGGATGGTTTAAGGAAGCGAAGTTCGGGCTCTTTATGCATTACGGCCTCTACACCCAGTTGGAGCGCGGCGCGTGGGTGATGCTGAACGAAAAGATTCCTGTCGCGCGATACGAAAAGCTCAAGGAAACCTTCCGCCCCGATCGGTTTGACGCCGACATGATTGCAGATCTGACGCTGGCGGCGGGAATGAAATATATCACGATGACCTCCAAGCACCACGAGGGTTTCTGCCTTTTCAGGACCAACCAGACACCGTATAACAGCTATGATTCTCCGGCCCGGCGGGACCTGATTGGTGAGCTGGCTGCGGCTTGCCGCCGGAAAGGACTGGGACTCTTTCTCTATTACTCTTACGGAGCGGACTGGCACCATCCGTATTTTTATCCGCCCTCGGCGGGATGGAAATACGCCCGGCCCGACTACGCCACACCGCAGCCGCAATATCTTTGGCGCAAGGATTCCGATTTTCGAAGGTATGTCGATTATGTCCACCAGGAGCTGCGCGAATTGCTCACCAACTACGGTCCCATCGCCGGGATTTGGTTCGACCCCGTTCTGGGCTATTACGCGCGTCCCGATTTATTTCCAACGGCGGAAACTTACGCGCTGATCGCATCCTTACAGCCCCAATGCCTGATCTCTTTCAAGCAGGGCGCCAATGGCAGCGAAGACTTTGCCGCTCCGGAAAGAGCGCGCGTTGGCATTCGTAATTTGCGGTCGGTCCTGCCCAAGTACAGGGCTATGGCGGCGGCAGTGGCCGAAAGAGCCTGGCAGAAAAACCAAGGCAAGCACCTGGAATTCTGCAACACTTTGGAACATCGGGCCTGGGCTTACGTCAAAGCCCAGGATGGGAAGCACCGCAACGCCGAAGAAGTGATGAAAATGATTCAAAGCGCGTGGAAGCTTAACGCCAACCTGCTGCTTGACACCGGCCCGCTGCCGGACGGTTCCATCTCCCTTCAAGACGTGAGGACGCTTCACGAAGTCGGCCGGCGGCTGCGCAATCCGAGGCAGCCGAGCTGAGCCCGGGCAGCCGGATCGAATTTCATTCAGGAGGCATAACGTGAATCGAAGAGAATTTATGCAAACTTCCGTGAAAGGCGGAGTCACCGCGAGCCTTCTGCCCTCGCGAGCCGCAAAACCGTCCACGAGCCGTAGCAGCAAGGCCGGCTCGCCCCCTAATATTCTCTTCATCATGGCCGATCAGGTCACGCCTTTCATGATCGGACCTTACGGGCAGAAAGCCGCCCGGACGCCCCACCTGGACCGGCTGGCCCAATCCGGCACGGTTTTCGATGCGGCATACTGCGGCAGCCCGCTTTGCGTGCCCAGCCGCATGGCGCTGTGGACGGGACGGCTGCCTCACAAGATTCAGGCGTACGACAATGCTTCAGAATTCGCGGCCCATATCCCCACCACGCTGCATTATCTGCGGCGGGCCAACTACCGGACAGTCGCTTCGGGCAAATGCCACTTTATCGGTCCCGACCAGTCCCATGGATTTAACGAGCGCCTCACTCCCGACATCTTCCACTCGAACTTTGGGCCGCTGCCCGATTGGACGCTGGGAGCGGTCCTCAACAAAGGCACCGACGTCCAGAGCATGCTGCGAATGCTGGGCCCGAACAAATGGACCAAGCAGCTCGGGTTCGATCAGATGACGTTTGACCGCGCGATGGCGCGGCTCCGCGAGTACGCGATCGGCAATCACCACGATCAGCCCTTGTTCCTTTACGTTTCATTCACTCAGCCCCACGATCCCTACACCACCACCAAGCAATTCCTCGATCTTTACAAAGACGCTGACATCCCGATGCCCCATCCCTACAGCAATATTCTTGACCTCAGCCCCAGCTACAAATGGTTGGTGATTCAACATGGGATCAACCTTGTTAACCTTTCTCCGGAGAAGATTCGCGAGGCCCGAAGAAATTATCTGGGGATGGTTTCCTGGGTGGATGACCGCATTGGAAAACTCCTTGCAGAACTCCGCCGCCTGCAACTGGAAAAGGACTTCGTTGTGGTCTTCACCAGCGACCACGGAGCGATGCTGGGCGAGCACGGCCAGTGGTCCAAGCGCTACATGCTGGAGTGGTCCTGCCGCGTTCCGCTCATCGTGAGCGGGCCCGGGCGGTTGCCGGCAGGGCGGCGAATCGCAGCCCCGGTTTCCCTGATCGATATGCTTCCCACGATGGCGGACCTGGCCGGCTCGAAAATTGAAACGCCGACGGACGGCCAAAGTCTCGTGCCCCTGCTGCGGGAAGAAGAAACCGGGAATGGACGCGTCGCCATCGCCGAATATCTGGGCGAGGGCGTCATCGAACCCATTCGAATGGTTCGGTGGGAACACTACAAATACATTGTCGTCAATGGCTATCCGCCCCAGCTCTACGACCTGCAAACGGATCCCCATGAAAATGTGAACGTGGCCGGCAGATCAAAATATTCGCGGGTGGAAACTCGGCTTAAGGAATTCGCTGAAAAGGGCTGGAATGGACCAGCGCTCAGGACGGCTGTCATCCGGAATCAGCAAAGCCGCCGGATTGTTCGCTCGATGAGAGACTTTGGAGGCATCCCCCATTGGGAATTCGAACCCATCGAAACCGGGTCCTATGATCCCGATTCCGACTTCGTTCCCTTCTCCCAGCGTGACTACTGAGGCGTCAGGCAATGACAACCGGATTTAACGCCCCGAATCGAGGCTGGAAGATCATCAATGCAGCGTCTCGCCGTTGATTGCGAAACCGTGGTCCGCCAGCCCGCACCAAGCTTGCGCCGCGACTTTAATGGGAGATCGGTTGGATTTTGCGATGAGTGTGATTCTTAAAAGAGCGCGCGCACAAAAGTACCCAGCCTTGCGGCAACTTTCAGGGGAAGAAAACGCGGACGCCTGCGCTTTTCAAGCTGAAGGATCCAGGGATTGGTTGCCTGACCCGAAACCGCCAAGACGCCGCCCAAAAGGCTGGCGCCAAAAACTCGAATCCCGGAACTGGTTCCGGCAACAGGTTCTCCCAACACCCGCAGGTTGAGGATCATCGCTTCACAACCCTGCTGCGCAAAGTCCCGAAACCTCATGCAGATCCCGCAGGTTGCATGACAGTCCGCCTCAACCGCCTCGGAAAGCACCTTCAGCGTTTCCCGAACCAGGGTTGACTTTTCGATCGTAAGGACGTGCCTTTCGCCTTCGTCCATAACCGTCCTACTACCACAACGTGGTTCGCTGGACCGCCAGCCGATACTGCGAATAGTAAGCTCCCGGGGCGCGAGGCGGCAATAGAACTAAGGTTCCAGAACTGGAACCATCGCTCTAATGATTCACGGCGCTACGCATGAATCGGTCGACAGACAAAAGGGAGAAGATCGAGTGATGATTTGAGGGCACAAAACCGCCCGGCATGAGAGGGGAACGCCCACGCTCCGAAAAGCGGTGAGGACGGTTTCTCGCAGATTGAAGCGTTCCCGATCTGGCGCCTAGCGGCTTTCCATCCGGCGGATTTTGAGATAGAGGCCGCCGATGGCGAGCGCAATTGCAATCAGAGCGATGGCCAGTCCCTTCCTGCGGTAATCACGTTCGTGGAGGGCCGCCACACCCGCCTCATAAGCCTTGTGCGAGGTCTCCGCGCCCTGATGGGTAAGCTTGAGGACGTTAGCGGCATTGAAACTGTGAACGGCCACTCGAGCCTTAATCAGGTCGCTGTGAGCACTAGTCAACTCCACCCTGGCGCTCGAAACCTCCATGCCCGATTTCTCCGCGGTGTCGAGCACTTGATCGGCGCGATGGTATGCGGCTTTGAGGTTATCCAGCCCTCCCGCAATTTCCTCAGCGGCCTTGTAGCCGTTGTCGCCCTTCACGTGGCACGTAACGCAGACGGCCTTCTTCGTGGTTCCGACCATCGTATCCTCGGGCTTGAGAATCTCGTGGTTGGAGTGGCACTGGACGCAGCCCGGCAATCCCATTCTGGCGAAGGCCTGCCCGTGCGGGCTCTTCTCAAAGAGCTGCTCGTTCATCGCGTGGCAGGTGCCGCAAACCTTGGCGACGGAGCTGACGCCGGGCGGAGTGGCGCCATGATTTCCATGGCACGTGCTGCAGGTGGGGGCCGAAGTGTCGCCACCGGCGAGGTCGGCAGCATGAACACTTTTTTCGTAGAGTTCATACTGGTTGGTCGGAATCTTATAGCCCTTCATGTAGTTTGCGTTGGCGTGGCAATGCGCGCAGGTTTTCGCCACGTTGGTGGGATAAACCGGCGCCCGCGTATCAGAGGGCGCGCGAATGTTGTGGACGCTGTGGCAATCGACGCAGACGGCGACTTTGGGATCTCCCTGCTTCAGACGCTTGCCGTGAATACTGGTAAAGTATTCGCTCACCTGGTCCGTCCGCAGGCTCGGATCGAACTTGCGCATGTAAGTCGGGTCAGAGTGGCACCGGCCGCAGAACTGCGGAATCTCGGCCCGGGTCGGAGCGCCCCGGAAGCCTTTGGCCGGACTCATGGCATTCATCGAATCATCCGCAGGGTTGCCGCCGTGGCAGTCCGCGCAGCCCAGGCCCGCCTGGTGGTGAATATCGGCGGCAAAAAGCTTGGCCGGCCGGCCGTATTCACCGGGAAGATTGGAATGGCAAGTGATACACGAATCTTTTGGAGCCGCACCCGCCGCCACGCTCAGCGCCACGAACAGGACTGCGCCAACCAGACTCCAAACCTTTACCCTGAAAATACTTGAAAATTTTCGCATCGTCCGCATCCGCAAAGTGCGCTGCTTCATAAGATCGCCAGAGCCGACATCACGATGATATATCCCAACGCAAAGATGCCCAGGCCGGTGAAGAAGCGTGTGACCCGTCCAAACCCCTTTTTGTAGTCAAGGAAAGGAACCAGCACCCAGATGGCCCCAGCCACGGCAAACCCCATCAAGCCCAAAAGCTCGCTGTTGATAAAAAAGATTCTTGCCGGCAGATATTTCAGCGTCTGGTACATGAACAGGAAATACCACTCGGGATGAATTCCAGCCGGCGCAGAGCCAAAAGGATTTGCTTTGACGCCCAGCTCCCAGGGGAAGATGGCGGCGAGGGCTCCCAGCACGCCTAGCGCCCCATACCATCCCATGATGTCGCGCAGAAGAAAGTTCGGAAAGAAAGGCATCGAGCGCTCGGGCTGTTTGCCTTCCTCGATGGCTTTCTCCACCCCCGGAGGAACACTCATTCCTAAACGCTGAACCAGCAACAGGTGCACAGCCAGAAGCAGCGTGGCAAGGCCCGGCAGCACCGCGACGTGGAAGCCGAAAAAGCGCGTCAGCGTTGCGCCGGTAACCTCCTTGCCGCCTCTCAGGAACACCAGCAACCACTTGCCAATGAAAGGAACAAACCCGGCCATGTCCGTCCCGACTTTGGTGGCGAAAAACGCCAGAGTGTTCCACGGCAACAGATAGCCGGAAAACCCGAAGGCCAGCACAATGAAGAAAAGCAGCATCCCGGTGATCCAGGTCAGCTCGCGCGGCTTGCGGTAGGCCTTCATAAAAAAGACGCTGAACATGTGAATGAAGACGATGAGAATCATTAAGTTCGCCGACCAACTGTGAATGGAGCGGATCAGCCAGCCAAACTTGACCTGCGTCATGATGAACTGGACGCTCTCAAACGCGCCGCCGGCCGTCGGCCGGTAATACATCAGCAGAAGGATGCCCGTCAAAATCTGGACGACGAACAAGAACAGCGCCATGCCGCCGAAGTAATACCAGATCGTGTGGCGATGCAGAGGCACCCGCTTATGGCGAAGGATTTCTTCGAGACTTCCGCCACCCATCCGCTCGTCAATCCAGTCAAAGATTCGTCGTTTAAGTCTAGGCATCGTTATGCGTTGCGGACCACCACAATGTCCTCGCCTTGAATGTGAACCTGATATCGCGCCAGGGGACGCGGCGGCGGCCCGCTGACGTTGCGGCCTTGCAAATTGTAGGTGCCGTTGTGGCACGGGCACCAGATCTCATGCAGGTCAGACCGGTACTGCACCGTGCACCCAAGATGCGTGCAGACGGCGGTAAACGCCCGGTAAGCTCCGTCAGCCATGCGAACCAGGATGGCTGGCTCAGACCCGAACCGGAAGACCTTGGCGCTGTTGTTCTTGAGTTCTCCAACCCGAGCCGCCACCACGGAAAGGTTGGTTGATTCGCTGACCGGGGGCGGAATCACATAACGAATGGCCGGATAAACAAAGGCGGTAATCGTCGCGATAATTCCGGAACCCAGAATCACATTAACCCAGCGGCGGCCCAGGTCGGGCTTCTGCTCTCCGCCGCCCCCAGAACACTTTGCGCCGTTCACATCGCCTTCCATAAATCGCCTTCTTTCGTGGTCATTGATCTTCCAATCACTGCACGAAACGTCTCAGGCTCAGGAATTTCACTTCTTGTTGAGCCTTGTTGGTAGCCATCGGAGAATAATAGTAATAAAAGTCAGCCGACACGGTTGATTGCACGCCCTGTGGCACCTTGAAGGTGAAGGCTTCTTTCCTTGTTTCGCGCGGCGCCAGACGCGTATCCTTCACCACCTTTGCCGCCCGCATAAACACCAGGTCTTCACGATTGAGGATCTTGCCATTCCGGTCGGCCACAACCCGCGTAAAAACCTTTCGGACATGGTAGGCCTTCCCGCTGAAAGGCGCAGCCTTGATTTGAAGAATCAATTTCCTCAAGGGCGATCCGGTTGGCACCATGTGTCCGGCGCCCTGGTTGGTCACATCCACTTCAACGCGCAGTTCCCCGCCCTGGTGGGTCACCAAGAGCTGGCCGCGAATGGCCTTATTCAGTTGCGTCAACGAGTGGCTGCCAGGCATCTGGTGAAGATTGATTTCATGGCCGGAAGTCCGCAGGACGCTCGGGTCTACAACCTTTCCTTCCACCTGATACATGTGGCACGATTGGCACCCTTTGTGCTCCGCGGCGTAGGGGCCTTTTTGCCACTCCGTATACGTTGTCAGCACCGGAAATCCCTCCGCGTTCCGGTACTGGTGGCACGTTGCGCAGAGCAATGACGAAGTGTGCAAAGGAGAATAGAGCGTTCCGTGAACGGGAGACTTGACGTTTTTCCAGGGGCCGGCCTTGACGTTGTCATACTCCACGTGGGCTTTGGGATTAGCCCCTTTCAGGCTCACGCTTCTCATGGAGTGGCAGTAGTCGCACGTAATGCCTTCCCAACTCACCTTGCGGACCAGCGACAGGTCGCCCGTCTCGACGGCCGCCGGAGAATGGCAGCCCAGGCACACCGCGCGGGCGTGGGCGCCGAAATCGGATTTGGCCATTGCCAGCGCGTCCTGGAACAGGCGGCTCTTCATGGCTTGCGAGTGGACCGAATGCTTCCAACCCTGTTCAATAGCGCGGTGGCACGAGCCACAGTACTCAGCACTTTTGGGCAATTCCGGCACAGCCAATGCGCTCAACGCGACTGACAGCATTAAGAAGGCAAGCAGACAGAAAGTTTTCATGATGCCTTACCTTTTGATGAGATTTGAAGCACGTTCATTTCTCATCCGGAGCATGCAACCCTTTGTTAGACAGCGCAACCCAGCAAGTCTCTCAGGCACATCCGCAGTCAGAAGCAGCAGCCAAGGATGTCACCTGTGTGTTGCCAACCCTGTATGGGCACCCATCAACATTCTTTAAGTAAAACTATGACCCCAAACGAAAGCCTGTGGATCGAGGACTCCACGAATTCCGAGAAAACACCTTCGCTTGTCAAAACCCTGTGCTATGGACCCGAGTAAAACTTGCGGTAATTTAACGGCGTGCTTTCCTAAAAGCTGTGACCGCCATCACACACCTGTGTGACAAACTCCACACGATCTTGATTGGGTGGCCGCTTTGAACAGGTATGAAAGCCCTTGTCTGCCCGCGGCAAGATTTGGATTGGATATAAGAAGTGGTCGGGGCGCCCAGATTTGAACTGGGGACCTCTTGGTCCCGAACCAAGCGCGCTACCAAGCTGCGCTACGCCCCGTAAAGCCTTTCTGCAGTTGCGCAGAGTTGATGACGCCGCCGCTCAGATCGGGAGTCAAGGCGACAGCTTTTTCCAGCCGAAGTCTGCGCTCGCTCCGGCCATCACAACTCCGGAACTTCATATTAGCACAACTTGCTATTGCGGGTAATTCACGTTCAGCATGGTGGCCAGGCGCCGGGTGATGCCGTTGGCCACCGAATTGAAACCGAGATCATTGGGGTGAACCCCATCGGTCAGGCCGTCACCCTGCAGAGGACTCAGAAGGTCTGCCCCCTCAATCAGCTGGATGTGTTGATCGCCGTTCGCAATAAACCGGCTTACCACATCGCGCGTGAAAGTCCACATGCCGGCGTTCCTGTGCTCGACGGCGGGGTCACTTAACTGGCCCGATGAGTACAGCGGTGAAACTACCAGGATGGGCGTTACGGGCCGACGGGCGCGAATGATTTCGATGAAGGGAGCAAAGACCTTCTTGAAGTTCTCAACCGTTTGAAAGTTGGACCCGTCGAGAACATAGCAGGCCGCATCAATCGACGCCACCGCCCGCGCCAGCGCTGTTTCATACAGCCCAGCTCCGGAAAAACCTAAGTTCACAAAATCAAGATTGAGACGGCGCCCCACGATGGCCTCATAGCTCATCGCCGGACGGCTGGCGCAGCAGCCCTGAGTGATGGAAGTTCCGTAGTAGACCACGGGCTTCGGGAGCGCGAAGTTTGGCGGCCGCTTGAACTTGGCTCCGGGGTCAACCCCGATCGCCAGAACCTTGACCCCCATGTACAAAGGAAGGTAGAGCGTAATGTTACGCCACACGCGCTGCGAGCCAGCGAAATTAAAATAGACGTGTTCGTAAATCTTGCCGGGCTTGGCACCCTTGTGGGCGGTGGCCGTGTTCCAGAAGGTGTTATCCACGTACAGGTCCACGCCCGTCTGGCCGAACGCCTCCATGTTCAGCATCGAAGGGGACGAGGGATATTCCAGGCGAATGGCCAGCGCGCTGGAATTTGTCCGGAAGCGAATCCGCCCGCCCGACGGCGACTTGGCAAGCCTCCAGACACTCGGTGGAAAAGTATCTTTCAGCGAGATCGGCAGGCGGTAAAGATTCCCTTTGTTCTCCCGGTACCACGGCAGGCCGTCAATCTCCACCTTTGAGCTGGGCAGAGTAATCCATCGCGTGGGCGCCGGCAGCGGCGGCAATTTACCCGCTGCGTTCATCACCGCCAGCAGCACGAAAGCCAACAGCAGTTTCAATCGCACGGCAGCAACTCTCCTCCGTAAAGATTGCAAGTTTCTATTGGAAGGAAATGGCGAAGAAGTGGGGTCTTGAATGCCGAAGTCGACCCTCGAAAGGTCTGGTCGGGACGGCCAGATTTGAACTGGCGACCCCTTGCACCCCAAGCAAGTGCGCTACCAGGCTGCGCTACGTCCCGAAAAAAACGCGCACTCAAGCAACCAATTGGTTCGAATGGCGTTATTCGTTCACGCTAGCATCTTCGCGAAACGATTGTCAAGATTCCTTCCAGTTCCCTCTTGATGGCGCGCAAGCGAGCATCGCCGGATTCGCCCTTGCCGTTCGCCTTGGATTCGGGTGCCGGGCGCGGCCCTCCGGCCAGATATTTGCGTGCGCCCTCGATGGTAAATCCTTTCTCGTACAGCAGGTGTTTGATCTCGAAAACCATCTCAACGTCCTGCCGCCGGTAAAGCCGATGACCCGTGGCGCTCTTGGTGGGTTTCAGGCTGGGAAATTCCGTTTCCCAATACCGCAAGACGTACGGCTGGGTCTCGGCAAGCTCACTGACCTCGCCGATGCGGAAATAGAGTTTATCCGGAATGGGCATCCGGAGAGGCAGAGTGTCGTTTTGCCGCCCACGACGGACCTTGCGACCTTTCAGCATAATCTCCCCTACTGGCCTTCGTGTCATCTTAGATAACCGCCGTCCAACCGTCAAGCGTCACGGCACATCCAGAAGCTCAGCCCCCTTGGCCCCTTTCCTTGAATTGACGATTGAACCCGTCCGGCAGCGCCGCTCGCCGAGCGTCCGATTCATGCCCCGGGCATGGCGGCTTCTCCGCCACTTGCGGTACAATGAAAGCCCTTGCGAGGACGATAGCACAATTCTCCCGGGAAAAATCGAACCGTTGGGATAACGAACATGGAAAAGTTGATAGTCGGCATCGACATCGGTGGCACCAAAATTGCCGGAGGACTGGTCAGCGCCAAGGGCAGGCTCACGAAGGCCACCAAGCTTCCGACCAAAGCCGCCGGGGGCTTCAACAAAAGCCTCGGGCAGGTCATGAAGATGATCAAACAACTCATCGCCCAAGGCGGCGGGCGCGACCGCATCAAGGGAGTGGGCATCTGCGCTCCCGGCCCGCTGAACCCGCACACGGGCCTGGTGATCAATCCCCCCAATCTGCCGGGCTGGGAAAACGTTGAGCTGACCCGCCTCGTTGAGAAAAAGTTCAAGCTGCCGGCGCGCCTGGAAAACGACGCCAACGCCGCGGGCCTTGCGGAAGTCCTTTTCGGAGCTGCCAAGGGGCATCGCGACGTTTTTTACACCACCGTTTCCACGGGCGTCGGAACCGGCATCATCATCAACAAAAAGATCTATCATGGCAAGAACGGCGTGGCGGCTGAAGGCGGCCATGTCTCGATTGATTATCAGAGCCCCTACCGCTGCGGCTGCGGAACGCTCGGCTGCATTGAAGCGCTCGCGGCCGGTCCCGCCATGGTGCGCCGGGCGCGCGTGAAGCTGGAGCAGGAACACACCCTTCCCAGCCTGTTGCGCGAGCAAACCCGGAACCACCTCAGCCGCATCACGCCGATCATGATTGAGGAGGCCGCCAAGAAGGGCGACGCCTTCGCCAAATCGATTATCGATGAGACCGGATTCTTCCTGGGCGTGTGGCTCGCTTCCATGATCTCCGTGCTCGACCCGGAAGCCATCGTGATCGGCGGCGGCGTTTCGCTGATCGGCAAGCCGCTGTTCGATAAGATCCGCGAGACCATTCCGCAATACACGATCAACCGCCGCTTTGCCAAACACACTCCGCTGCTCGCCGCCAAGCTGAAGAAGAACGTGGGCGTTTTCGGAGCCGCCAGCCTCTTTCTGCAGGAGGGCGAGCAGGCGGAAACCGATTGACGCCGCAAGCAGCGACGATCGATGGGGAACGGCTGATGGGCAATCAAGACCCCGTGCAAATCGGAAAGCTCCTGGTGGTTTTAGGCGGCGTGCTGGTGGCACTGGGCCTCCTGTTCATGGCCGGATCGAAATTTTCTTTTTGGGGACTCGGACATCTTCCCGGCGACATCACTTACAAAGGCAAGAACTCCACCTTTTATTTCCCCATCACCACCTGCGTGGTGCTGAGCGTCGTTGTCACGCTGGCAATGTGGCTGGTGTCGCATTTCACACGGCATTAGGAGACGCGATCCGTCGAGGGTGAAACTTTGGACCAACTGCCGCTCAATCTGATTCCGGAACGCCGCATCTACAGCGTTTCCGAGCTGAGCGCCGCCATCAAGAACCTGCTGGAATCGACCTTCCCGGACGTCTGGGTGGCCGCGGAAGTCTCGAACTTCCGCGCCGCGGCCTCGGGCCACCTCTATTTCACGCTGAAGGACGCCAGCGCCCAACTGAAAGCCGTCTGTTTCCGCAATCAGGCCCGCTACCTCAAGTTCCGGCCGCAGGACGGCCTTTCCGTTGTTGCCCGCGGCCGACTGGGCGTTTATGAGCCGCGCGGCGAATATCAGCTCTACGTGGAATTTCTTGAGCCGGCGGGCGTGGGCGCGCTCCAGCTTGCCTTTGAGCAGTTGAAGCAGAAACTCGCCGCCGAAGGCCTGTTCGATCCCGGGCGCAAAAAGCCGCTGCCCATGCTGCCGCGCACCATCGGCGTAGTGACCTCGCCTGACGGCGCCGCCGTGCGAGACATTCTGCGCGTGCTCAAGCGCCGCTTCCCCAACATGAACGTGCTGCTCCACCCCGCCAAGGTTCAGGGCGACGAAGCCGCAACCCAAATCGTTCAGGGCATCGAGTATTTCAACCGGCACGCCATCGCCGATGTCCTGATCGTGGGGCGCGGCGGAGGATCGCTCGAAGACCTGTGGCCTTTCAACGAAGAGAGCGTGGCCCGCGCTATTGCCGCTTCCGCCATTCCCGTCATCTCCGCCGTCGGCCACGAAACCGACTTCACCATTGCGGACTTTGTGGCCGATCTGCGCGCGCCCACTCCCTCGGCCGCCGCCGAAGTGGTTGTCGCGCGGCGCGAAGACCTTCTGGCCGAGGTCGCGAACCGCGCTGGACGCATGTCGCAAACCTTCCGCCTGCGGCTTGCTGAAGCCCGCGAACAATTGACCCACCTGCGCCTGCACCAGACGTTCCAGAACCTGCTCACGCGCGTTCTGGAGCGCGGGCAGCGCATCGACGACCTTGCCGCCGGGCTCGACCGCTCGATGCGCCGGAAGCTCGCCGACTCGCGCCATCTGTGGCTTGAAACCTCCGCCGGCATCGCGCGCTACGACTTTGCCAAACTCGTGGGCTTGAAGCAGGCGGCGCTCGATGGCCGCGAACAACGGATTGAAGCCGCGATGCGCCGCCTGGCGGCTGAAAAGCAGAGCCGCCTGAAGCATCTGCGCGACCTGCTCGGCGAACGCAGCCCGCTCACCATTCTGGGCCGAGGCTATTCCATCACCCGCGATGGCGCGGGCAATATTCTCCGCGACGCAGCCGAGGCCGCCGTCGGCGACGAAATCTCCACTCATCTCGCACACGGCGAGCTTGCCTCCCGCATCACCGCCAAAAAGCCCTGAAGTCCGCTCCTCAAAGGAGGCCGGCGCTCCGTGCCTTATCCGGCTAGCCATGTTGCCCCTTCGATCCCGCGGAGTCCCGCAATGGACCGCTTTAGCAGACCCGAAGTTTCCGGGCCAGCTCCGAGCTCTTTTTTGCAACTGGGGACTTTCATCAAGTCAGCGCGCACGAGGTAGGGCTCGTTTAGCTTCGTTCTTTT
>CAYWMN010000085.1:0-13705 GCA_964459065.1 uncultured Acidobacteriota bacterium | reverse complement strand
CAAGCTCAACTTCCAGCGCTGGATGGAGCTTGACCTGGAATACATCGATAACTGGTCGCCGGCTCTGGACCTGAAGATCCTGCTGAAAACGATTCCGGTTGTTCTGCTGGGCCGCGGCGCAAGCTGAATCGCGATTCGTGTGCGGCGCGTGCTATCCTGTTCAAGATCACGATTGATTGGTACCCTGAGTGGGGCAAGAAACGATCTCATCACCCGCGCCGCAAGGCCGCTGGGTGGGGCCTGCGGCCGTTCGCGCACGTCCAAAAATATATGCCGTCGTTGTTTCCATTTGGCGGTACTCTGCATCAGACTTTTAGTGGGGAATTGAGGGGCGGTCCTCAAAGAATAGATGAATCTTAACCGAAAAATTTTGTGGCGGAAATCGTTTGCGCGGCGCGCCTGGGCCCTGATGGCCGGTGCGGGGATGCTCCTTGGGTTTGGCGCAGGGTTTCCCGTCCGGGCGCTTGCGTCTCAGGCTTCTGCACAGCCGGCGCCGGTTGCGGGCGCACAGGCCGCCACGCCTGCCGCCTCAGGAACGGCGGGACAGGCCCCAGGGCAGACGCCGGATCAGCAGCCGGCGGCGAGCATCAGCGGCAAAGTGGCGACCCCGCTTGGCGGGCCGGTCCTCAAAGCCCGAGTCACTCTGGCGCACAACGGCTGGATGGTTGAGCAGGTGCGAACGGCGCGCGACGGGCGATTCTTTTTTGCCCACGTTGCTCCCGGAACGTACCACTTGAACATTGTCGCACCGGGTTTCAAGAAGCAATCCGTTTCCGTTGTGAAGCATGCGGGCCAGGCTTACTCAGCGCCGCCGATTGTGCTGAAGCTGGCGCGGGTGGTCACCTCGATCGAGGTGAGGCCGGCGCGGGGCGAAGTGGCCCGTTATCAGGTGCAGCAGGAAGAAAAGCAGCTTGTGCTCGGCTTCATCCCCAATTATCTGGTCAATTATTATCCTCACCCCGCCCCACTCAGCGCCAGGCAGAAGTTTCAACTTACCTGGAAGACAGTCTTCAACCCGTTTACTCTTGGCCTGACGACAGCGTTCGTCGGAGGCGAGCAGGCTACCGGCATGTACCGGGGATACGGGACTGAGGAGAAGAGCTTCGTCAAGCGATTTGGCGCTTCTTACGCCACGCTTGGCGTGGGGGCGTTTGTGGGAGATGCTCTGCTGCCCTCGGTTCTGAAGCAAGACCCACGTTTTTACTATAAGAAAAGCGGCAGCGTGGGGTCGCGGTTTCTCTATGCGATTACCCGCTCGGTAATCTGCAAGGGCGACAATGGACACTGGCAGCCTGATTATTCGGCCGTCCTCGGACACTTTGCCGCGGGCGGCGTCGCCAATCTCTACCTCCCGAAGCAAAACCGCAATGGATGGAGAACCACGATGGAAAACGGCCTGATCGGGATCGGCTTCGATGCCTTTGCTGACGTTCTTCAGGAATTTGTGATCCCGAAATTCACGCCTGCCCTTTCTCATCGCAAGTTCGGCAAGCCCTGAAATACGAGCGCGGCGCCGGAGCTATCCCATCACAAGATCAAGGCTGGCGGATTCGGCAAATGCCCGGAAGTCCCGGTCGCGTGTGATGAGAGGTATCCCGCGATCGAGGCAGGTCTGGGCGATCAGCGCGTCGCCCAGGCGCGCTTTGCGGCGCTTGGCCAACACCTTCGCCCGCAAGGCTCCTGCACGCTCCCAGTAACCGGGATCGATTTCAATGAGGGGAACAGCGGAAAGAGTCTTTGCTGCGGGGGTGGGAAGCTTCGGGTCGCTCAATAGTTCGGTCAGGACGGCAGGTACCATGAGCACCTGCCGGTCTTCCAGCGCCCTGTCGAGCAATTCAACGTCCTTCCCCCGCCCGCCTTCCAGAAAGACAATCCAAGTGCTCGTGTCGGCCGCGATCATCGGTCGGCCTTCAGCTCTGCCAAGGTGCGAGAGAATCGGACCTTGCCGCGCAGTCCGCGCAGGCGGGCGTAAGTCTCCGCCGCCGCCACGAGTTCCAGCCCCGTACGGACAGTCTGAGTAATGCCGGCGCCGCTGGCCCGCTGAGCCTTCTTCAGCAACTCCGGGGGGACCTCAACAGTGATTTTGCGTGTGGTTCCCATAGCATTCATTTTACCATATTCAATACCAGCATTGAATATGGTGAAGAACCACATTGTAGCGCAGGTCCTTAGCTTCGGTGGATGGACCCATGAGGGGTGGAAAAGTAGCGCAGGCCGTGGTTTGCGAAAACCCGATGGCTTTACTCAGCCGGTAAACGCGGGCGCCGTATCGATTGTATCGTTTGCGATCTGTGCGGATGCAAAGAGCAGAATCGCCGCCGGGCTACTTTTTGCCCTTCAGCGCCGCCTCATACATTTTGAGCAGTTCGCGGGCTTCGATGTCCCAGTTGAGAAGCTGCTCAATCCGCTTGCGGCCGCGCGCGCCGAGGGTTCGGCGCAACTGTTCGGAATCGATCAGGGTCAAAATCTTATTGGCAAAGTCCACGGGATCGTTGGGCTGGGCATAGAGCGCGGCATCTTCGGCCGAGCAGCGGCCTTCGACCAGGTCGTAAAGAACCTGCGGCCGGCTGTAGGCCATGTATTCCAGGATTTTGTTCATGGTGGAGATGTCGTTCATGGTGTTCTTGGGATCGGGAGCGACGCCGAGATCGGCGCTGGAAAGATAAGCGGCGAGCTCTTCGTCCGGAACGCGGCCGGTGAAGCGGACGTGAGAGCCCAGGCCTTTATCGGCCGCCATTTCTTTCAGCCGGGGCAATTCGGTTCCCGATCCGACGATGGCGAACATAATGTCGTCGCGCTTGGCGGTGCGGAGAATGTACTCAACCGATTCAAGCAGCAGATCGAGCCCGTCCTGCGGTCCCATCACGCCCACGTAAACCACCAGAAAGGCTTTGCCTTCCTTGAGAGCCGGGTTGGGCGGCTGGGGGTGGATATTTTTCAAATCCGGGCAGCTCCGAACGATGAAGACGCGCTCGGGCGGCATGCCGCCGCGGCGGATGGCAATTTCCCGATAGGACTTGTTGGTGGCGATCGAAACCGTGGCCGTGCGATAGGTGAGGCGTTCGGCCAGGCAGACGATGCGGTAAAGCAAGCCGCGTTTGCCGAACTTATCTTCGAACAGTTCGGGATTCAGATCATGGTGGTCAAAGATGTATCGGACGCCGAACAGTTTGAAGAACAGGGCGATCAGGAACAGAAGGTCCGGAGGGTTGGTGGCGTGAAGAATCCGGAAGCGCGTCCGGCGATAGACCTTGAGCGCCAGCCGGAATTCCGCAGCCAGCGCCCAGGCATACTCGAAGAAGTAGCCGAAGGGGCCGGAAGCCTCCCAGATGCTGTGCCGGTAGATCTCGATCCCATCGATGGTTTCGTGGCTCTTTTCAAAGCCCCGGCCCTTGGGGCAGATGACCGAGACGCGATAGCCGGCCTGAGCCAGCGTGTAGGCTTCCTGCCAGGTGCGCCGGCCAAAGGGCAGCGGCAGGTTTTCAACGATGATGCAAACCGCAACATTTTTCTGGCTCATGATGTGCTGAATCGCCCGAGGTTCGGATTCCCGGCCCTGCGCTTGCGCAGGCGGTCGATTATGAGGTCAAAGCGGCCTCGAATCAAGTTTTAGCGCTGCCGCGTCCGGGGTCTACGGAGTAGGCCACCAGCGTCTCCGGCCAGAAAGTAACCCGCATTCTGACCACGCGGCTGGTGGGAAACAAGCGCTGCAATCCCCGCGCCGAGAGCAGGGCCAGATCTTCCAGCGTACCTTTGGGGATGGCGGTGCCGAACCAGCGGTTGTAAGTGCGCTGCGCCTCTCGCGGCAGAAATTGGATGAACGGCAGATGGTAATGAGTCTCAAGCGGAAACCAGTAGTTCGGCGTGGTCACAAACCAGCTTTTGCCGACGCGCATCATCTCCCGTGCGAACTGCTCCTGCCTGCCCTCGCCGGGAATATGTTCAATCACGGCATTGGAAAAGACGATGTCAAAAGACTTGTCGGGGAAGGGAAGGGCGCAGCCGTCGAACATTGCGTAGCGCACGCTGGGATAAAGCCGGCGCGCGTGATCAATCTCCTTCCGGTCGACCCCGCCTGCCACAATGCGCTCATGATAGGGGTAGTAATCCTCAAAGGTGTAGCCGGTGAAGGGCTGGCCGCTGGCGCCCACGTCGAGGATGCGGTCGGCGGGGCTCGCCTGGAAAATTTCGTGAAAGAGGTCGAATTTCCTGCGCCGCGACCGCCGGCTGAGTTTTCTCAGGATGTCTTTGTATAAACGATCGCTCATTGAATTCCTGGCCGGTTTCTTCTCCTGCGCCGTGAAGGCCGGCGCCCTACGATTCTTCCAATCGGTTCCAGAGTGCCGTGACCTGCGAAATCCGCACCGCGCGGGTCACCAGGAGCACCGCCACGAAAACCGCCGTCTCAATCAATCCTACCTCAACAAGGTAGACCAATTCTCCAAGGCCTGTAGGGGGCACGTGAACCCAGAGCTTCAGCCCTTCGAGTGTAACCGAGGCCAACGCGATGCCGGCTGCCACCTTCAGGGCCAGCCGGCCGAAGGGGCGGTCGAGGCTGTCCCGGACGTTGCCGTAGTTTCGATAGAGGGCAAGCCCGCAAGTGGCTGCCGTACTGGTTAGAAATCCCAGCGGAATGCCGATGGAACCCTGATGGAGAGCGAAGACGTAGAAGAAATCGAGCGTGATGTTCAAGCTGAACTGGAACAGGCTGAGCCGCAGGAAGACCCAGGCTTCATTTCGGGCAAAGAAATAAAAATTCAGCACGCGGAGGAAAGCATAGAAGAACATGCTGAGAATGTAATAGAAGAACACCTGGGAGAGCAGCGCCGTGGCGGCGGCGGTGAATTTTCCCCGCTCAAAAACCAGGCGAATGATGTCGTGCGGAACAATCAGGCAGAATACGAAAGCCGGGGCGGTCAGGATCAGCCCGATTTCCAGCGTATCCCGAAACGCTTTGCGCACGGTTTCCATCTGCCGGCGCGCAAAGGCCCTGGAAAGGGTCGGAAGCACGGCCGTGCCCACGCTGCCCGCCAGCACTTCAGCCAGCGCCGTCATGATTCGAACACTATAGGCCAGCGCCGTCAGGGTTCCCGGGGGCAGGAAAGAGGCGATGATTCTTTCAACGATGACCACTCCCTGCCAGATCACGGCGGTTGTCATCTGGGCGGCTCCCGCCCCGCGCAGGTTGCGGAACGCTTCGCCGGACCCTTTCAGGCTTGCCCAGTAACGAACCGGAAAGGCGATCAAGAGCTGCCCCGCCATCACGGCGAATTGCAGGAGGTAGCCTGCCATGTATCCGAAGACGATGCTGTAAAAGCCGTACCGTTTGAACCCCACCAGAATGCTGACAATGACCGTGACATTTCTGAAGAGGCTCGATGAGGAAGGGACGGCAAAGCGATGCTGGCTGAAAAGGAAAGACCGAATCGTCTCGGCCACGCCGGCCGGTATAATCACCAGGAAAAGCCAGCGGGCAAGCTGGGTGGCCAGGTGCGTCTGCGCGGGCGTAAAGCCCGGAGCGATTCCCCGGATGATCCAGGGCGCTGCCAGCACGCCCAGCGCCGCCAGACCGCACAGGCCTAAAAAGACCATATTGGCGGCGTAGCTGAGTCCCCGCCAGAGATCCTCGGGGGGGTGCGAGGCTTCAAGGGATGAGTAAAAGGGCACCAGAGAAAATTGTCCGGTTGCGGAAATCAGGTTGGTAATGATGTAGGGAACCGTGTAGGCGACGTAAAAAGTGTCCGAGGCCTTTGAAAGGCCCAGCTTGGCTGCGATGCTGATTTCCACCAGAATACCGGTCAGGCTGCCGAGGAAAGAAAACACCGCGACCACCGACGAGCTCCGCACCATTTGACGTTTGGAAGGCATCATAAGGGACAGGGAAAACCAGGAAGTCAGCGATGCTGTTGCGGAGTTTCCAATGCTTCCGCCTGAGCGACGATGAATGGAGCTGCTGCGACAAACAGAAACATCATGAGCACCGGAGAAGTCCCAAAATTAAACTCGAAGCACCCTTCGACAACCAGAGCCAGCCAGGCGGCGATCGCTCCATCAATAATCCATCGGCCGGCGACGGATTTCTTGCGAATTTTGATGTAGCTCCAGAGCAGAGCGCCCAACAGCCAGAGATAGGCGGCAAGGCAGGGCAGGCCGCGTTCGGCGGCAAACTGGATGTAGTCGTTGTGCAGGTGGGCGTGATATCCGGGGCGCGGCGACTTCCCGGGTGGAAGATACTCCACATAGTCCTGGTTGATGTTGTTGGGTCCCACGCCGACCCAGGGATGCTTCCGGATCATTTTCCATCCGACATTCCACATTTCAAAGCGCATCGCAATCGACTTGTCATTCCCATGGTGGATGATGGAGAACGCGCGCTCGCGCACCAGGCGCGGCGACGCCAGCAGAAACAAGCCCGCCAGGGCGGGCACCGCCCACAGCCATCGGGCCTTCCACCTCGCCACCAGATAAAGCGTCGCTACGAAACAACCCAGCCAAACGCTGCGAGTGAAATTCAGGATGATGGAAAACGCAATGACCCCGGCAACCAGCCACCAGAGGGCGCGAACCTTCGGGCGCAGCAGCAGAAAGGCCAGCAGCATCGCGAAGATCAGCATCTGCTGGCCGCCGAAATTCATCCAGTCGCCCATAAATCCCGTGATGCGCTGCTGCGTCATAAAATGATAAAGGAATCCGGGGTGATCGGTGTGAACCGTTTGATATTGGGTCAGGAATTGGATTGCCGCATACCCGCCGGCGATGGCGGCCTCAAAATACAGCACCTGATAAAGGGTTTCGAGGTGCTTCAGGTTGAGAATGAGGTTCACGGCAAACAGCAGAATCAGAAACAACACCATCTTGCGAATCTGGTAGCCGCCGGCTGCCGGATTGTCCGCCCAGAACATCGAAACGATGGTCCACACGACGAAAAGCGTCAACGGAAGCTTGATGGGTAAGAAGGTGATTCGAGGATGGTTCGTGAACAGATGAACCGCGTAGGCGATTCCTGCCGCCGCCAGAAACAGCTGCGAGGCGGCCAGGGAAAACAGCAGGGTGAGAACCGACAGGCTGAAAAAAATGGACGCCCACCGCGCGGACGCCTCGGTTGGCAGATAAGCGCTTAGCCGGCACAGCAGGTTTCCGGGATTGCCCGGCCCTTCTGGGAATTGACGGCTGAGATTGGACTTGTTGTCCAGGGACGGATCTCCAAATTTTGGCGAACTTTGAACAGCGCTGGTGCGTCTTCGCGTGCAGTGAAGTGCAACGCCGCAGCCACGCCGGCTCCGCGATTCACACCGGAATCGTAGCAGAAAAATGTTAAAATGCACAGGAGACAGGGGCGAAGTTGTCCGGTGGCCGGGAGCAAATCGCCGCCAACCGACCGGTTAGATGGTCACAAGTAAGTCCTTGTTTTATCAGCGTTTCTTGACATAGACCTCCTGGAAGCTATAATGATATATTTGGATGGAGGAGGCCTTTGTGCTGATTAGCCTCCGGGAGCTTGAGCTTCACCGAATCTCGGTATCAAAGATTTACCCGCCGGGCGCACTGAACTACCATGAGGCCAGGTTTCACCAGGTTGGACCTCTCAAGGTAGAGGCAGTCGCGGAACTGGTGGAAAAGGAGATCGGTCTCCGGGGCAGTATTTCTACGCGGGTTGAATCGGCCTGCGACCGTTGCCTCGGAGAAGTCGAGCTTCCTGTCGAGTCTCATTTTGACTTGATATTCCGGCCTATGGCGGCCATCGCCAGGGAGGAAGAAATCGAACTGCCGGGAGATGAGTTAAGGGTGGGGTTTTACTCCGGCGAGGGTGTTGATTTAAACCAGGTGGTGGCCGAACAGGTGCTTTTATCGGTTCCCATGAAGGTGCTTTGCCGACCTGACTGTTTGGGCCTTTGCCCTACCTGTGGCGCGAATCGAAATGTCGAACAGTGTGGGTGCTCCTCCCAGCGAGAGGACTCCCCTTTTGCTTTCTTAAAAAAATAGAGTCAGGCAGAGATTAGGCCAAAGGGTTCGCTCCCGTGGAAGAGATTAACTTTGACTTCATGGGTGCAGAAAAAGGAAACGGGTGTAAATTTAACCTTGCCTGCCGTCAAGAGCGGCAAGAGAACTTTGCAGTGAAGGAAATTCAGAATGCCAAATCCTAAACGACGACATTCAAGAGCCCGGCGCAATCGCCGGCGTGCTCATGATCACTTGGCAAAACAGGGGCTGGCCGAGTGCCCGAATTGTCATGAAGCAAAATTGCCTCATCATGCATGTCCCCGCTGTGGACATTACCACGGTCGCGAAGTGGTCCTGGTGGAAGAAGCGATCTGAGGTAGCAGGAGCGGGCCTAAACTTTGTTTAGCCTGTGATCGGAATCACACTCTCTTAACAGCTCTTTTAGACCATGCGCCGTATCGCCGTTGATTCAATGGGTTCCGAGACGGCCCCTGTCCCTGAAATCGAGGGAGCTATTCAAGCAGCGGGGGCGGGCTATGCCGAGGTCTTCTTGGTAGGGCCGAAGCGCCTTCTGGATTCCGAACTGGCCGCCCGGGGAGCCGGGAGCCTCAAGATTGAAGTGGTTCATGCGTCCGAAGCCGTCACCATGGAGGACAAGGCCGCCAAAGCCTTCCGGCAGAAGCGCGACTCCTCGATTCGGGTGGCGGCCCGGCTGGTGCGGGACGGGCAGGTCGACGGCTTGATCAGCGCCGGGAATACCGGAGCGGTGATGACCGCCGCGAAGATTGTGATGGGCACGCTCGAAGGCGTGGATCGTCCGGCCCTGGCCCAGGTTTTTCCCACCTCGAAGAGGGGGAAGGCGACGGTTTTGCTGGACGTCGGGGCCAATGTGAATTGCAAGCCTTTGCACCTGGAGCAGTTTGCGGTGATGGGCGAGATCTATTGCCGCAAGATTCTGGGCGTGGACAAGCCCCGGGTCGGTTTGCTTTCAAACGGATCCGAGTCCCATAAAGGCAATGAGGTGACCCGCGAGGTGCTGGCTCGGCTCAACCAGTCGTCGCTTAATTTTGTCGGCAACGTTGAGGGACGCGACCTGTTTAACGGGCGGGTGGATGTCATCGTGGCGGATGGGTTCATCGGAAACATCGTGCTCAAAGTGAGCGAAGGCTTTGTGGATACGATGTCGACGCTTCTTAAAGAAGCCTTTTCCAGCACGATTTCCTCAAAGGTTGGCTTTGCGCTTTCCCGGAAAGCGTTTCAAGATGTCAAAAAGCGTCTGGACTACTCGGAGTATGGAGGCGCCCCGCTGCTGGGAGTGAAGGGTGCTTGCATCATTTGCCACGGGGGTTCCAACGCCAACGCCGTCAAGAATGCCATTCGCGTGGCGGCGGAATTTTCAAACGGCCGTGTGAACGAGAAAATCGAGCGTGAATTGGCTCTTGCTGCGCTCAGCAAAAATTGAAAGGTTTTGAGGGTCCGGCATGATTCAAACCGGCATTTTGGGTACAGGGCGGGCGCTGCCAGAAAAGGTCATCACCAATGCTGATCTTGAAAAGCTGGTCGATACCTCCGATAAGTGGATCACCGAGCGGACGGGCATCAAAGAGCGGCGGCAGGCGGCTCCGGATGAAACCACTTCCACTTTATCCGTGAAGGCTGCGCGAAATGCCCTGGAGATGGCCGGAATTGCTCCCGAAGATCTTGACCTGATCATCTGTTCGACAATCTCTCCGGATATGCCGCTGCCTTCCACGGCTGCTTTGATTCAGCGCGAATTGGGAGCGGGAACCTGCTGCGCCTTTGATATGGCGGCGGCGTGCTCGGGATTCCTTTTCGGAATGACGGTTGTCGATCAATTTGTCAAAACCGGCAAGGCGAAGTACGCCCTGGTGATCGGCGCGGAACTGCTTTCCCGATATCTCGATTACCAGGACCGCGCCACCTGTGTGATTTTCGGCGATGGCGTTGCGGCCAGCATCCTGGGGCCGGTCAATACCGGAGCGGGAATCCTGGCCTCGGAAGTGCACACCAACGGGAATTTTGCGGACCACCTCTTTATTCCCGCCGGAGGAACCGCGCGGCCCGCAAGTTGCGCGACGGTCGAAGCGCGGGACCACTTCATCAAAATGCGGGGAAACGAACTCTTTAAAGTTGCGGTTCGCAGCCTGGAAGAGGTTTCGTCCCGTGTTTTGGAGACAGCGGGAATTTCTTCTGAGCAAATTGATTTGTTCATTCCGCATCAGGCCAACCAGCGCATCACGGAAGCGGTTCGCGAACGCCTGCGGATTCCGGTTGAAAAGGTTTATTCCAACATCAGCCGGATCGGGAATACGTCTTCGGCGTCCATCCCGATTTGTCTCGATGAGTGCGTGCGCGCCGGCCGGGTCAAAAAAGGCGATTTGATCTTAATGTCCGCCTTCGGAGCGGGGGTGACTTGGGGATCGGTGCTCTTACGGTGGTAGCCAACGGCAAGGTCGCGGTAATCGGCGCAGGGCCTTCGAGAGGTCCTATTTCAGATGGCTGGCGGGGGTCCTCGGTTGGCTAAGGTTGCGTTTATTTTCCCGGGCCAGGGTTCGCAGGCGCCCGGCATGGGCCGTGAACTGGCTGAGAATTTTGCCTCCGCGCGGCAGGTTTTTGAGCAGGCGGATGCGGCTCTGGGTTTTTCCCTTTCAAAAATTTGTTTTGACGGTCCGGTGGAGGCATTGCAGCTGACGGCGAACACGCAGCCGGCAATCCTTGCGGTTTCAGTTGCTGCGGCGCGGGTGCTGGCCGAAAACGGCATCCAGCCGGATTTCGTTGCGGGCCACAGTTTAGGTGAATATGCGGCGCTGGTGATGGCCGGGACGCTCGAACTGGGCGACGCGTTGCGTTTGGTTCGCCGGCGCGGCCAGTACATGCAGGAAGCTGTTCCGGTGGGCCAGGGAGCCATGGCGGCGATTCTGGACCTGGCGATTGACGCCGTCGAGGAGGTTTGCCGCGAGGCGGCCCAGGGTGAGGTGGTGTCGCCGGCCAATTTGAATTCGCCTCGCCAGATCGTGATCGCCGGCGACCAGGGGGCTGTTGATAGGGCGATTGAACTGGCCAAAGCCCGCGGCGCCAAACGCGCGTTGAAGCTGAACGTCAGCGCGCCTTTTCATTGTGCCTTGATGCGGCCCGCGGCTGAACGCCTGTCCGCGGATCTGGATGCAGTGGCCATGTGCGACCCTCAGTTTCCGATAGCGAGGAACTCGGATGCCGCCATCGTGTCTTCGGCTGCGGAGGTTCGTGAGGGATTAAAGCGGCAGGTTGTTGCCCCGGTGCTGTGGACCGACTCGATGCGAGCGCTCCGCGCTGAAGGAGTGGAGTTTTTCGTCGAGACCGGCCCGGGAAAAGTTCTTTCGGGGTTAATGAGGCAGATTGACCCCGCGGCGAAAGCTTTCCAGACGGGAACGCTGGATTCCGTGAAGGATTCGATTGCTGCGCTAAAATCCATGTAACTGCGCCGAGTCCGAATGCATCACAGAGGCTGGGCTTTTCGTTAAAACGCGCGGGTTTTTGGGTGTAAATGATGAGTTTGGAAGGCCGTATTGCAGTCATTACCGGAGCTTCTCAGGGCATTGGAAAAGCCTGCGCCCTGGCGCTGGCCCAGGCCGGAGCCGATGTCGCGCTGGCGAGCCGCAGCGAGGAAAAGCTTCAGGCGGTCGCCAGGGAAATTGAAGCCTTGGGCAGAACCGCCATGGTCGTGAACGTGGATGTTTCAAATCCTGAGACGATCCAGGCCGGCATCAGCAAAGTTTTGGAGAGCTGGAAAAAGATTGATATTCTGGTGAACAACGCCGGCATGGTGCGCGATAACCTGATTTTGCGAATGAGGCCGGACGATTGGGATACCGTTTTGCGGACGAATCTGGATGGCGCTTATCACTGCATCAAGCAAGTCCTGCCCGGCATGGTGCGGCAGCGCTACGGCCGGATTATCAACATGACCTCGGTGGTTGCGCAGGCGGGAAATCCCGGCCAGGCGAATTACGTCGCTTCCAAGGCGGGGCTGATTGGGCTGACCAAGGCGGTTGCGGCCGAAGTCGCCCGCAGGAACATCACCGTCAATGCCGTGGCCCCGGGATTTATTGCGACGCCGATGACGGACAAGCTCCCGGCGAGCGTCCATGATAAATTATTGAGTGTGATTCCTCTCGGCCGAATGGGAACCGACCGGGAGGTTGCCTGTGGGGTGAGTTTCCTCGCTTCGGAGGAAGCGGGTTATATTACGGGTCATGTGCTGAACATTAACGGCGGGTTATACATGGCTTGAAGCCAACCCATCAACGGTTCGTCCGCAGGGAGGGCAGCCCTCGAAAGGAGTCTTCCCCCGGTCCGGGCCGCTTGACGCGCGCTGGTGCTAAAGTTAGAATAGCCAACCCCGTGAAGAATGAGGAGGATACTTTTATGGCTTCGGTAGAAGCAGAGATCAAGCAGATTATCGTTGAGCAATTGGGAGTTGATGAGGGAGAGGTTACCCCCACGGCGCATTTTGTGGATGACCTGGGGGCCGACTCTCTGGACATCGTGGAGTTGGTTATGGCCTTTGAGGAAAAGTTTGAAATTGAGATTCCTGACGAAGATGCCGAGCAGATTCAGACCGTCAAGGATGCCATCACCTATATCCAGGCCCACGTCAAGCCCGCGAAGAATTGAACGGACACGGCCCCCAGGAGGGACGAAACTTGGCGCGAAGAGTTGTGGTGACAGGGGTTGGTTTAGTCAGCGCCCTCGGGGTGGGGACCGAAGAAACCTGGGGCAACCTCCTGGCGGGCAAAAGCGGGGCTGCGCCCATCACCCATTTTGACACGACCGGATTTCCCGTCACTTTTGCCGCGGAAGTCAAGGAATTCGATCCCCTTCTTTTTATCGAAAAAAAAGAAGTCAAGAAGATGGGGCTGTTCATCCAGTTCGGCATGGCGGCGGCCGAGTTCGCCATGCAGCAGTCCGGGCTGGAGATCACGCCGGACCTTGCGGAGCGCGCCGGCGTCTACATCGGTTCCGGAATCGGCGGATTCGATGTGATTGAGCGCGAGCATACGTCGCTGATGAAGGGCGGCCCGCGAAGGATCTCCCCGTTCTTTATTCCGGCGGCCATTGTGAACCTGGCTTCCGGATTTGTTTCGATCCGCTGGGGAGCCAAGGGTCCCAATTCCGCCACCTGCACGGCCTGTTCTTCCAGCGCCCATGCGGTGGGCGATTCCTACAAGCTGATCGAGCGCGGCGATGCCGACGTCATGATCTGCGGCGGAGCCGAAGCCGCCATCACGCCCATGGGCGTGGGTGGCTTCGCTTCCATGCGCGCTCTTTCAACCCGCAATGACGAACCGGAAAAGGCCAGCCGGCCCTTTGACCGCGAACGCAACGGCTTTGTCATCGGAGAAGGCTCCGGCATCCTGATCCTCGAAGAACTCGAATTCGCCAGAAAACGCGGCGCCGCGATTCTTGCGGAAGTGGTGGGCTACGGGATGTCCGGAGATGCGTTCCACATCACGCAGCCTTCCGAGAACGCCGACGGCGCCGTCCGGGTGATGCGGAACACGCTTTCGGACGCCAAGGTAGCGCCGGAGCAGGTGAGTTACATCAACGCGCATGGCACCTCTACCACGATCAACGACCGGCTGGAAACGCTGGCCATCAAGAAGGTTTTTGGCGATCATGCCCGAAAGATCGGCATTAGTTCCACAAAATCCATGACCGGGCATCTGCTGGGAGGCGCCGGAGGTCTGGAGGCGGGCATCGCCAC
>CAYWMN010000084.1:8949-13909 GCA_964459065.1 uncultured Acidobacteriota bacterium | reverse complement strand
CATGCCGGTACTGGCATGCTATAGTGCAGTTCAGACAGAAGTGCCGAACCAATCTCTAAGCGTGACTTGCCGGCATGATCGAAGTGAGCATAACCGAAAACCAGACCCAGCAGAGGCCGCAACGATCCGACAAAATAAGAGGAGGATGGAACCTCGTCCAGGCCTCTGTGAAACCTGAAGCGTCACCCGATATCGCCCTGCATAAGACGTCAAGCGCGCCTGTGGTGATTACTGGGTTCGCCATCCAATCAATGGGCATTTTGAAATGTCTAAGACTTCGCGGGATATTAGAATCGTCGAAGTTGAGTGAGACGTGTTTGCTTCAGAGGAGAATGGGAAATGGGGACACATAGGAAATTCTCGCAGAACAGTAAGGCGTTAGCGATCTGGTCGAGTCGCTTACGGGAGACCATTCTAACGGCTGCGTGTGGGTGGACTGCATTATTGGCAATTGTAGCCGTGCTGGGAGGTTTGTATGTAGCCCCATGTGCGACAGCGGCGACCCGCCCGGCAACGGATGGAAGGGTGGTTGCCGGCAAGGCGCGATTCACCGTGATCACGCCCACATTGGTGCGGCTGGAATTCAGCACGAACGGAGAGTTCATTGACCGGCGTTCCTATTTTGCGTGGCATCGGAACGTTAAACCGCCACAGTTCCATACTCATCAAGAGGCAGGAATTCTGACCATCACAACTTCACGAATGAAACTCATCTGGCGTGGCGGCAAAAATGGATTCAACGCCCGGAACCTCGCAATCGAATTTCTCAATAAGGGCGGTGCGTGGAAAACATGGCGCCCCGGAGACAAGCAGACCGGCAATTTGGGAGGGACGTTAAGGTCCTTGGACGGCTGCACCGGGCGGGAGCCGCTTCCCGACGGTGTCGTGTCCCGCGATGGCTGGTATCTGTTTGAGGACAAGACGTCGCTGCTCAGCAACGGCGCGAATCCTTGGATCAAGCCGCGACCCCGGTCCGAAATCGCAGACTGGTACTTCTTCGGCTATGGCCAGGGGCGTTACCGCACCGCGCTTGAGGATCTAACCACCGTCAGCGGGCACATCCCCATCCCGCCGCGGTATATGCTGGGGGCGTGGCGGTCGCGATTCTACAGCTACACGGCCGACGAGTTTAAGCAACTTGCCATCGAGTACAACCTTCACAAGTTTCCCCTCGACGTCATGGTCATGGACATGGGCTGGCACACAACGCCCCACGGCGGTTCGTTCGATTGGAACCCGCAGCTGATCCCGCATCCGGCCGAGCTTTTGGCCTGGCTGCACGCGCGCGGCCTCCACGTGACGCTCAACTGGCATCCGAACGGAGGAGTCGGCCCTTGGTACAGCCAGTATGATCAGTTTTGCCAAGCGATGGGAATTGATCCGGCAAAACAAAAGATCATCCCCTTTGAAGACACGAACCGGAAATTCATGGACACTTACTTCAAGTTGCTCATGGACCCTCTGGAAAAGCAGGGCGTCGACTTCTGGTGGCTGGATGGCGGGATTCATTTGGGCTGGGACAACGCGCTGGATTTTTGGCACATTGGCAGGGCCTCCACACATCATCGTGGGGCCTCGTTCAGCCGTTGGGGCGGTTGGGGCAATCAGCGGTATCCCATCCAGTTCTCCGGCGACACCCGTTCGCTCTGGCGCGTACTCAGGTTTGAGGTACCGTTCACGGCCGCCGCGGGCAACGTCGGTGCCGACTACTGGTCCCATGATATCGGTGGGCACCGGTATGCGATTCCCAGCTCCGAGCTTTTTGCCCGCTGGGTCCAGTTTGGAGCCCTGAGCCCCGTCCTGAGAACGCATTCCAAGAAAGACTTCGGGGACTATCGCGAGCCATGGTACTACGGCAGGCGGGCGGAAGAAGCCTCGCGCAGGGCGTATCAGTTGCGATCCCGTTTGTTCCCCTATATCTATACCAGCGCTTATCTTTGCTGGAGACACTCTCTGCCGTTGGTGCGCCCTCTCTATCTGGCTCACCCCTCCGTCGAGCAGGCTTACACCCATCCCGAGGAATATCAGTTCGGGCCCTCTTTGCTGGTCGCGCCAATTGTCAGCAAGGGCATGGGGAAAGCTTGGCTTGGCGCCGCCGATGTGTGGTTTCCGAAAGGAACCTGGTGGAATTTACTGACCCATGAGCGGGTCGGCCACGGCGGAGACCGTCCCGTGCTGGCAACGGCCAATGAAATTCCGGTCTTTGTTCGAGGCGGCGTGCCGCTACCCATGCAATTAATGACTCTGCGCATGGCGGAAAGGCCACCCAATCCTCTGGTCGTCGAGGTCTATCCGGGTGCAAGCGGCCACTTTACCCTCTATGAAGACGACGGTACCTCGCCGGCTTATCTCCATGAAGCCTATGCGCTGACACCACTGAACTACAAGAATCTTGGCGTAAAAGGAGTCCGGGTCGTCGTTGGGCCTACAACCGGCCGTTACGCCGGGCAACCTCAATCGCGCCGCGTCATCATTCGGCTGCCGGTAACCACCCACCCGGAACGGATTATGGCCGACGGCACGGTTGTCCCCGATTCTCCCAATGCGTCGCCCGGTTATACGTACAATGCGGGCAGCGTTACAACAGAGATTCGATTGCCGAGCGCTTCCATCCGCAAACCGGTGACGGTGCAAGTAATCTTCAAAGGTTCACAATCCGTTCAGGGGTTGCTCCCGGAAGTTGTGAACCGCCTTGCCGTCACCCACCGGGCACTGGCAGGCGCCGGACAAACCCTCTCTGCATGGAAGTTTCAATTAAACCGGCTGCTGCTTCATCTCCAGACGCTGCGGTCGCGTGCGGCACAGGAGTTCGGCCCCGCAAGCTCTTCCGAGGTGCGCGCGGGATTGGAAGCCGCCGACACCGAGATGGCGCAAATTCAGACGGGAATCCGCCAGTACCAGAACGAGCAGGCACAGGCTGCCGCGTTTGCTCTTTCCGGGGCTTACTTGAGCTCGGCAGCCAAACTGCGCAAGGTTGAGGCGGGATTACATCTCAACGACGAGCCGCGTTATTTCAGGAGTGCTGGAAGGCTGAACAACGTGGAGGGTTTCAAGACCGGGCTGATGCTCCATGCCCTGCTCCCGGCTGCAACGACTGGGAATACCCTCGACATCAACGTGCCGGGCCTGGCGCACCGGGAATTCACGCTGCCCACGGGAAAGCACTCGGTGTTTGCATTCCTGCCGATTTTGAACGCCGTTCAACATCCTCTTTATCATCTTCGGGGCATGGCCACGCTCCAAATGCGCTCAGGCCAGAAGCACCTCTCGCTTAGCCGACAAGTCGATATCAAGCAGCAGATACTGGATCAGTGGAGTGTCGTCGGTCCTTTTGCTCCCGGCGAGGCGCCGGACTTGGGCGACGTTCGGATTACCTCAGCGACGCTGCACAAATCGTATTTGGGGAAGGATGGCAAAAAAGTATCGTGGGTAAAATGGCAGCAGGTGGTGGGCAATACAGTCCGTGGAGTGCTCCGCCTGAACCGCGCCGGCTTGATACCCTGGACTGATTTATACATGGTTTACCCCGATACGAATGCCAGCGCCATTGCCGTCGCGTGGGTCAAGGCCCGGGTGCCGCTCGCCTGCCGTTTAAGCGTCCGGCACGACAACGGGATTGCCATATGGATTAACCGGCGCCGGGTCATCAATTCTCCCCAAGCCCAAGGGGTAGCCGATCTTTCGGACCCACCGCCGGATCGCGTTCGCGTACATCTGGATTCAGGTTGGAACCAGGTTGTCGTGAGGTCTGATCAGGTCGAAAAGGATTGGGGCTTTTCAATACGCCTCGGCTTGCCCGCCGGAGCGATTTGTGCTCAGTCGTCCGACCCGCCTGCACCACAACTTTCGAACCGTTGACCATCTTTCATGGCCCAACCCCGACAACTTTCAAGCTGATGCCGGTGGGGTGGGGGCCTAGATCGGCGTGGGCGCCAAAGGGGTTGTGCACGGAGATCCGGCCTCGCAGGTCATGAACGCCAAAGCTGCTTTCTTTCTCCACGGCCGCCACGGCAGGCCGGTCAGCATTGTCGTAGACATGGCAGTTGACGAAATCGACCCCTCCATAGTCGTGAGTCAATGACGTTCTTCGCAGGAAGATCAGCACTGCTGCCTGGACGCCGGTACGAGTCGTGTAGTCACGATGCTCGTCGGTCCCCATCATCCAAGGATTGCTCCAACTGCAATTCTCAAAGCGGACCCGCACAGACTTGGCGGACTTATCGTAGACCAGCGCCCCTTCATTGCACGAGTTCTCAGACGTGCAGTTGCGGAACTCGATAAGGCCCCGCGGACCGTCGTCCGTGGCCCCGCCCACCACCATGGCAGCATTACCATCGGGGCTGTAGTAACAGGGCCCTCCTGGCGAGGATCCGCTGGACGGCCTCATGCGGGCAAGGCAGTTCTCAAAAAGGATGGAGACTGGCGCGCTCTGCTTGTTCAAGGGCCGCAGATAGACCTGGATTTGACGACCGTGGTTGTTTTCAAACAGGCAGTTACGGATCGCGCAGTTGACCAACCTTTGGTTTGGACTGCCCGGCTCGAGGTCAATCCCCGCTTGGGGTAGCGTGCCGCCGGTGTTGGAAAAAACACAGTCATCCACAAGAAGGTTAACGGCGCTGATGACGCTGATGCCTTGGCGGTAATTCCGGTCGGAAACGCAGTGCCGGATGGTAATATCCTCGCTCCATAAACGGCGGCCACCGCCATCGACGAAAAAACCGTCGCCGCCGCTGTTCTCAACGCGCAACCCTTCAATCAGCACGTTCTTGCATCCCCGGATCGAGATGCCCATGCGCGACTCAGCTTTTTGATATGGGGGCTTCTCGTAGTCTTTTTTGTGCATCCTGAGGGTCGCTCCGTAACCGCGCAGCACAAGGTTGGAAACGCTGGCGGCCGTCAGCAGGCTGTCACCCTTACCCAGGAATTCGCCCTTCTTGGCCAACACCAGGACGCCGGGCTC
>CAYWMN010000084.1:0-8849 GCA_964459065.1 uncultured Acidobacteriota bacterium | reverse complement strand
AGCCAGCCCATCAGCAACGATCTTCGCGTCATAAAAAGCAAGAAGTCCTCCTTCCAGTTGAAATTCTGAGACAGCCCCACAGCGGTCCTCCCGGCCCCAGGTTCCGCCACACGTAAGCCGGCTCGCGCTCCATGGACACCTGGCCGACAGCAATCGTGTTTTTCCTGGGAATAACCTCGCCGTTTTTCACAATGGTCACAGCTTGGCAGGGCAGAGGGGAACCGACAATCAGTGCCAAGGTGAGAAAACCTGCCACCATCCCGGCGGTCGCCTTTTCTGTGGGCGGATTAAAGGGCATCCCGTTTTTCTCTTATATCCACCAAGGCTGGCTGTGCAAGCTTTTGTCTGCTCCCGGAGCAAGCCGCTTACGCTATCATGCGATAGCCACAAGATCATACACTTCCAAGCGGGGAACCGTGAACCGCAGTTCCCGCCCGTGAACCTGCCCGGGGAGTGTTTGGTTGATATCGGAGTCGGGCGAAAGCCAATGGACATTGACCGAGGACTTCCCTTGAGGCAACTGCATGGACACCTGGATGTTGTGGAGCGGTTGCTTTGGATCGTAATTCACAAGGTGGAGAACCCGGCGGCCGCTCGGCTGGCTATACAAACTCATGGTCACCGTGTCAGGCGCTTTGATCTCCACCGTTAACGGTCCGCCCGCCGCCCAATGAACGGCCTCAAGAAGTTCATCGGGGTTCACGGGGAGCATACCGGCCTGGAACTTTTCTGGAAGTTGGATCTGGGGGACATAGACGGCGCGGCCCTTGCCGTATGTGGCATGGAGCGTCTTCTCTCCGGGGAGATCAGAAAACAAATCCGCCAGCCCCGGCTTTTTCCGGCGGATGTTGTGTTCGTCGAACTGTGCCGATTGGCCCGTCACCACCAGGCCTCCGCCCTGCCGGACGAACTCGCGAATTAGCTTCAAATACTTGTCGGAAATCAGAGCCAGGTCTGCCAGCACGAGGACTCGAAATCGTCCCAGGTTGCTTGCCAGGCATTCGGGAGCAAAAGTGAACGGTACCTTGCCCTGGTACAGCGCCTGAGTAAACGCCAGCCACCGGTTTCGGCTGATTTGCGGGCCATACCCTTTATTCGCGTGCGTGTTGACCACGCCCACGTCGGCAATCAGTTCGGCGTCGCGATAATGCTGCTGCTCGCGATGAAAGAACTGCATCAACGCAAGAATCGCCGGATCAATTTCTTTCGGATTCTCGTCATGGATGCTTGAAATCGCAACAACCTTGCCGCCAATGACGGCTGCCGGGGCGCCGAGGCATTGCAGATCATTGGCCATGGATTCAGCCATCGAAAGCCGGTCGTCTGTATACGCAAACAACATGTTTCCAAACAGCCGTCCCATCAACTGGGATCGAAAATGCGAGGTCATAATTCCATTTTCGAGACGACACGGATGGTGTTCATCCCAGAAAGCTCCGCCCCACCGGATCAGGCTCGTGTGATCCAGGCTTCCGATTCCAAGGTGACCAAGGTTTAATCCCCCCGAGTATCCGCCCGAGTTGCATTCCATGATGATCTCAGGATTCAGTGACCGCGCGTACTCGCCCAATTCACGATAGGTGTCGGCCAAGGCATCGCATCGGTAGTCAACAAAATCCTGATAAACCGGATCGGAATTGTATTCATCCGGCCGTTTGGGCGCGGGCGGCGGCTGCATACACTCCATCTCAGTCCACCCAAAGCGCCGCTGCCGCTCTTCGGGCGAGTATTTGCTCCTGAGGTGCTGGCGAAAGACGTTCACCGTATACTCTTCATAGCCTGATCCCAGAACGTAATTATCCATGTGAATCAGATCGACCTTGGCCTCCACCACCGCAAAGCGCACAATGTCGCGCAGGAAAGCCCGCAGCCCGGGATGGGTCCGGTTCACCATCCAGCGAAAATATTGCTTCCCATATCCGTAGACGATAGGCTTGCCCTCAAAATCCTTGGCGATCCAATCTCGTGCGTCGGGATTCTCCGCAAAGAAGGATTCGTAGAGCAGGCTCCCACTGAACAGGTAGCACCCGACGCGCAAATCAACCCGATGGCAGATTTCAGTAAAGCGTTTGGCATCCTCCATGCCGGGCCGCTCCGCCTTCGGGCCGGCTCCTTTATAAAGAGGAATCATCACGAGGTTGAAGCCCATCTGTTTCAGGCGGCGCGCGACCCGCTCGCTGTGTTCCTCGCGCCAAAGCGCAACCTTCTCGTCGTAGCTTCTGTAGGCGTGCGCGAGGTCAGGGTTTCCTCCGGCGCGGATCCGAAAAACCAGCGACTCCCAGTCCACTCCGGCCATCACGATCCCTTGTTCGCGCAACCAGGCCGGGCGCTTCTGGCGCAACGGCGCTGGCTGTTCTTCTTCAGGGCTTCGCGGGTTGATTTCCTTTGCCGGCATCATCATGCCTTCGACGACTTTGGGACCCACCGAAAGCGCTCCGCCCGTCGCCGTCAGGAATGCCCGCCGGCTGAGAATGTGCCCGTTCGATACCTTTTTTTTCATGAAAATGAATCCTCCCCTGAAATAGGCTGGATTGCCCGGAGCGGGCCGGGTGGCGCTTGGCCACTCTTCTTAATCTATCAATTGTGAATTGCTCTTCAGTGCAAAGCCAAGTGGGACTGAGGGCAATGCAAATTGTCGGATCCCCCGTTGATCGCCTGGGGCATGAAACCATCGCACCCAGCCACCCTCGCTATGGCAAGTGGTGCAGGTGCTCACGATACCGAGCAGTTGCCAGAAACGCAAATCCGCCGGTGAACCCAGCCCCCGAACACTCTGGCTGAGTCTACCGTACCTAGAGGATGTCCAACCTTACTTGACTTTCATATCCAGCCGGAATGCAGACAAATACCGAAAAGCCTCGAGAGAATCTAATGGGCCTACTACTCTCCTCAGCCCATTAGATTCTCCCTCGATCAAGATGACAGATGTTTTGTTTCCAGGCGGCAGCTCAGAAAACAACTCGGAACGCCAATTGGATCACCCGAGGCGCGCCAGCATTTTGGATAACTCCGAACGTTCCCTTGTTAGCCAGATTAGTCCCCGGTGCTGCAAAGTTCGGGGTGTTCAAGAGATTAGACGCTTCGCCTCGTACCTGAAAATGTAACCGCTCCCATGCCGTAAATGACTTCCACACCGCCATGTCAAACGTACTAAAAGACGGCGCTCTAACGTGAGACACGAATACGGGACTTGTCGGTACGGTGAACTGGTTTGGCAAAGAAGCAAAGCAACTCGTGTTGAAATAATCATTGAGACGCCCCTCAATGGGTCCGCTCTTCGAAGGGTTGCAGGTCACGTTCGGGCGCCCGTTCGAGTCGCTGAATGAAAGGGGCATTCCCGATGCGAAGTGGTACATGCCGCTCACTGTCCAGCCGCCCACTAGAATTTCCTTGCCCCTGCCAGCCCCGCTCAGGAAGTATTTCCCTTTCCCAAAGGGCAACTCATAGACGGAAGCAATGCTCAAGGTATCCGCACGATCCAGGCCCGAGATTCCATAAATGTTACGGTCAGGATTCACAACGCTTTCCACATTAGCCGAAAGCGTCTTTGCCCATGTGTTGTTAAACATAAACGTCAGACCATGGGAAAGACGCTTATTGAATTGTATCTGAAGGGCGTTGTAGTTCGCAGTGTTCACGTTTCCGTAATAGTCGATCGATGTGAATTGAGGGTACGGTAGGAGAAGTTGCTGTCGTGTAACCGTGGGTGAGGCCCCGAGAGTGCTGGTGGGGGAGAGATAACCGTAAAAGGGGTTGTCCACCCGGGTATAAAGGTCCGTTTGAAGCGAAAGATACTTGTCCGGCAACTCATTTTGATTAAAGTGCGTGGTTGCATCGCCGGCCTTCGCCCCAATGAGTCCCTTGAGATTCAGTTCATGTACGTAGGCCACTTCCAGTAGCGAGTTTGCTCCCAGTTGCTGCTGGATTGACAGAGACCATTGTTGATTATATGGGGCGACCATGTTTTGAGCCCAAAAGCGGCTGCCGATGTTGTCACCGACATCGGCCATGACACCTATACTATTCCCAGGTCCGAAATTGAGTCCCTGCGGAAACGGATTCTGCGTAGTCGCATAGGGGGTTGCGCCACCGTCAACGGAACCAATGATGCTAGTGTCCGGGCCGTAGATATTACCCGTGGGCAGGTTGTTGTTCTGTCCGTAAACTTCACTGTTGAAGAAGATGCCATACCCGCCACGGATCACGGTATGGGGCCTCAGGTGATAAGCAAATCCGAACCGAGGTGCCACGTTGTTCCAATCGGTGTTGCCATCTGTGCGAGGATTCCCGTTAACCCCCGCCAGCAGCAATCCGCCGCGGAGAGTGTAGCCCGGAACCTGTACAGGCAATGCTACGTTGGGATCAAAGGTATGCACCAGTTGATCGTGCCGCTCCACATAAGGCACCTCCACTTCCCATCGCACACCGGGCGTAATCGTCAGCTTTGATGTAACTTTCCAAGTATCCTGCAGGTAGAGCGCTGTGTATTTGCTCGAAAGGAAGGGAGCTGGGCCGTAGGAAAGGCCTCCGCCGCTCGGCACTCCCAGCAGCAGAGAAGCCATGGCTGTACCGCTTGTTTCCCCCGTAGCGCTGGCGAAGGGGTCCGATCTGGTGAAGGTATTATTGAAATCAAATTCTCCCGCGCCACCATTCGAAATAGTCTGTCCCCATTGGACGTACCGCATGTCAGCTCCGAACTTGAGCGTGTGGTTACCCCAAAGCTTCGTAAAGGCGGGCACAATCTGAAACGTGTTGTTGGTGCGCGCTACGAGTCGTTGATAAATAGGATCAATGCCTTCAGCGGGGTAACCGATGAAGACACGTGGCCAAGCTTTGTTGAGTGCATTGTTGACCACAATGGAAGGAACATTGAGCTGCTTAGGATCGAGGCCGTTGGCGGAATAGGACAGGCTGGTAAAGGCGCGAGAAAAGCTGTAGCTAACGGAGGCCAGAAAGGTATTACTGAGCGTTATTGCGTGGTTCAGCATAATATTTATGCCTTTTTGAGAGCTAATCCCTGGAGCATCATACAATCCCTTGGGACATCCTTCGCATTGACTCGACTGATTTAGGAAGCTGAAGCGGCCAAAGATCCTTTGATGGCTGGTCAGAGTCCGATCGATTCGCGCTGACCATTGATTTGCTGCATCCGGGACGGTGTATGACTGCGCCCAGTTCGGCTTCCCAATCTGCGGCGCGACATCGAGATTAGGCATGGGGTAGACATTCAGCACCGCCGCGCCCATCGGGTCGATCCTGTCCGCAGGAATCGTCGCGCCGGGAAACGCCTGTCTGGTTGCCGTTGATCCATTCACCACCGTGGTAAGGGGATCGTAGATCTCAAGTGGTGTACCTGCCGGGCTGAGAGTCTTCGAAAAGTCCCCTTGGCGCTCATCTGCCGTGGGCACCCGCCAGAGCTCGCTGTAGGGAGCGTGATCGGTGTCTCTTTCTCCGCTGACGAAGAAGAACATCTTGTCCCGTTGGATGGGCCCGCCAATCACGCCCGAATAGAACCTTCGGGTTACCGGCGTCTTGTCGATCCCGTTCCGGTTGTTGAACCAGCTGTTAGCGTTAAGGCCTTGACTACCGTAATATCCTTCGAAGGAACCGTGAAACTGGTTCGTCCCGGCCCGTGTCGCCATCGCGATCGTTCCGCCATTCGTGTGGCCTAACGATGCGTCAAAATTTGTCGTTTTGACAGCGAACTCTGAAAGCGCGTCTGAGGAGGGCATCGATACAAGACCACCTAAGCCATTGGGCACGGTGACCGAGACCCCATCGACCGTTACAGAGTTGGCGCCGGTTGTCGAACCTCCACCGTTTATTGACATTCCGGCATTGATTCCCGTACTACTGTATCCTGTGTTAGAAAACTTTGTATCCGCGTAACCGGTCGTCAAGCTTACTCCGGGCGCCAGCATGACCAAATTTATCGGATTGCGATACGGAACATACAACTTCTCAATATAACTTCTGGTGAAAATCTGAGAATTGTCCGCATTTGTTGTGGTGAGCATCGGCGGCGCTGCCGTCACGGTTACCCGTTGAGTTGCGGCGCCCAGTTGTAAGGGAAAGTTAAGGCGTAGCTCCTGGCCGACGGAAACGGTCACGCCTGCCTGGACGTATTCTTTAAAGCCCTTGGCTTTCACTGTAAGTGTGTACGTCCCGGGGTTAATGGGCGGAAGCACATAATTCCCATCGGGAGTTGTTTGAATCTGAACCTGAACTCCCGTGTTGGTATTAGTTGCGATCACAGTAGCTCCCGGAATGCGGGCTCCCGATGGATCAGTCACCTGCCCATCAATTTTCGCCTGATATAACTGGGCATGCCCCAAACTTGAGAACAGAAACATCCCTATAGCCGCTACAAAGAAAACTTGGAATATCTTCCTCATTGCAACCTCCCAATGTTTCAAGTGCCTTGATTAAGGACAGATGTTTTCCAGGAGCTGTTGGTTGAATAACTGGAGTGATCTGCAAGCTACTTGTAGGTTGCCCGAGTCCAGCACACTGCCCTCCTACTACTAGCTTCAACCTTTAAGAAAACGCCTGGCCAGCGCCTTGCTTGCTATAAGCAGAACGAAATTTACATGCTAACCCCGCCTGCACGTGGGGGTTACCGCTGGCGATGCGGGCAGCATTACCCTCTTGACAATCGCTTTCCGTCCGCTTTAGCATGATGCCAAACCTTGGTACGGACGGTGACCCATTCTCGGGATGGCTACAAGTGATATTACGGTAATGTTACGGTAATGTTACGGAAGGGCTGCGGCGAACCACTCGATTATATAAGCTCGGGAGCGTCACATGGTGGACTCTGGCAGCGAGCACTTGCTAAGCGAGGACGAGCGTTGGAGACTTGTCGAACGCGTAGCAGCATCTAATCGATTTCAAAAATCCCCCCAGCTTCGCAAATTCCTACTCTTCATTTGCAAAACAAGCTTGGCGGGAAAATCAGATGAAATCCGCGAGCGCGTCATCGGCCACTATGTCTGCGGTCGGGCACCAAACTACGACGCGGGTGCTGACAATATTGTTCGCGTTGAAGCTCGCCGATTACGCATGCAGCTGGAACACTATTTCAGCCTTGAGGGTCAAGACGAACCTCTCGTCATAAACCTTCCTAAGGGAACGTACGTTCCTACTTTCCAAAAGCACCGGCCTCAACCTAATGGCCAGGAAACTACTGCCGTCACTGCTTCGCAGCACTCGGCGCCTGAGAAACAAGCGGGACGTAGACTGCCTCTGGGAGTCACGACCATGGTTGGAATTTTGGCTTTGGGTTTCGCATTGGGTTCAGTGACCATTGGAATTCGGGGACACCCAGCGAGAGCAACTGCTAATGTCCCATTTCGCAAGAACATCTCACCGCCTCAGAGCATCTGGCCCGTGCTGTTCGATCCGCAATTGCCCACCGTAATCGTTATCCCAGACGCATCCCTGGCCATGGTCGAGCAGCTTGAGCATCAAAGGTTACCCCTATCCGACTATGCGAACCACACGTACTCTAAAGTGCTGCGCCCGCATGGAATAAGTGAAGTCTTCGACGCAAAATTCACAGGAGAGGCCGCCCTGCGCGTTATCACCAGGATTACGCGTTCACAAGGTTTTCCTGTAGACTTATTGTCCGTCCATTTTGCCAGGAACATGAGCATCCGTGATTTTCAGTCTGGGAACTGCATCTTCCTGGGAGATGAGAATTCAGACCCGTGGACAGGACTCTTCCGAAGCCAAAGGAATTTCGTTCCCGAAGTCAATTCAAAGTCCTGGATTTCCTACTACCGTAATCTCCATCCGGAGCCCGGAGAACAAATGACATACGTAAGCAATCCAATTGGTGGCACAGAGTATGCCGACGTGGTTTACCTTCCGAACCTAAACCACAACGGGAATGTCCTGATTTTGGAGGGCAACGAAATGGCTGGTACCGAAGCCGCATTCCACTTCGTTAGTACGTCCGGCTCCTTTATTAGTTTTTTGAAACAGAAAGGACTTTGGAAGGACGGCAAGGCAAGGTACTTTGAGATCCTGCTCCGCACAGACAGTGTCAACAATATGCCCGTGAAGATCACTCCCATAACTTATCGGGCAGTCTCGGTCTCAAAGTAACCCTCGGCTCTGCTCCAGAAGCAACCGTCTGAAAACGGTCAAGTTCCCTCCAATAAGTTATTGATTCGCAATTACGACACTGGATTCCCACTTTGGTCTCTCCTCTGCATGTCGTCCCTGCAAAACAGCTTCGCCCATCCTAACCAATTATCTCCAGCACCAACTGCGGCTACGAAAGAAAACTGAGTGCCCCCGAGACTCCGATCTCAGGGGAGCCAGCTCGTACTGGGCCAGTGGTTCCAAAACGTGGCCCAAGAGGGCAGTCTATCCCTCTGGTTAACCGGCAAAAGAAAGTCGCGAGCGAGTACCCTTGCATTGTTTACGAGCTTAATGCTCTTTTCCCTTTGCAATGCACTCCTTTTTTCGCTAGTTTTCAGTTTCGAAAGAAAGGTTGCCGAACCATGCAAAATAGCAGGTGTTCTCGCCGGAAGTTTCTCCAAACGGTAGGCAGTGTTACCGCAGCGGGAAGCTTAACCGGCGTGTCCGCATGTAGAGGATGTCCGGCCCGACTGGACTTTCATACTTAGTTGGAATGCTGACAAATACCGAAAAGCCTCGGGAGAATCTAATGGGCCTACTACTCTCCTCAGCCCATTAGATTCTCCCTCGACCAACATGACAGATGTTTTCTTTCCAGGTGGCAGCTCAGAAAACAACCCGGAAGGCTAACTGGACGACGCGAGGTGCGCCAGCATTTTGGATAACTCCGAACGTTCCCTTGTTAGCCAGATTAGTCCCCG
>CAYWMN010000083.1:0-14145 GCA_964459065.1 uncultured Acidobacteriota bacterium | reverse complement strand
CTCCGCCATGGTTCACAATGTGGTGGACGTTGCAGAGCGTTTCGATGTTCTGCACGATGGTCGGCTTGCCGAACAATCCGGAGGTTTGAGGGAAGGGCGGTTTGGTACGGGGATTGGCGCGCTTGCCTTCCAGCGCATTCAGCAGCCCGGTTTCTTCACCGCACATATAGCGGCCGCCGCTCAAATGCAAGTGCATCTCCAGGCTGTAACCCGAGCCCAGGATGTTTTTCCCCAGGAAGTTATTGGCGTAGGCTTCCGCCAGGGCGGTTCGCAGCCGCTCGGCGGAGAGGATATATTCGCCCCGCAAAAAGATGTAAGCGACGTCCGCCTCAATCGCGTAGGCCGCAACAATCATGCCCTCAATCAACTGGTGCGGAGTCGACTCCATCAGCAGCCGGTCCTTAAAAGTCCCCGGCTCCATTTCGTCGGCGTTCGCGCACAGATATTTCGGGTGCGGAGCGTCCTTGCCCCTGGGCACAAAACTCCACTTCATGCCAGTCGGGAAGCCGGCGCCGCCCCGGCCGCGCAAGCCGGAATTCTTGACGGCCTCAACCACTTCCTCGGGCGTCATCTTCAGCGCCTTGCGCAATCCCTGGTAGCCGCCCGCCTTCTCATAGGCCTTGATATCCAGCGGCGTGCCGTCGGGCTGAACGTCTTTTGTGAGTACTTTTTCCATTTTTCTACTTGTACTGCTCAAGGATGCTGTCGATCTTGTCGGCATCCAGGTCGCGGTGCAGATCGTCGTCCACCATCATCGCCGGCGCATGGTCGCAAGTTCCCAGGCAAACAATGGGCAGCAGGGTAAACCGGCCGTCCGGCGTCGTCTCTCCCAGCTTAATGCCCAGCCGGCTGGTCAGATGATCGCGCACCCTGTCGTAGCCCATCACCCAGCAACTCACGCTATCGCAGACCATGATGACGTGCCGGCCCACGGGCTTCCGGAAAATCAGGTTGTAAAAAGTCGCGACATTATCAAGCTCCTCGACCGACATTTCCAGAAACTCCGCAACGTCGCCGAGCGCTTCATCAGAAACCCACCCCCGGTGCTTTTGAACCACTTTCATGGCGTCAATGCACACCGCCCGCTTATTCGGGTAATGGGCAAGTTCCGCTTCGATTTCCTGTCGCTCTTCAGGGCTTAACACAGCCGTTTTCAAGCTCCTTATCGATCAATATCCGCCAAAACAAAATCAATGCTCCCCAGAATGGCCAGCAGGTCCGGAATCAACAGGCCGCGGCACTGCAAGGGAAGGGTTTGCATGTGGGCAAACGATGGAGCGCGAATCCTCGTACGGTAAGAAAGCGTGCCGCCGTCGCTCACCAGATAATAGCCGTTGTTGCCCTTGGTCGCTTCAATGGCGCCCAGAGCTTCTCCGGGTGGAACCACCGGCCCCCAGCTCACTCCCAGGAAGTGGGTGATCAGGGTTTCAATATCGTGCATCGTCCGTTCTTTCCGCGGCGGCACGGCCAGCGGATGATCAGACTTATAAGGCCCCTCCGGCATGTTGTTCACGCACTGCTCGATAATCCGCAGGCTTTGCCGGATTTCCTCGATGTGCACAACCGCGCGGTCATAGCAATCGCCGTGCGTGGCGGTGGGAATGTCAAACTCAAAATTTTCATACCCCGAATAGGGCTGTTTTTTGCGGAAGTCCCACTCCAGGCCCGCGGCGCGAAGCATGGGCCCGGTAACGCTCCAATCAATGGCCTCGTCCACGCTGATGGCGCCCACCCCTTTGGTTCGGGCCTTGAAAATCCGGTTCTTCATCACTTCCCGGTTCCACTCGTCCAGGTGCTTGGGCATGCGCTTCAGGAAGTTCCGGAACATGCCATCCCAGCCCTTGGGCAGGTCTTGGGCAACGCCGCCGATACGGAACCAGACCGGGTGCATGCGCGCCCCGCAAACCGCTTCAACAATGTCAAAAATGTGTTCGCGGTCATTGAAGGTGTAAAACACGGGCGACATCTGGCCCACATCCTGGGCAAACGTCCCGTACCAGACCAGGTGGCTGGAAATCCGGAACAACTCGGACATCATCACGCGAATCACCTGCGCGCGCGGCGGCACCGTGATGCCCGCCAGCGTTTCAAAAGCCGTCAGGTAAGCAAGCTCGTTCATCACCCCGCCCAGATAATCAATCCGGTCGGTATAGGGGATGTACGTGTGCCAGCTTTGGCGCTCGCCCATCTTTTCCGCGCCCCGGTGATGGAAACCGATTTCAGGAACGCAATCGACGATCACTTCGCCGTCCAGCTGAACCACCACGCGCAAAACGCCGTGAGTTCCCGGATGCTGCGGGCCTATATTGAGGAAAATAAAGTCCGTGTCGTCCTCATGGGCCTTCATGCCCCAGTCTTCCGGGCGGAAGCGCAAGGCCTCCTGCTCCCTGTCAACCTTTTCCACGGTCTGATGATAAGGACCCATCTCGGTGGCGCGCGCCGGATGCTCCTTGCGCAACGGATGGCCGGACCACGTGGTCGGCATCAGAATACGGGCCAGGAAAGGATGGCCGTCGAACTTGACGCCGAACATATCCCACACTTCCCGCTCGTACCAATTGGCCGACGGCCAAACGTCGGTCAGGCTGGGAAGGTTCGGGGATTCTCCTTGGAGGGCTACCTTGATGCGGAGGTATTGATTCCGGTCGAACGACAGCAGGTGATAGACAACCGTAAAATCGCTTTCCGGCTGCCCGTCACGGTGAGTTCTCAAGCGCTCATCAATCGCGGTAATGTCGTACAGCATCTTGTACGGCCGGGCGATTCCGGTCTTGAGATACTGCATGACCTCGTGAACTTTTTCTCGTGGAGTCCAAAACGCCGGGATCTGGTCGCGCCCCGGCTCTGGAAGAACGGACCCTTCGCCGAACTTTTCCTGCAGCTCCTGAAGAATGGTTGCGTTAGCCGTCATAAATAAAAAGCTCAGATCTCGTCAGGCGGGCGCAGCAGCGTCTGCTTCTGCCTTTCCGCCTGCTTCAAGTCCCGCTGGGCGGGGAAGGTAGCCCGCTGGACGCCCTGGTCTCCGACCACCCAGCTCAAGGGGCGCCGCTCGGTGCCGACCGCCTTGCTCAGCAGCGTAACGCCTTCCAGAAAGGCGTCGGGCCGCGGAGGGCACCCCGGGACATAGACGTCGACGGGAAGGATTTTATCCACACCCTGCACCACGCTGTAAATATCGTACATGCCGCCCGAATTCGAACACGATCCCATCGAAATAACCCAGCGCGGCTCCATCATCTGCTCGTAGAGCTGCTGAATCACCGGCGCCATCTTGATAAAGGGAGTTCCGGCAATCACCATCAAATCGGCTTCTCTCGGTGTTCCGCGAATAACTTCCGCCCCGAAGCGCGCGATGTCATAACGACTGGTGATACTGGTGGCCATCTCCACAAAGCAACAGGAAAGGCCAAAGGCAAAGGGCCATATCGAGTTTTTCCGGCCCCAGGCGACAAGATCCTGAAGCCGCGAGAGGATGACGCTCTTGCGGGCCTGCTCTTCAAAGGGCGTCGGCGCCGAGTCCACCATCGGCATTGCGAGTTGCGGTTTTGTAAGAGACCACTTCATGCGCCTTGCTCCTGATATCTCCGCAAACTAAGACCTTTCTCCCCGCTGTTTCGGGGCCCAGTCAAGAGCTCCCAGGCGCCAGAGGTACGCCAGGGTCGCCACTAAAACCGCGACGAAGAATAAGATCTCGAGGTAGCCGGCCCATCCCACTTCCCGTACAGCCACCGCCCAGGAGAAGATGAAGACCGCCTCCAGGTCGAAGATGACAAAAAACATGGCAATCAGGTAGAACTTGATAGGAAAGCGGACGCGCGCCGATCCTTCCCCGACAATTCCGCCTTCATAAGGAATTTCTGTAGAGTGGTCATTGTGCCGCTGCCCCAGAACGTGAGACAACGCGAGCATGCCCACGGGAATGATAAGAACAATGACAAAAAATACTGCCAGCGGCCAAAGTACCATTATTGCCAGTCAACCTTCTGTATTAATTCCAAGCCGCACCGGAAAACCATGCATGCGCTCCCGGTAAGTCGTGCGGTATCAAGCCGGGGAAAAACAAAAGCGGCTGAGGTCTGAGCCTGGAGGACTTCCTAAGACCGATCCTTCGCAGTGCAATCTGCCGGGCGCCGCACTGTCCGCCGCGCTTTGGCTCCGGCGGCCTCAAAAACATTTGATGATGACTCAGCCAGCCTTCACCCAGGCAATCAAATCGGTGATTATATCACAACTGTTCGTTCCGTGCGCGGACCATTCTTCAAAACTTTGTTTGATCCTTTTCCTCGTGCCGCAAGCTGATCTGTACAAGCGAAGGTCTCTTCCACCGGGAGAGGGTTGTCTTTTTTTTAACGCCCGGCCTTCACTGCTTTTTCCGCTTGGAATCGACTCTTTTCCGGCTATTCCTGAAGCGGTTACATTTTCAAAACCTGTTCGGCAGTTTGCCTTGCCGTCCGGATGCAATCTGACAGGCCGATTCCGGAATAGGCGTTGCCGGCCATATACAAACGAGGAAATCCCGCCATCCTGCCTCTGATTCGGTCAACGTTTGCCTGGTGCCCGACGATATACTGGGCCATGGCGGAAGGCCACCGCGACACCCGCCAGAACAACGGCTCCGCCTCCAGATGGAGAATCGAGGCCAGCTCCTGCCTCACGCCGTTGAGAATTTCATCGTCAGAAAGCCCCAGCACTTCCGGATTGCGCGCGCCTCCCAAAAAGCAGCGGAGCATGGCTTTGCCTTCCGGAGCCCGATAGGGAAATTTCTTGTGCACAAAGGTACAGGCGAGCAACGGGCGGTTTTCTTTTTTGGGAACCAGAAAACCGAATCCTGGCGGCAGCGACTCCGCGACCCCTTCGCCATACCCCAAGGTCACCGTCATCGCAGAGCTGTAAGGAATCGTTGAAAAGGAACTCGCCAGCCCGGCATGCAAGGGTTGCAGAAGCCTGGCGCATTCATGAGCCGGCAGGGCCAGCACGACGGCGTCGGCCTCGAAGCTTTCACCGTCTTCGCAACCAATCCGGTACTTGTCTCTCCAATCCCCACCGCTGACCCGCTCAACAGCGATCACCTTCCGGCCCAGCATCACGCGGCGGGGCTCCAGCCGCTGCCGAAGCGCCTCGATCAGCTCGCAAAGCCCGCCTTTCAAAGTGACAAAAAGCGATTTCTTTTCGGGCTGGTCCGAAGAAGCTGAACGCCTGGCAGCTTTCGTCCTCAGACGGCCGGCAGCCAGACCCGCCCGGACGAGGCTGCCGTAAACCCGCTCCATGGCCACGAAGCTCGGCAGGACGGAAGCGACACTCAACCGCTCCGCATCACCGCCGTAAACGCCGGCAAGCAGTGGCTCAGCGATGTTTTCCAGCATCGCGCTCCCGAAATGCCGCCGCACGAAGTCCCCCACCGACTCATCGGCCTCTTTACGCCCCGACGGTTTAGTAAACCACTCATTGACGATCTGGAATTTGTCTGCAAGGGGCAGCAACGGAGAATTTACGAAGGGCCACAGTTTGCTGGGGGCCAGCATCATGAGCCCTTCCGGCAACGGCAATAAGCGGCCTTCATGCAAAATATAGGTTCGCCGCTCGCGGTCCCGGGAGCCAATCAGGGAATCGCCCAGGCCGAGTTCCCGGCATAACTCCGCGGCCTCGGGCTTTTCGGAGATAAAGCTGTCGGGTCCGCCCTCAACAATAAAGCCGTCAACCGGTTCCGTCTGGATGACGCCGCCCAGCCGAGGGCCCCCCTCAATAACAAACTCCTCGAAGGGAGCGCCTCCCTCCCTCGCCTGAGCCAGCGCGTAGGCGGTGGTAAGGCCCGAAATCCCTCCTCCGATAATGGCAACCTGGCGTATCGAAAGTGAGTAAGTCACCGGGGGTTCCCTGTGGGCGAAGGCGCACCAAGGCGCCCTGAGACAATCGAAGCAAGACCCTGAATGAAGATAGGACTATCGTTCAACGATTCCGAGCGTGAAACGGAGATACCTTTTTTCATTCCATACTCCCGAAAGACAATATCGATATCATAAAGCACTTCCACATGATCGGAAACAAAACCGACGGGAACCAGCAGCAGGTGGCGGCCTCCTCGCGCCGCAATCGCGTCGATGCGCGATTCGACCGTCGGCCCAATCCAGGGATCGGCGGTCATCCCCTGGCTCTGAAACGCCACTTCGTAATCCTTCAAACCCATGGCGTCGGCCACCCGGCGCGCGGTCTCTCTCACCTGGCTCTCGTAAGCATCGCCCCCGTCGATCGTCTTCTGGGGAACGCTGTGAGCGGTGAAAACGACGGGAACGGGACCTGCCGCTTCAGCCTGGACCTTGTCCAGCGCCGCGGCGGCTTTTTCCCGAAAGGCCGCAACCAGCCCGGGATGATTGTGCCAGCTTTCCACAAAATCCACCTGGAGGGCCGGCGCAACCTTCTCCACCGCCTTGGAAAGGTACGTTTTGTATAGGCCGATGCTGGTGCGCGAATTCTGCGGCGCCAGGCACACCGTAACAACGCGCTCCACTCGAGCCGCCTTCAGTTGCTCGACCGCCTCTTCGATGTAAGGCTTCCAATTGCGCATTCCCACATGCACAGGGAGCTTCAGAACTTTGGCCAGCGCCTCCGCCTGGCGAACCGTAATGCCCAAAAGCGGCGAACCGCCCCCGATCCGGGCATAGCGGTCGATGATCTCTTCCACGGCCTTGGAGGGCAACGGCCGCCCGCCGCGTACGTTCAACAGAAACTGCGGAATGTCGGCCAGACGGTCCGGAGCGCCGTGCGCCAGCAAGAGAACTCCGCAGCGCGAGCCGTTGGCTGCCGTGGATTTATCAGATGTCACGATGACCTCGTTTCCAGGTTGTCCGGATGCCTGAGACTTTCAGCCTGCCGCAGGAACTCAACTACCTGCGGCGCGCGCTCATCTCATGCACCATCTCCACCAAAGCGATGGCGTTTTCCACCGGAGTATCCGGCAGAATTCCGTGCCCCAAATTAAAAATGTGTCCCGGCCGTCCCGCCGCCTGGTCCAGAATTCCCTGGACGCGCTCGCGAATAAACGGCAAATCCGCCGCGAGCGCCATGGGGTCCAGATTACCCTGCACGCCGACGCCGCTGCCCAGCCGGTCCCAGGCCCGGCCCAGCTCCACGTGGAAATCGAGACCGATCAGGTCGCCTCCGGCCTCGCGCATGTCCTCCAGAAACATGCCCGTGCCGGTTCCAAAATGGATGACGGGAGTGCCCGGCGCGATCCCCTGGATAAGCAGCCGCGTGTAAGGCAAAACGAATCTCCGGTAATCCTCCGGACCCAGGCAGCCGACCCAGGTGTCAAAGATCTGCACCGCCTGCACGCCGGCCTCGATCTGGTGGTTGACGTACCTGGCCAGCACCCGGGCCAGGCGCTCCATCAGCGCCTTCCAGGCTCCCTCGTCCCGGTACATCAGCGTCTTGGTGTGCCGGAAAGTCTTGGAAGCGCCCCCCTCGATCATGTACGAAGCCACGGTAAAAGGCGCCCCGGCAAAGCCGATCAGGGGCAGGTCGCCGGGCAGCGCGGCGCGCGTCCGGCGGATGGCCCGGTAAAGAAAATCGAGCGACTCCGCAGGGTCTGTTTCCCGCAGCAAATCCATGTCGCCGGCGGTTCGAAGCGCCGGACTGATCACCGGACCTTCGCCGCGGCCGTATTCGAGCCCCAGCCCCAGGGGTTCGAGAATCAAAAGCAGGTCCGCAAAGATGATGGCGGCGTCCACGCCCAGCTTGAGAGCCGCGCTCACGGTCACTTCGGACACCAGGTCCGGGTTCTTGCACAGTTCCAGAAAAGGAACGCGCGCCCGAAGCTCGCGGTATTCCTTCATGTAGCGTCCCGCCTGCCGCATCAGCCAGATGGGCGTCGCGTCGGTGGGCTCCAGCCGGCAGGCTTTCATAAAACGGGAGTTCTTCCACGCCTGGGCCGCGGATTCGGCGCCCTGCCGGGGGACGGGTTCAAGCACTTCGGCCTGCCCGGCGGACGCGAATCCCTTGCCGTTGGGCTTGCCTGAATCGCTCCGGCCCGCGCTTCCCTGATCTTTACGCCGCAGCAATTCACCCGCCTGCCGCGCAGCCTCCATCACCAGCGCACCCATCTTGGGAGGGACGGACTCAAGATCGACGGGAACGCCCCTGGCGACAAGCGCCTCTGTGCAGGTAGGCCCGATGGAGCAGACCACCGAGTGATGAAGCGCTTCGATCAGCCGGTCTTTGAGGCCGTCTTCAGCGGCCACACGGAGCAGGTGATCGAGCTGAGCCCGGTTGGTGAACAGCGCAACCCGGGCGCGCCCCTCGACAAGGGCCTGGATCGTTTCCCGCAAGGGACCGAGGTCCTCCGGAAGCGCCCAGCGGTAGACGGGAACGCGCAAAACCTTTGCGCCGCGCGCGGCAAGCTCATCAAGAAAGGCCTGGTTGGCTTCGCCGTATTCCTGAACGGCCACCGTGCTGCCCGCCAGCGTAAAGCTTCGGGGGCTGTCTTCAAGCTCCTGAAGGATTTCCCTCCAGGTGTTGGGCTCGGGAACAAGAATCGTCACCGGCACGCCGTATTCACGCAGAACCTGGACAGGCTTCGGACCGCGGGCCACCACCGTCGTCGCCCCGAGCGCGTGGACGATCTCTTCCTCAGCGTACCGCGACTTGAGAACCTCAATCAGCGTCTGCGTGCCAACCCGGGTCATCAGGATGACGCCCTGGATTTCACCGGCAAAAAGCTTTTCCGCAAACTCAAAGGCTGCGGGATGGTCCTCCAGCGGAACCTCGCGCATGCTGGGTCCCACGCGCGGCACCCCGCCGAATCTGGAGATCAGCTTGGCAATCTCCTCGGCCCTTCGGCTCTCAAAAGCGGCAACTTCCAAGCCCTCAAAGCTCGGTTTTGTGGATGTATTCTCCATGCCGTTCCAATCCTCATTCGCAACGTTTGTTCAATCCGGGCGGTATCACTCTAACGGCTTTTGCCAACCCACGCCTGGAGCCTTGCCATTCCCTCGTCGAGCGTATCCTCGCGGGTCAAAAGGCTGATCACCAGGTAGCCGTCACCTGGGAAATCATAAAAATGCCCCGGATGGACCAGCACGCCCTCTTCCCGAAGGAGGTCGACCGCCCAGTCCTCATCCGATACCGTCGCCGGAACTTTCAGTATCGCATACCAGCCCCCTTCTGTTTCAAGACGGCTGAGCAGGGGACAGGAACCGACGGCGGCGTCAACCCGCAGCAAATTTCGCCGCAGGCGTTCCAGGATTTTCGGCTGCACGGTTTTGCTTCGCTCCAGCAGCCGCGGCAGCGCATGGGCCAGCGGCGCACTGACCGAAAGGTACGTGTCCGCGATCACTTCCAGGCGCGCCAGAGCGGCGTCCAGAAGTTTGCGGGGCCCGTTCACCACCATCCAGCCGAGCTTCATCTGGGGCAGCGCTGAAATTTTCGACAGGCCGGAGAGCGTCAGCGTCAGAACGTCATCCACGCCGGCGTGGGAAAACGCCCGGGGCTCGCCGGTCGCGAGTGCGTAATCCGCAAAAACTTCATCCGCAATCAAGGCGGCTGGCTGGCTTGAGCAGCACTCAATCCACAGGGCCAGTTCGCTCGATTTAACGTACGATCCGGTCGGATTGTTGGGGTGAACCACCACCGCCGCCCGGGCCCGGGCCTCCCGGAACACCTCCGCTACCCGCGGGTCCAGGTGCCATCCGCCCTCGTACTGCAGCGGATACGGGACAACTTCCAAATCGTTCAGCCCGGCCAGAAAATCAAAAAGCGGATAGCTGGGCTGCGGCAGCAGAACCTTGTCGCCCGCATCGGCCAGCAGCCGGAAGGCATAGGAATAAGCCTCACTGGTGCTGGTGGTGAGGAACACCTGTTCCGGCCGCACCCCGGCGCCGCGCTCGGCATAGTAGCCGCACACCGCCTCTCGCGCCCGCAGCAGCCCGCGCGGGTCGGGCTCATAAACCAGGGACCGCGCATCGGCGAAGGCCTGGAGAATTTCTTCGCCGGCTTCGAAGCCGCAGCGCGTGGGGTTCGATTCGGTGAGATCAATAATGGCGCGGCCCTGCCTTTGGCATTCCTCGATTTGCCGGCTGAGCCGGTTGGGGGCCATAAGCCAGTCCGTGCGTGCTGAAAACATAAAACTTTTGCTGCGTCCCTTTCCCGCCCGTGATTTCCCAAGGCCCGTCGGCGCCTGGGAATTTAGCACTGTAGTGCCATCATACCCAAAACTTCAAATGCGCGGATTGAATTCTCAGCCAGGACTTTCTCCGTCCCCGCCCGCCGCGCGTTTTGGCGCTGCGATCGCGCGGCTTGATCCCCGCGCCTCCAAGCCGATCGTAACCGTCATGTCTTCTCCCAAAGCGGTCCAGGCATACCGCCGGAGCGTCCTTGTCAAAACCTCCTTATTATTCGCTCCCCTGCATCTATTTACTTCCTTTACCAGCGCAAGGGATTAAAATGGCAGTTTGTCATTTTAAGAAGTAACGCGCTGACTGTGCGTACAAAATATTCGCCATATCGAGGAGCTTCTGATGCGTTTTTTGCGCGCCATTATTCCGGTTCTGGTCTTCGGACTTGCCGCCGCCTGCTTCGGCCAGTCAATGTCCGAGGGCCGCTTGATGCGTTTCCCCGACATTTATAAGAACAAGATGGTTTTCAGCTATGCAGGCGACTTGTGGCTCGACTCGTCTTCGGGAGGTGTTGCCCGCCGGATCACCAGCAGCCCGGGACTGGAACTTTTTCCCAAGTTTTCCCCCGATGGCAAGTGGATCGCTTTTACGGCGCAATACGACGGCAACTTCAACGTCTACGTCATGCCCAGCGACGGCGGCCAGCCCCGCCAGCTGACCTACCTTCCCGACGTCGGAAACATCCCCGAGCGCATGGGCCCCAACAACCAGGTGATCGCCTGGTACCCGGACAGCAAGCGGATTCTGTTTCTTTCCCGGCGCTCCACCTTCAACACGTGGTTCGGGCAGCTTTACAGCGTCAGCATCAACGGCGGCCTTCCCAAAAAATTTCCGCTGCCCAAAGGCGGCCTGACCACTTTTTCGCCCGACGGAACCCAAATCGTCTACAACCGCATTTTCCGCAACTTCCGCACCTGGAAGCGTTACACGGGCGGCATGGCGCAAGACCTCTGGCTCTACAACCTGAAGGCCAACACCATCCGGCGGCTCACCCATTACGCCGGCACCGATACCTTCCCCATGTGGCACGGCCATACGATCTATTTCACCTCCGACCGCGGCCCGGAAAAGCGCCTGAACCTTTACAGCTACGACCTGCGCTCCGGCAGGATCGGGCAACTGACGCATTTCACACAGTTCGACGTCCATTGGCCCAGCCTCGGCCCCGGCGCGATCATTTTCCAGAATGGCGGCTATCTTTACCGTTTCGACCTGAAAACCCGGAAGGCGAAAAGGCTCGCGGTTGACCTGCCCGGCGACCTTCCCCGGTTGCGTAAACACTGGGTAAATCCCAGCAAGCTGATTACCAGCTTCGATCTTGGGCCCGACGCCAAGCGCGCCGTCTTGACGGCTCGCGGAGACATTTTCACCGTGCCGGCCAAAGAAGGGAGCATCCGAGACCTGACCCAAACCTCGGGCGCCTTTGAAAGGTACGCCGCCTGGTCTCCCAACGGCCGGTGGATTGCCTACGTTTCAGACCGCACCGGGGAAAACGAGCTCTATATCCGCCCGCAAGGTGAAACCGGAAAAGCCATCCAGATCACGACCACCAACAAAGTGTTTCTGCTGCCGCCCGTCTGGTCTCCCGACAGCAAGAAGCTGCTTTACGCGGATAAGTCGTTGCGGCTTTACTATGTGGATATCGCCACCAAAAAGCCCGTCCTCATCGACCAGGGCAAGTACGAGGATGTGACCGACTACCAATGGTCGCCCGATAGCCAGTGGGTCGTTTACGCCAAAGCCGCCGAAAACCAAAATGATGCGATCTACCTTTACTCGCTGAAAGACCGCAAGATTACTCCGGTCACCACAAGCTTCACGAACAGTTGGAATCCCGTCTTCGATCCGGGCGGCAAGTACCTCTACTTCCTTTCCAACCGCACGTACAACGAAGTCATGGGCGCCTATGACACGGAATTTTCCAACCCCAAGCCCACGGGTGTTTACGTGGTGACGCTGCGGGCCGATCTGCCTTCGCCGTTTGCGCCTGAAAGCGACGAGGTGGCGATCGAGAAGCCGGAATCCGCCGCCAGGAAAAAATCCAAGAGCAGCAAAGAGAAGGAAGACACGTCTCTGAAGCACTTTCGTATTGATCTCGCCGGCATCGAAAACCGCGTGGTGGCGCTGCCCATTCCGCCCGGCAATCTGATGAACGTCAGCGCCAATCGCCAGGACGTTTTCTACGTGTCCCTGCCGGTGCTGGGCCTTTCCGGGCCGCTGCCGGGCGAAGGTCCCGCCATCCATGTTTTTGACATGGCCAAGCGCAAAGACAGCGTCCTGATGGCCGGGGCCGACAATTACACGCTTTCTTTTGACGGCAAGAAGCTGCTCTATTCCGCTCCCCAGGCTGGGATTGCGGGGGCGGGAGAGTTTGAGCAGGAAGGCGGATCGAACCGTACCTACGGCATCATCGACGCCAAGCCGCCGGAGACTCCGCATAAGGTGGGCTCGGGCGCCCTCGACCTTTCCTCCATGCAAATGGACGTCGATCCCCGCAAGGAATGGAAGGAGATCTTCTACGACGTTTGGCGGCAGGAACGCGACTACTTTTACGAGAAGTCGATGAACGGGGTCAACTGGAAGGCCGAGGGGGCAAAGTACGCCGCACTGCTTCCCTACGTGGCCGACCGCTACGACCTCAATTACATCATCGGTGAGATGATCGGCGAGCTGGCGAACTCCCACACTTACGTGGGCGGCGGCGACTTCCCGAATCTTCACCCCGTCAACGTCGGCCTGCTGGGCGTCGACTTCGGCGTCGACACTGCGCATGGCCTCTATCGCTTCAAGAAGATCTACCCGGGCCAGAACTGGCATGATACCGTCCGTTCCCCGCTCACCGAGCCCGGCGTCAAAGTGGCCCAGGGCGATTATCTGCTGGCCGTCAACGGAAAGCCCTTGCGGGTTCCCATGAACCCTTACGAGCTGTTCGTGAACACGGCGGACCAGGACGTTACCCTGAGCATCAACAACAAGCCCACCACCCAAGGCGCCTGGAACATTACCGTCAAACCCATCCGCAGTGAGCTGAACCTGCGCGAGCTTAACTGGATTGAAACCAACCGGGAGAAGGTGGACGCCGCAACCCATGGCCGCGTGGGTTACGTTTACCTGCCCGACATGGAAGCCGACGGCCTCAATGAATTCGTCCGCCAATATTTCCCGCAGATCCGCAAAGAAGGCATCATCTTCGACGTGCGCTACAACGGCGGAGGCTTCGTCGACCAGATCATCCTGGAGCACTTGCGGCGCATCCTGGTGGGCATGATGGCCGCCCGGAACTTTAAGAGCGACACCATTCCTGAAAACACCTTTTACGGTTACATGGCCTGCGTCACCAACCGCTACGCGGCGTCGGACGGCGACTTCTTTACCTACTTCTTCAAGAAATACAAACTGGGACCCGTGATCGGCGAGCGCACCTGGGGCGGCGTGCGCGGCATCCGCGGCTACATTCCGGAAATCGACGGCGGTTACTTTACGCGGCCGGAATTCTCGCTCTATGGCCTAAACAGCCGCTGGATCATTGAGAACCACGGCGTCACTCCGGATATTGTGGTCGATAACCGGCCCGACCTCGTCGTCAAGGGCAAGGACCCGCAGCTCACCAAGGCGATCCAGGTGGTGATGAAGGAGATCGAAGCGCATCCCAAGAAACTCCCGCCGCGGCCCCCGGATTTGCCCGCCTATCCCGCCGACGCGGGCCAGGGAGAGTAAGGCCGGACTGGCAGGGAACCTGTAAGGGTCAACGCGAAATACCTGGCTGCCGCCAGATACATCGCGTTGCGCGGGTGGGAGCCCTTGGCGATTCCTGTGCGGGGTTTGAGGTCTTTTGAGCACCGTATCGCGGGCCGTTCATAGACCTCAAACCACTTTGCGTCGGTCGCTCTTGTCAGACGGCCGCCGGCCCAAGCAACTGATGCGCAAAGATCAGAAAGACGCTTGCCGTCCACGTATAAGCCGGGTCGCACAGGGCCCG
>CAYWMN010000082.1:0-14300 GCA_964459065.1 uncultured Acidobacteriota bacterium | reverse complement strand
GGGAATCATTATTGGGTTCGCGTACCCACGGCTTACGCCGTGGGCTAAATTCTATCGGCCCTCCCGGGCCTCGGGCGTTAAAGAACCCGCGACACAGAAACCAGTGTCGCGGCTACCCTTCCCGATGGCGGCATAAAGCCGCCGCTACAGGAAAAGCAACGGGCAGGCTCGTTTTCCAGAGACTCTGCGGTTTGCAGGGAAGCCAACCACTGGTTATCCGGCCGCCAGCCTCAGCGCTGGGTTTGCGCCGCGGCGAGCCCAATAACCGGCAACTGCACCCATCTCACAAAACGTGATCGATGCTCCACCGGCGGTCAGCTTTTCGAATCGAAGAAACGCCGGATGCGGGGCCAGTGTTTCTGGACGGTCAGGGTGGTGCTCAGGTGGCCGCCGCGCGGCAGGAGGTTCAGTTTGATTCCGGTGCGTTTGGCAAAGCCGGCTACCAGTTTCCAGGGGATGTAGGGGTCGTCTTTGGCGTGGAACATCATCGCCTTGGAAGCCTGGAATTCGTCGATGTGCCGGGCCGGGTTGTAGAAATTTCCTTTGAGCAGCTTGTTCCAGTTCTTGTCGGAAAGCCGGTAGGCGTTGCCCCACGCTTCCCGAAGGTAGGCGGGATAGCTCGGGTTGGAAGTTTCTTTTTCCTGCTCGTCGCGCAGGACGCTCCAGTCGACCACCGGGCAGTTGGCGATCACCTTGTCGACCCGGCGGTCGAGCGAGGCAAGAAGCGCCGCCGCGCCGCCGAAACTTCCGCCGATCACAAAAATCGAGTCGGGCGACAGAGGGAATTCCTGCCCGAAAGCATTTTCCCTGACGCGCCCTTTTTCAAGTCCGGTGATGAGGTCGGCAATATCTTGGGCCGGGGATTTTTCCAGAAATTTCCCGCCGCTCTCCCACGCTCCGCGATAGCGCGGATAAAAAAACCAGTAGCCTCGGGCGGCGAGGAATTCCGCCAGCGGCTGTTTGCCGGGTATCGACGGCATGCCGTCGCAAAGGATGATGACCTTCTGCTTCCTGCCCCGCCCGACCGGCGGCAGGAACTCGGCCACGATTTGTTTCTTGAACCTTGTGCGAAACATTGCTCCATTTGCTTACTTAAAACTAACGGCCAAAAGCCGCGGATCTAAAGATGTGCGCTATCCTGCCGATGCCGGAGGCCGGCGCTACGAAGAACCCGCGACACAGAAACCAGTGTCGCGGCTACCAGGGAAAAGCAGATTCCTCGTCGCCGGTGGCGCCTCGGAATGACACATCGCGCGGTGGGGACACCGCACCTACCGACCCCTCACCCGGCGGATCGGGCTTTGCGGGTGGAACCCTCCCTGCGGGCTAGGCCTTGGCGCCGCCGTCCAGGAAGGTTCGGCCGCGGTGCAGGCCCAGAAGGATCTGGACCAGGCGGTGCGCGATCAGCTCGTGGAGCGTCAGGATTTCCTTGTTGGCTTCAAAGATCTCCTGCGCGTCGGCACTGTCGCCCGCGCCGGCTCCGGCTTTGAGCGCTTCAGTGGCTTCTTTGATGATGGGATCGGCGAGCGCTTCGCCGGCCATCTCCCAAAGCGTGATGAAGCGGTCGACGGCGGAGGGGAAGCTCACGTGGAAAACGCCGTGATTGCTGGTGGTCCGCGGCGGCTTGTAATCGAAATTAAAGGGGCCGTTGTAGCCGTGCGAGCGCAGCAGCATGAGGACGTTGAGCCAGTCGAGCGGGTTCACCAGCCCGACCGCGATATCGACGTCGTGCTTGAGCCGGTAGCCGTCATTCACGTCAAAGTGCCACAACTTGCCCGCCACCAGCGCCCGCGCCAGCGCCGCGCGCGGCGCGCCGCCCCACATCAGCTCATGCAGGTATTCGGGGTTGAGCCCCACCATCTCCGGATGCTTCAGCAAGCCGGAACTGATGAAGTTCAGCATGGCGTCGGAAGTGGGCAGAATGATTTCCGCCTGGGGCTCAAACGGCTTGGCTTCCAGGCAGTGACGGAGGGTTGGCGTTTGGGTTTTTGCGGCCACGGCAAGATCTTCTTCGCAAGCCGCGTTGATGCCCTCGGCGAACCATTTTAGAGTTTGAGTCTCGTCGATTGCCCCCTGCAAAAGATAGCCGAGGGTGCCCGGCCAATACACGGCAAACTGGGCTCCAAGATCGTGTCCGATCCGGACCGCGTTGCGCAGGCGCCGGGCGCCGTAAGCGCGGATTTCCGGGGATTCGGATGCCGGACTCGACGCCCAGACGGGGTGGTAAAAGGTTTCGCAGGTCACCATCGAGCACTTGAGGCCGTTCGACGCGAGCGCCTCTTTGAGGCCGGCGACAATTTCCGACTGCCGGTCGGTCATCAGGTCTTCGGTGGGAATCACGTCCGTGTCGTGGGTGGTCCAGTATCCAATGCCGATTTCCGCATATTGGCGGATGACCTCGGCCGGGGAAACCGCCTGCCGCGTGGGAGCGTGGAATAGCGCCTGCCCCTGATAGGCGGCGGCCCACTGCGGTCCGCTGATAAAGTATTTCCGGCGGGTTTCAGGGCTGTAGCTTCCTCCGCAGGCCGTCATCAATCGATCCACCAGCGCGCGCTGATCGCTTGCCGTTGTGTTCTTTGCCATGAGTTTCTCCTTTCCGGGAAGCATACCACAACCTCCCGATTCCGAGAGGTCATCCTCCGCAAACTCGCCCCGCCTGCGCGGGCGTTTCCCGAGGCGCTGAGGTTCTTGATCGTTGCATCCGGTGGCGGTCACGTATACGATTCGAGGGGGTCGGGATTCGACAGCGCAATCGCACGGAGGGAATAGACAGTTGGCCAGAATCAAACGAAGAGAGTTTCTGCAAGCGACAGCCGCGGCGGCCACGTCTTTGTTGCCAGCCACCGGGGATCGAAAGTCGGCGGAGCCGGCGCCATCCTCAGACTCGCCATCGAGCGCCCTTCCGATGCAGTCGTACCTGGCGCAACACGATCTGGTTTATGAAGCAGCGCCACGGGCGTGGGAAGAAGGCATTCCGCTGGGCAACGGGGACATGGGAGCTTTGATCTGGGGCGACGGCGCGCCCCTTCGAATCACGCTCGACAAGTACGACGTCTGGGAGACGCGCAGCTACTGGCCAACCGACCCCCGGTACAACTACCAGGGCCTGCGCGAGTTGATTGCCGCAAAACGGTTTGATGAGGCAAGGCGTATCTTCGAACTCGATCCGAGGAACCCGAAGAACCCTTCGCCAACCCGGCTGCCGATGCCGCGGATGGAGTTTGACTTCGGCCGGCAAGTTGAGGGCTATTCGGCGCGCCTGGACCTTTATAACGCCAGGGCGGAAGGCCAGTTGAGGATGGCCCCGGGAATTCTGCGCTGGAGCGCTTATGTCCACTCCGACATGAACGTGCTGGTCGTCCGTTTCAGGCTTCCTGAGGGAGTGCGGCTGGCGAGGCTCAAGGTGGGCCTTGATCACCTTGACGAACAGGCGCGTAAGCGTCTGGCGGTTATGGGCTACCCGCCTCCTGAGACAGGTCAAATCGGCGCAAAGCTCTGGCTTGAACAGCGCTTGCCGGTTGATGGGCGCTACGTTGTGATGCATGAGCAGGTGCTCGACGGACAGGAATTGAGTGTTTACACCACCGTCGTTTACAGGCGGGATCATTCAGATCTCAGGAAGGAAGCTGAGAAAAATCTGGAAGGAGCGCGACGGCAGACCGCCAGCGCTCTGCTGGCACATCACGGCCGGTTTTGGCAGGACCACTGGCAGAGGTGTTTCCTTACCGTTCCTGACCCCAAGATTGAAAACCTCTTCTACGTTGAGATGTACAAGATGGGTTGTTGCTCGCGTTACGGCAAGTTTCCCATCTCGCTGCAAGGCATCTGGACAAAGGATGGCAGCATGCCTCCATGGGCTGGCGATTACCACCTGGACATGAACGTCCAGGAGAGTTATTGGCCCGTTTATGCCAGCAACCACCTGGACGCCGGACAGCCGCTTTACGAGCGATTCTTCCAGAACCTTCCGCGTTACAAAAAGATGTGTCACGATTTCTTCGGGTTTGAGGGAGCTCATGCCCGCTGTGAACAAGCCCTGGATGGTTCGCCCATTTATGGCTGGTACACGGCGAACTTTTTCCCCGGCTGCGGAGCCTGGCTCGCTCAACATTACTGGCTGCACTGGCTCTATTCGCGGGATAAGAAATTCCTGCGGGAGCGCGCCTATCCTTTTATGCGCCCCTTCATGCAGACCTATTCGAATCTGCTGGAAGAGAAATCCGACGGGCGCCTGCACATCCCTTTGGATAGTTCACCGGAGTTCAAGGGCGACTCCGGGGCGGCCTGGGGACATGATGTAACAGGCGAATTAGCTTTGATTCGCTGGCTGGGCGGTGCACTGATTGAGACCGTTGAGACCCTGGGAATCAGCGACCCTGAAGTTCCCCGCTGGCGTGACATCCTCGCGCGATTAGTCGAATACCCAACGAATTCAAGTGGTCTGATGCTCTGGCCGGGCCAGGAGCTGACGGTGTCGCATCGCCACTTTACCCACCTGCTGCCGGTTTATCCCCTTGGCCTTGTCAACAGGGAAGGTTCGGAGAAGAACCGAAAACTGATCGCAAGCTCCCTGGACACCATTCGCTGGAAAGGAACGGGCGCGTGGACGGGCTGGTCGTTTCCCTGGATGTCGCTCATTGCTTCGAGATCCGGAGAGCCTTACATGGCCTGGAACATGCTGCAGGAGTACCTGCACTTTATTTCGACCAACACCTTTCACCTGAATGGCGATCCGCGGCACTTTGGCGATAGCGGCTTCGATTACAAGCCCGTTACCCTCGAGGCCGGTTTTGCTTCTGCCGCGGCCCTCATGGAGATGCTTCTGCAAAGCTGGGGCGGCAGGATCAGGGTCTTCCCGGCGGTCCCCGAGTTCTGGCCCCAGGCCTATTTCGAGAAATTGCGGGCCGAGGGAGCGTTCCTTGTTACGGCGCGGCGCGAGAAGGGTCAAACCAAGTTTGTGGAGATCTTTAGCGAAGCCGGCGAGACTTGCAAGCTCAGGAATCCCTTCGCCGGCAAGGAGGCCATCCTGGCTGAGAAGGGAGCGGCGCGGCGGAAGTTCCGGGGTGACTGGCTTCAATTCAGGACCGAGGCCGGCAAAAAGTACCTGCTGACTCCGGCCGCCGCCCGCCAACCCTACCCAGCGCGGCCGGCCTTCAGGTCCGTTGTCCCGGAAACCAGCAACTGGTTTGGGACTAAAAAGATTGCGCGCTTCTGAAAACCCGCCTCCTTCAGGCGGGTTCGTCTGAGAAAAATCTCGAAAATCCTAAGTTGTTTGCGGAACCTCCGGTCCAGCAAGTGACGGGGGCGCCGAATATGAAATTTCGCGAGGGGCAGCGCCGATAACCACCGTTATTTTTTCAAAGTTTTCCTGAATTTTATGGAGAATTGCGGTGATTTGCGTCCTGAATGGCAACGAATGCACGGCAATGTTAATCTAAAGGTTGCAGGTCTAAGGTTATAGGATTGGGGATTATGGATAATCAGCAGGATTTTCAGGGCGTTAACCTGGGGTATGTGCTCGAACTTTATGAGCGGTATCTTCGCGATCCGAATTCGGTTGGCGCCACAATGCGCGTTTTCTTTGAGAACTGGAAGCCTCCCGAGGAGGAACGCCGCGGCGCCGGGACGCTTGCCGCAACAGAAATCGACAAGATTGTCGGCACCGTCAACCTGGCGGAGTCGATCCGGAAATTCGGGCACATGGCCTCGCGGGTTGATCCTCTGGGCAGTGAACCTCGCGGAGATTATTCGCTGCGGCCCGAGTCGCACGGCGTCAGCGAAGAGGACCTGCGCGAGCTTCCCGCCAGCCTGATTGTCGGCCCCATTGCGTCCGGAAAGAGCAACGCCTGGGAAGTGATCCAGGCGCTGCGCAAGGTCTATAGCTCTTCGACGGGATACGATTATGCGCATTTGCGCGATCCCGAAGAGCGGCGCTGGCTCCATGCGGCGGCCGAGTCAGGACGTTTCCGGGCCCCCGCTGATCCGCTGGATGCTCCGGCGCTATTGGAGCGGCTGACGCAGGTGGAGGTTTTTGAGCGTTTCCTGCACCGGACCTTCCCGGGAAAGACGCGCTTTTCCGTCGAAGGCCTGGATATGCTGATTCCCCTGCTGGACGAAATGGTCGGGGCCTCGGCCGAGGCGAGCGTCCATCACGTCCTGATCGGCATGGCTCATCGCGCGCGTCTGAACGTTCTGGCCCACGTGCTGAAAAAGCCCTACGCGGAGATTCTGGCACAGTTTAAGGACCCTCTGCGCGCCCGGAACTTCCGGGGAGACTTGGGCTGGACCGGCGACGTTCGGTACCACCTGGGTGCGCGGCGCGCGATTACCGGCGGCCAGGAAGTTGACATGATCATCACGCTGCCCCCGAATCCAAGCCACCTGGAAGCGGCCGACCCGGTTGTGGAAGGCATGGCCAGGGCCGCAGGAACTTCTGTCGGAGAAAGGGGCGCGCCGCGCTTTGATCCCTCCCAGACACTCCCCATCCTGATTCACGGCGACGCGGCGTTTTCAGGGCAAGGCGTTGTTGCCGAAACCCTGAATTTCTATCGGCTGGAAGGTTACAACACGGGCGGAACCATCCACGTTATTGCTGACAACCAGTTGGGCTACACCACCACCACGGAGGAATATCGCAGTTCCCTGTACGCCAGCGGATTGGCTCGCGGATTTAAGATTCCTCTGGTTCACGTCAACGCGGACGATCCCGAAGCGTGCATCGAGGTTGCGCGGCTTGCCTTTGCCTACCGCGCCCGGTTCGGGAAGGACTTTGTGATTGATCTGGTGGGATACCGGCGTTATGGGCACAACGAGGGTGACGAGCCCGGGTTTACCCAACCGCTGATGTACGAAAAGATTGCCAAGCATCCGACGGTCCGTGAACTCTGGGCCGGCACGCTGGTCGAACGCGGCCTGGTCGCCCAAACCCGCCCGGAAGCCGCCGTTCAGGAACGCTTTGAGGAAATGCAGAAAGTTCTCGATTCGCTCAGACCCAGCGAGAAGCTGCTTGAACCGCCGCCCGAACCGCCGCCCCGTGGCGCGGCGGGCCAGGTGCGGACGGCCGTTTCGTTGGAACGGCTGCGCGGGTTGAACCGGAGCTTGCTCGAGTTGCCCCAGGACTTTGCGCTCCACAAGAAACTGTTGCGGGCGCGCGACCGCCGGGCCCAGACGCTGGATGATCCCGACGCGAAGACCGTTGACTGGGCGCTGGCGGAAGAATTGGCCCTGGCTTCCATTCTGGAAGACGGAACCGCCATCCGGATGACCGGAGAAGACGTTGAGCGCGGAACGTTCAGCCATCGGCACGCCGTGTTCCATGACGTGAAGACAGGAAAGACGTTCACGCCCTTGCAGGCGCTCGCCGAAGCCCGGGCGGCATTTGAAATTCACAACAGCCCGCTCACCGAAAGCGCCGTGGTGGGATTTGAATTCGGCTACAGCCTGCAGGAACCCAGCCGCCTGGTCATCTGGGAAGCTCAGTACGGAGATTTCGTGAACGGCGCCCAGGTGATGATTGATGAATTCCTGGTTTCCGCAAGGGCCAAGTGGTCGCTCACTCCTTCGCTGGTGATGTTGCTGCCGCACGGGTACGAAGGCCAGGGGCCCGACCACTCGAGCGCGCGGCCGGAGCGCTTTCTGCAGTTGGCGGCGGAAACCAATCTTCGAGTGGCCAACTGCACCACGGCGGCCCAGTATTTCCATCTTCTGCGGCGCCAGGCCTCGTTGTTGAAGATCGATCCCCTGCCCCTGGTGCTCCTGGCGCCCAAGAGCCTGTTGCGCCATCCCATGGTGGCGTCGTCGCCCCGGGATCTGGCGGAGGGAAGCTGGCAGCAGGTGATTGAAGATTCCGAAGCCCTGGAGCGGCGCAATGAAATCCGGCGTCTGATCCTGTGCAGCGGGAAAATCTATGTGGACCTGGTCAGCAGCGACCGGCGCGAGGCGCGGCCCAGCATCGCCATTGGCCGCGTCGAGCAGCTTTACCCGTTTCCTCAAGACAGATTGAAACAAGTGATCCAGAGCTTCCCCAGGCTTTCGGAAGTGGTCTGGGTTCAGGAGGAACCGGAAAACATGGGAGCATGGGGATATGTGCGGCCGTTGCTCAGCGAACTCGTCCGCAACCGCTGGCGCCTGCGCTATATCGGGCGCTCCCGAAGTTCCAGTCCGGCGGAGGGCTCCAACATCCGGCACGTGCGCAACCAGGAGGCGATCGTGCAGCAGGCTTTCAGTTCCAGGCTGGCCGAGCGCGAAGAAGATATGGTGCTAGTGGAAAATGTAGCGGGAAATTCCGGGAGGAGAGATCGTGTCGACCAAAATCGTCGTACCTGAGTTGGGTGAATCAGTTGTCGAGGCCACGGTAGGGGCCTGGCGGAAGCAGGAAGGAGACCGGGTGAGCGCGGGCGACATCCTTGTGGAGCTTGAAACCGAGAAAGTCGACCTTGAAGTGGGCGCCGAACACGGCGGCTTGCTGGCGCGCATCGAGCACCAGGAAGGCGACAATGTCCAGATCGGCGACTTGCTGGGAGTGATCGAAGAAGCGCCGGCGGGTGAAGCCGCGCCGCCCCAAAAAAGCGGCGCCGTCGAGGAAAAGCCGGGGCCTCGAATGGTAAAGGAAGAACCTCGCCCCGTTTCAACCGCAACCGCGCACGAAGCCCCGGCGGAAACCGCCGGCAAACGCCTGGCGACCCCCCTGGCCAAACGAATCGCCGAAGAACACGGGATCGATCTTTCCCGCGTGCAGCCGAGCAAGTCGGACGGCCGCATCCGCCAGCGCGACGTGGAAAGCTATCTTGAAGGTGCGGCGCCCGCAGGCGAACCGGCCGCGGCCGAACCCGGCCCCGCAGAAGCCGCCGCCAGCCAAGCGGGGGCAGCGCCCCAGCGGCCCGGTGTGGTAAGGCCGCCCGCCGAGCGCGAGCGGCGGGAAGAGCGCGTGCGCCTGTCGCGCCGCCGGCAGACCATTGCGCGGCGGCTGGTGGAAGCCCAGCACACCGCCGCCATGCTGACCACCTTCAATGAAATCGACATGACGGCCGTCATGGCCTTGCGGGGCCGCTGGAAGGAAACGTTCAAAAAGCGGAACGGCGTGGGGTTGGGAATCGCCTCGTTTTTTGTGAAAGCCAGCGTTGCCGCCCTCCGGCAATTTCCGCAGTTGAATGCCGAGATTCAGGGAACCGAGATGGTTCTCAAGCACTATTACGATATCGGCGTGGCGGTGGGCGCGCCGGGCGGATTGGTGGTTCCGGTGCTTCGCGATGCCGATCGCATGGGGTTCGCGGAGATTGAGAAATCCATCAAGGAATTTGCGCGCAAGGCGGAAGCCGGGGATTTGACGCTGGAAGATTTGCGCGGCGGAACCTTCACGATCTCCAACGGCGGCGTCTACGGCTCCATGTTGAGCACGCCCATCCTGAATCCTCCGCAGGTCGGCATTCTGGGACTGCACAAGATTGAACAGCGAGCGGTGCCCGTGGAAGGCCAGGTGCAAATCCGCCCCATGATGTACGTCGCCCTCAGCTACGACCACCGCATCGTGGACGGCATGGAAGCCGTGCAGTTCCTGGTTCGCGTTAAGGAAATCATCGAGGATCCTGCCAGCCTTTTGTTTGCCTCTTAGACCCCATCTGTTCCAAAAGCCGCAGGCGGCGCCAAGCCACACCCTGGCGCCGCTCGATGCATGAACGCTGAGCGCCGAGAGCCTCTCTCGTAGCCTCCGGGTTGGAGGGCTCAGGGGTCCAGGTGCCTGGAGCGCAGGAACTCCCGCACAACTTGCTTGAGGTCGCGGTGCCGGACGGCCACTTCGTAGTTGAGGCGCCGCATGTCGGCATCGGAGATTTTTCCCGCCAACTCTTCGAGCGCCTTGCCGACGGCGGGATGCCATTCCAGCATCTCGCGCCGCACGATGGGCACTGCCTGGTAGGGCGGAAAGAAGTGCTTATTGTCTTTCAGCACGACCAGACCGTGGCTTGCGAGCAATCCGTCGGTGGAGTTGGCGGCGATCAAATCCACCTGATGATCGAAAAGGGCGCGGTAAAGCAAACCCAGCTCCATAATTCTTGGCTGCTCGCCGAACTTCAGTCCATAGGTCTTGACTAAGCCTGGATATCCGTCCGGCCTTTCCATGAACTCAAAACCAAAACCGGGTCGCCAGTGGACGGCATAAGGAACCGCTTGGGAGATGGTCCGGATATGGTCGGCGCGGGCATCCTCGCCGCGAATCACCAGAACGAAGGTGTCGTTGAATCCGAGCGAGGGCATCACCACCAGCTTGAAGCGCGAGGCGTATTGAGCTTTGACTTTCTTGTAAACCGCCTGCGCGTTATGTTCCACCGGCTGCTTCAGAATGGCGGTAAGCGCCGTGCCCGTGTACTCGACGTAAACATCAATCCGGCCCGCCAGCATGGCCTGCTGGCAGATGTAGGTTCCGCCCAGGTAGAAGCGGCGCTCCACGTGAAGTCCCGTCTGTTTGGCGAGGTGCTGGGCAAGCATCTCGCCAAGGATCACCTGCTCGGTGAAGTTCTTGGAACCCACCACGATGGTGTCTTTGCGGGGTGGGCCGCAGGCCGAGAGCGTCAAGGCAAGAATGATGATGGCAAGGGTCTTTTTCATCGTTTAACGGAAGGGACCAGGTGATGTTCCGCCCAGCCGAGGGCGAAGTCCGCCAGCAGCGCCAGCAGGGCTGCCGGAATGGCGCCGGCCAGGATGACGCGGTTATCCACCATGGCGAGCCCGCGAAAGATAAATTCTCCCAGGCCGCCCGCTCCGATGGCGGCGGCAATCGTCGCCACGCCCACCGTAATCACCGTGGCCACGCGAATCCCGGCAAGAATCACGCCCAGCGAGAGCGGCAGCTCAACCTGCGTGAGCAATTGCCAGTCCGTCATTCCCATGCCGCGCGCGGCCTCGCGCACGCCCGGATCAACGCTCAGGATGCCCGTGCAGGTGTTGCGGATAATCGGCAGCAGCGCGTAGCCGGCGAGCGCCGCAATCGCCAGCCGGTCGGCGCGCGCACCCAGCCAGGGCATCGGCATCAGGAATCCGAAAAGCGCCAGGCTGGGAATGGTTTGAATGATGTTGGCTCCGCCCAGCACCGGCTTATTCCACCCCGTGCGGCGGGTAATCAAAATACCCAGGGGAACCCCGATCAAAACCGCCAGCAGCATCGACATGCCCACCAGCCACAGGTGTTCCAAAGTCAGCGCTAAAATCTGCGCGCGATTGCGATAAAAAAATTCCAGCAAGCTCATCAGGAAGTTCCTTTCTGTGGCGCTATGAAGGCAGCCTCTCCCCGGGCGTGCGCAGGGCTTCAAGATAAGCGCGAACCATCGGTTCGGTGGAATCGAGGAAGTCTCGGCGCGAATAAGTTCCCAACAGTTTTCCTTCTTCCAGCAGGCCGACGCGCGTGCCCACGGCGAGCGCCTCCCGGACGTCGTGCGTGACGAAGACGACGGTTTTGCGCAGGCGTTGTTCGAGCGCCAGGAACTCGCGCTGGATTTCCAGGCGCGTCAGCGGGTCGAGCGCCCCAAAAGGTTCATCCATCAGCAGAATGGGCGGATCGGCGGCAAGCGCCCGCGCCACGCCGACGCGTTGGCGCTGCCCGCCCGAGAGTTCATGCGGGTACCGGCGGCCGAACTTCCCGGGCTCAAGCCCGACCATCTGCAACAACTGTTCAACGCGCCCGTGGCGGCGCTCCGGGGACCAGCCTTCGAGCTGCGGCACCAGGGCGATATTTCGCTCGATGGTGAAGTGGGGGAAAAGACCGATTTCCTGAATGACGTATCCGATCCGGCGGCGCAGGCGAATCGGGTCCCAGTCCAGAATGGACCGCCCTTCAACCAGAACCCGGCCCGACGTGGGTTCGAGCAGGCGGTTGATCAGCTTCAGCGTGGTGGACTTGCCGGAGCCGCTCCGGCCAAGCAACACCAGGGTCTCGCCCGCCTCGACGGTGAGATTGAGACCGGAGAGCAGATCCTTTGCGCCGCCGATGCTGTAGCCGGCATTTTGAAACTCAATCATGTTTTGGGTTTCTTTCTGCGGCGCCATGGGTTCCGGGGCCCCGGAGCCCGCGCAAGGAACCTGCCGCCGTCGAGTCGATGCGGACCGGCGTTTTGATCTTCAAAATCGATTTGTTATCATTTTCAGGCGGGGCTTCAACGCGACCAACAAACAAAACGACGCTGAAACTCGATTGCCCACGTATTCTCTATCAGGAAAATGTCAGAGATGCAAAACGATTTGAACATTCTCTCCCGCCTGGCCAACGCCCGGACAAGAACCGACAAACTCTTCAAAATCGTCAACCCCCAGGCCATTTACGATCGGCCCATTCCTGAACGGCACAGGATCGTTTTCTACATCGGGCATCTGGAGGCGTTTGACTGGAACCTGCTGGGGCATTACGGATTCGAACTCAAGCCGTTTAAGCCCGGCTTTGACAATTTATTCGCCTTTGGAATCGATCCGGTTGATGGAGGGCTTCCCTCGGATCAGCCCTCCGACTGGCCGTCGCTTGCCGAAATCGATGAATACAACCAACGCGTGCGCCGGGAGCTTGACCGGCATCTCGAAGACCAATCTCTGGTGGATGCCGAGGGATCCTTGTCCCCAACCGGAGTTTACCTCAACGTCGCCATCGAGCACCGCTTGATGCACGCCGAAACGCTCGCCTACATGCTGCATCAGTTGCCGCTTGAAAATAAAGTGCGGCAGGCGCCTCCCAGCGTTCTCCCCGCGTCGGGCCCCGAGCTCAAAATGATCGAGATCCCGGAAGGAACGGCTCATTTAGGCCTGCCGAGGAAAGGCGAAGCTTTCGGCTGGGATAATGAATTTGAAGCGCACTCCGTCGAAGTTCCCGCCTTTTCGATCAGCGAATACAAGGTGACCAACGGCGAGTTTTTGAAGTTTGTGAAGGAGGGCGGCTACACGGACCGCAACCTGTGGAGCGAGGAAGATTGGGAGTGGATTGAGCGCGAAGGCATCCGGCAGCCCAAATTCTGGATCAAGCAGGACGATCAGTGGTTCTATCAGGCCATGTTCGCCCACCTACCGCTGCCGCTCGATTGGCCGGTTTACGTGAGCCACGCCGAGGCGGCCGCCTACGCGCGCTGGGCCGGCAAACAGCTGCCCACCGAGGAACAGTTCCACCGGGCAGCTTACGGAAGCCCGGAAGGACCCGAAAGGCTGTATCCCTGGGGTGCTGACGAACCGACGGAGAGATACGGCACGTTCGACTTTGCGCGCTGGGACCCCTCTTCGGTCGCCGCGCATCCGGAAGGCCGCAGCGCCTTCGGCGTGGCCGACCTGGTCGGCAACGGCTGGGAATGGACCTCGACGCTTTTCCAGCCCCTGCCCGGTTTCAAACCTTTTCCTTTCTACCGTGGCTATTCCGCCAACTTCTTTGACGGCAAGCACTACGTGATGAAGGGCGGCTCGCCCCGCACGGCCGCGTGCATGCTGCGCCGTTCATTCCGCAACTGGTTTCAGCCCCGCTACCAGTACGTTTATTCGGGGTTCCGGCTGGCCAGCAACTGAAGTTTTAATGGGAGGGTCAAAGTGCCGCAAGCCGCTATCGCCGGTCCCATCAGCAAATTTGCCGAAGACGTTCGCGCCGGCCTTACAAAGCCGGGGCAAAAGGAACTTTCTCCCCAGTACTTTTACGATGCTGTGGGCTCGGCGCTTTTTGAGGTGATCAGCCTGCTGCCGGAGTACGGCCTTACGCGCGCCGGCGAGCGAATCCTGCGCAACCGTGCGGAAGAAATCACCGGCCAGGTTGCTTCACCGCTGCGGGTGGCGGAGCTGGGCAGCGGCAGCGGAAAAAAAACACGCCTGATCCTGGAAGCGGTGGCGCGGCGCGAGCCCATCGATTATCATCCCATTGAAATCTCGCCTGCGGCGCTCCAGATGTGCCGCCGCCAACTTGAGGACCTGGAGGGAGTCAATGTTCTGGGTTTTGAATCCGGCTACCTCGACGGGTTGCAGAAGGTCGCGGCCCGGCGCCAGGATGGCCAGCATTTGCTGGTGCTCTTTCTGGGAAGTTCCATCGGGAACTTTGAGCGCAAGCCGGCCGAAGAATTTCTGCGCAAGGTACGGCAGACGTTGGCGCCCGGCGATGCGCTGCTGCTGGCCACGGACCTGGAAAAGGCCGAGGAACAACTTCTGCGCGCTTACGACGATCCTCTGGGCATTACGGCAGCGTTCAATCTGAACATTCTTGCCAGGATTAACCGCGAACTCGGAGGGAACTTTGATTTATCACGGTTCCGGCACGTCGCCCGGTACAACGTCGCGGAACGGCGGGTCGAGATGCA
>CAYWMN010000081.1:0-14327 GCA_964459065.1 uncultured Acidobacteriota bacterium | reverse complement strand
ACGCCAAACCCTGGCGCACGGACGGAATGATTCGCGCTGGTTGGAGGCCTGCGTGAGTTTCATTTATAGCAGTGTGATGCTATAGCATTGGTGCGGAGCATCCACGGGCGCAGTCTGCCGCCTGTTTCTGCTTTGGCCGCTGAATTCGGCTTCCACATAATACTCAAGCAGGGGCGCGTCCGACCTCTGTGCTTCAATCTCCTTCGTAAAAGTCCGCCTGCCAGCGTGTTCCATGGGAAACACCCGCCACTTGCCCGCGCTGACCCGCCGCACAAAGAGCTTTACTCTCGGGGTCCGCTCTCCGCCGGTCGCGAGCGCAGAGACCCGCACCTTTTCTCCCGGGCGCAAAGCCGACGGGCGGGTGGGAATCATCACGCGGGGCGCCGCGCCTGAATCCTTCCGGCGCACGGTGCGGAACAGCGATTCTACTTCCGGCGGCAACGTGCCCAAATACTCTTTCATCGAAAGGCGCAAGCGGATCAGAGCCAGCCTTTCGTACTTGTTGTGGACCGAAGCGAGCGCGCCCTGCTCGTTCCGTTCGGTGACGATTTGCTGATAATCGAGAACCGCCCGGCGCACCCGGGGGGCAACCTTCAGCCACAGAGGCACGGCTTCGTCCAGAACCTTTTGCCGAGCCTCGGCGGCTTTTCCATTTTTCTTCAGCGCCTGGGCTTCCTCTAAAATGCGGTGAGCCTGCGCCGCCAGGACCCACGATTCCGAATAGGGCACGAGAAATTCAACGTAGCTCGCCAGGTAATTGAGCCGGTCTCGTTCGGCGGGGCTGGCGGCTTGATCGCTGAGAGCGCGCAGTTGCCGGGCCACCTGCGCCTGAGTGACCTGCACGTCTTCGGGCGGATTGTAGCCGGCCCAGAACCTGAATCCCGCGCCGTAGTCGCCAGAGTATTCGTGTGTCTGGTGGTGGCCGTTTACGATTTTTCCTGTAAAGGAATTCAGGATCAGGCGGTCGCGGTCCGTTTTGTTCAGCAGGTCTCCCAGTTCTTTCGCTCGGGAGCCCTCGGCCTGGACGCGCGCAAAGGACTGGAAAAATGTCGCGGGCTTAAGCGACCGGTCCCATGACGCCTGCGCCTGGAATCCCGCGTCGGCGTCCATGATGCGATTTCGCCAGTGGATTCCCAGCAATCCCTGGCAGCCGTATTTCTCCGCCAGGTTCACGTCTCTTTCTCCGCGATGGACGTGAAACTGCGGCAGCCACATGGCCGGGTCGTCTTCAAGCCAGGGAATCGGCCATCGCTCGCGTTCACCCAGTTTCCCGTATTCTTCGCTTACTTCATCCCATCCCAGGTTGTCATTAAGCGAGGTGAAGATCACATCGGGCGGCAGCTCCCGGTGAAATTGCGCAAAGTGGCGAACCACGCCGCCCCAGCCGGAGACGACCATCCGCTTTTCGGGAGCATGGCGCTTGAGGAAATCGTACGCCTGCCGGTAGGGGGTGACGGAGAGCGGAACCTTTTCCCGCTGGCTGGCCCAGTTCATGGATTCATCTTCCCAGAGCCACACGTAGTCCACCATGGGATAGACTTCCAGCAGATGCCCCAGGCGCGCTTCCAGGATGTCGCGCGCCGCCACGGACTCCGGGTCGATGCGGGGCCCGGGCACTTTGGGATTGGGGCTCACAAAATACGCTTCGGGCGGAGCCGCCCGGTAGATTTCATCCGGAATCTGATAAGGTTCAAAGCCCACCCCGGTCCGGATGCCCAGTTGCTTGGCGTAGGCAAAGGCTTCAGCCCAAAGCTGCTGAGCGAATTTTTCATCTTCCCAGCAGCTTGTAGCCCTTGTGGTGGCTTCAGAACCGAACACGTCACCCGCAAAAAAGTCCGCCGCACCCATGCCGTAGTCCGACGTTTTTTCCGGAATATAACCCCAGCGATTGGTCGCCGTCGTATCGGTATAGGCCAGGTGACCTACGCCCGCGTATTGAAAGGAGAGAAAGGATTCAGTCCACTGCTTGGCTCCGGAATAGACGTGCACTCCCAGGGTGTTGAATCGCATCCGCATCATGGATTCAAGGTAGGCGCGCCAGTCTTCGCGGTTGTAGACGGTGACGCAGTTCAGGAAGTCGGGCCAGGGCAGCAGCCCCCGGGTTTTGAAGCGCGGCGCCGCCCGCCACGGATAGCCCACCGGAGGCAGGTTCAATTTTCGCGCGCCCTGTAACGAGTAAACATCTCCCGACAGCCCGAAAAACGCTCCCTGCCGTTCCAGGAAATCGAACACGGCGTATAGTACGGCCTGCGGAGTCGCCCCCTTCAGGCGGATGCGAGTGCCAGCGCCTCTTGGTGTCTCCTGCGCCACCTCATAGGCTTCGGGGTCCTTGAAACTTTCCGGATCGGCTTGCAGGACGAAAACCACGTCGCCGCCCGCGGGTTTGGCCTCTCCTTCGAAGGTTGCGACCGGCGCGCGAGCGAGGCCCAGCTTCTTCAGTCCGCGCGCCAGCTCTTTGGTGGCCAGGCGTTGTTGAAAACTCGCCTCGTCCGCGGCCATGATCCAGACCTTCTGTCGGCCTTCGGGCCCAAAGGCCATCTTGAGGCGGCCGTTGTCGCTGAGGGCGGAAGAGCCTGGAGCGGTTTGGGCGGGCGCGCGGCTGACGCCGGTGGCGGCATAAGCTCCGGCTCCCCACAAGGCTGCGGATTTCTGCAGAAACTGTCGTCGGCCGATATCTTGCTTTCGCTTCATCGTCGTATCCTCGGTTGAGATTGTGACGCGCTTATGGTACACCGCTCAAGGTTATCGCTGCGATGCGGAATGAGGTATTATATCCCCGCTGCGAAAGGGAATCGTCCATTTGTTCAACGGCTCTGCGGTGCGGGGGACGAGGCGCGGATGATGGGCCACGCCGGGCTCCGGCGGCGACCAACAATCTTGAGGGAAGGGAGATTAACATGGGAACTTCGGCGAAGGTGACGTGCTCACGAGGGGCATGGAAAAAGCGGGATGCTTATGTGATCGAGAATAATTTGATCCGCCTGGTGGCCTTGACCGGCGGAGGGCATATCGCGGAGATGCGTTTTCAGAAGGGCCTGGGGCTCTCCAGCTTGAATCCCCTTTGGGTTCCTCCGTGGAAGGCCATTGAGCCCTATCAATATAATGAGAAAAAGCACGCGGCGCGTTATGGCACGATCGGCACCGGCAAACTGATTGGCGGTATCGCCGGGCACAACCTCTGCCTTGATTATTTTGGCGCGGCGTCGCCCGAAGAGAATAAGCAGGGATTGTCGATTCACGGTGAAGCGCCGTCGATGCGGTGGCGCGCCACCCGCAAGATTTCCAGTCCCGGCCGTGGCGAGCTGGAAATGGCGGTACGTTTGCCGGTAGCGGGCCTTCGTTTTCAGCGGCAGATCAAAATCCGGCAGGGAGAATCGGTGGTCTACTTTAAGGAAAAGGTGACGAATGAAAAGAAGGCGGATCATTTCTTCCATTGGACGCAGCACGTCACGCTGGGTCCGCCCTTCCTGAAGCCGCGGCATTCGCGCGCTTTTGTTTCCGGCACCAAAGGCAGAACGTTTCCTCATGGATACGATGAAGGCAAGGCGCTCCTGGAATCCTCCCGGAACTTCGAGTGGCCGTTTGCGCCAAGCGTTTCCGGAGCGAAGGTTGACCTGACCCGGCCCTTCTCCAGATCGGGCCGCGGGATTCTGGCCACCGTGATGCTGCGGCCGGACCGCGAAGTGCAATACGTTGCCGGGCTCAACACGGAAGAAAATCTGATGGTGGCCTACTGCTTTAATCGAACCGATTTCCCATGGGTGGCGATCTGGGAGGAAAACCTCGCCAGAACCGAAGCACCCTGGAACGGAAAAACCCAATCGCGCGGATTGGAATTCGGGTCGACGCCGTTTCCGGTGGGCAAGCGCGAGGCCTTTGAGAACGGGCCGCTGTTTGGCGCGCCGCATTTTTCCATGGTGCCGGCGAAAGGACAAAAAACCGTCAACTATCTCAGCTTTCTTGCCACGGTGCCCAAGGGATTTGCAGAAATCCGTGATATCAGCCTCGAAAAGGGTAAAATCGTCGTCACAGGCCAGAACAAAAGAGGCAAAACCCTGGTGGTGGAGGTCCGGGCGTCCGGGCTTCGGCAGGGAACCTTGGCGTAACGGAGGACGCGCGGCTGGGCGGCTTGGCTGCGCCGCCCGGGCCGGGTTCACTCACGGACCTCAGACGAGGAGGGCTCAATGCTTTATCCCATTTCCGAAGTCCGGAATTTCGTGGTGGGGCTGGATCATCCCGAATGCGTGGCGGTTGGCAACGACGGCACGCTTTACGCCGGTGGCGAGGCGGGCCAGGTCTATCGGATTTCACCCGACGGCCGCAAAGTTGAGGTGATGGCGAAGACCGGCGGGTTCTGCCTGGGCATCACGCTCGACCCGGAACAAAACATCTACGTTTGCGACATGGGCGTGAAGGCTCTGCTCAAGGTCACGCAGAAGGGCAAGGTCTCGAAGCTGGCGGATTCGGCCGGGGGGCGTAAATTCCTTTCGCCGAATTTCAGCGTCTTCGATTCCAAGGGCAATCTCTACTTCAGTGATTCCGGCGAGTGGAAACAGGTAAACGGCGTGATTTACAAATTCGGCCGGGATGGCAAAGTCCGCTTGTTTTCTGAAGGCCCTTACCATTTTGCCAACGGGCTGGCGATTGACGCCGCCGAAGAATATCTCTACATCATCGAAAGCAATCTGGACCGCGTGCTTCGCGTGGAACTCAAGCCGGACGGCACAGCCGGCGTTCCTCAGGTTTATGCCGAAGGGATGATCCATGTGCCGGACGGAATGGCTTTTGACGCGCAAGGCAATCTTTACGTGACGACGTACGCGTCCAATTGCATTTACCGGGTTACGCCGGAGCGCAAGGTGGAACTGGTCACCCAGGACCTGGATAATCTGTTCCTGTGCCAGGCCACCAATTGCGCTTTCGGCGGGCCGAACTTCGATCAGCTTTATATTGGGAATCTTGGCCGGAACCACATTTCCGTTCTGGACCTGAAGATCAAAGGACAGCCGCTTTGGTGCCATCGCGGCCCGGCATAAATCCTCAAAACACGGCCCGGGCCATGTTTGAGTGGCATCGGCCGTCATTCGATTTTGCGGTCCCCGAAAGGGAGGGAAAGATGAGATCCAACTGGATGAATCGCTGGCAGGTTCTTTTGATTGCCTTCGTGGCGTTCGCAGCCTGCGCGCTGCCGCCTGCGGCGCTGGCGCAGACTGCCTGGCAGCCGGTGTGGAAGATCGGCACTTTCGATCAGTCCTCAGCGGAGTTCAAGACCGGCAACGCGCCCACTCCCGCGCCGCCCTATATTGTCGGCAAGAGCGTCGCGGCCAAAGACTGGCATGATTTCCAGCCCGGCACCGGAAACGGTGACTTCGGCCACAAGCCTCATCCGGTCAGCATCCAGTTTGATCTGGCGGGCAGCCCCCGCGGCGTTTACCGGATGAAGATCGCTCTCATCGTGGAGCACCCCCGCATTTCAGCCCTCGACGTTTCCATCAACGGGCACACCGGGCGCTTCTACCAGCATCCCGTCCTGAACTACAAAATGGGCAACATCCGCAACGCTTTTTACCCGGAGTACTCGGTCGATACGATCACCTTCGAACTGCCCACGCGATACTTTGTTGCCGGAACCAACCACCTGGTTCTGACCGCCATTGATGAGCCTTCTCCGGGCGATCAGCCCACCGAGGCTGGCACGCCGGTCGGAAACTCGGGCGTTTGTTACGACGCGCTTGAACTGGAACACCAGGCTGGAGGGAAGTTCAATCCGCGCGAGATCACGGCTTCCGTCGTGCCCACCATCTACTACCGCAACCAAGGCGGGCAGCTAAAGGAGATGGTGGACGTATTTGTCCGCTACCATGAGCAGCCGCGTCACGGCAAAGTGCACTTGGAGCTCGGCGGCAAGACCTATACGCAGGCGCTTCCTTCCGATCGCGATTTCGGCGAGCAGCGGGCGCAGTTCGCCGTGCCCGAGTTCAAGGGAGTCGCGCCCGGCAGGGTGACGGTTGCGATCAACGGCCACCGCCGAAGTTTTCGCGAGGAACTGAAGGCCGGCAAGAAGTGGACTCTCTTTGTGGTTCCCAACGAACACTTGGACGTTGGTTACACCGACTACCAGGCCAAAGTGGCGGAGGTTCACGCGCGCGTCATTGACGAGGCGATGGAGTTGATTGAGAAGCATCCGGATTTCAGCTTCAGCGTGGACGGCTTCTGGGAAATCCAGCAGTTTCTGAATACCCGGACCCCGGCTGAAAAGGAAAAGCTCTTCCGGATGATCGCCAATCACAAGATTTTCGTTCCCGCCCAGGACTCGAGCCTGCTGACTGGCTTCCCGACCGCGGAGACGCTCATTCGTTCCCTCTATCCCAGTTACCGTTTCAGCCGGAAGCACGGCGGGCCTTTTGATTACGCCTCCATCACGGACGTTCCGTCCTACAGCTGGTCGTATGCCTCGGTGATGGCGGCGGCGGGCCTGAAGTATTTCATCGCCGCCAGTGACAACTACCGGGCGCCGGTCCTCCTGTTCGGGAAGCTTCACGAGCGCTCGCCTTTCTGGTGGAAAGGGCCGGACGGCTCAAAGATTCTGATGTGGTATTCGCGGCACTATCATCAAATGCTCACGCTTTTCGGCATGCCGCCCCAGATTGCGGCGGGGCACGACGCGCTCCCGGTCTTCCTCCAGATGTATGAGCACTCTTCCTACAAGTCAGACGGCGCGATTCTTTACGGAACGCAGCCGGAAAATCAGGACCTTTTTCCGCAGCAGGCCACGCTGGCGGCCCGTTGGAACGCCATCTACGCCTACCCGAAGCTTGAATACTCCGGGTTCGCAAAAGCCATGGATTACATCGCGGGGCAGTTCGGCGACTCCATCCCGACCATCAGCGGCGACGGCGGGCCGTACTGGGAAGACGGCATCGGCTCCGACGCCTATTACGCGGCGATCGAAAGAGAGAACGAAAGCCGCGGGCCTTCGGCCGAAAAGCTTTCCACCATCAGCACTTTGGTTGACCGCCGCATTGTTCCCGACGAGGCCACGCTGCGGCGCATGTGGAACAACATGGTGCTGATGGACGAGCATACGTGGGAGTTCGCCCGCAGCGTTACCGACCCGCACAGCGACGAGTCCGTCCAGCAGCGCAAAGTCAAGGATTCGCGCGCGACCGAAGCCCAGTTGCTTGTGGACAACATCATGCGGCGCAGCATGGGCGCAATCGCCAACTCAATTTCGGTTCCCAAGGGAACCCTGATCGTGTTCAACCCCGTCAACTGGAAGCGCAGCGGCCTGGTGGAATATGACTTGCACAAGGGCCTCGGTCTTGTCGACAAGGTCACGGGCGAGACGGTTCCTTATGAACTGCTCAGCAGCAGCCTCAACTTTCGGCGCATTCGCTTTCTGGCGGAGAATGTGCCCGCCATGGGGTACAAGTCCTACACGTTGAAGGAAACCAAAGCGGCCGCTCGAAAGCCCGAATCAACAATGTCCACCACGCTTGAAAGTCCCTATTACCGGGTTGAACTTGATCCCGCGACGGGGGCTGTCCGGAGCATTTACGATAAGCAACTCGACAAGGAACTGGTCAATCAGTCAAGCCCCTATCGCTTCGATCAGTATGTTTACGTTACGGGCGGTGACAAGATGCCGAACCGCTTGCTGCAATACCGGGCGGTCTCGCCGCTTCCCAAGCTGACGACGCATCCCGCGGCGGAAGGCCGGCTCGTGTCCGTGATCGCGACGCCTTTCGGGACTGAGGCGCGCCTGGTGAGCTCATCGGTCAACACTCCGCGCATTGAGACAACGATTCTGTTGTTCAACCACGCGAAAAAGATTGAGTTCATCAACCGCGTCCAGAAAAAAGAAGTCTTCACCAAGGAAGGCGTTTACTTTGCGTTCCCGTTTGCGATGAACCGTCCGACGTTCCGCTATGAAATTCAAAACGGCGTTATCAATCCCGCCAAGGATATGCTGCCGGGCGCGGGGTTGGAATGGTTTTCGGTCCAGCACTGGCTCTCGCTTCAGCAAGGCGGAGTCTCCGCCGCCGTTCTGCCGCTGGACGCGTCGCTCATGACGCTGGGCGACATTGTGCGCGGAACCTGGCCCAAACACTATGTCGAGCGCAAGGGAACCGCCTTTTCTTACGTGATGAATAATTACTGGGACACGAATTACCGCGGCGGCCAGGGCGGCAAATTTACCTTCCGTTATGTTGTTACCAGTGGCGCTTCGCTCCAGCCGGTCGGGCTCAGCCGCCTGGGCTGGGAGGAGATGACGCCGCTTGAAACGGATGAGGTGGTTTCGCAGGACAAGGCCATCAATGTTCCGCAGCCGCTCAGCGGCAAGCAAAGCAGCTTCGTCACGGTCAGTAATCCCAACGTTTTGCTGGACACCTGGAAGCGCGCGGCGGACGGCAACGGCACCGTAATGCGGTTTCTTGATCTCGGCGGCGCGGCGGGCGATGTGCGAGTCTCAACTCCGCTGCTCGACGTCAAGTCGGCCTGGCTGTGCAATGCCGTGGAGGCCAACCAGAAGCCGCTTTCATCAACCAGCGCTCACGGGTTTACTTTCACGATCAAGCCACATCAGATTGTAACGGTGCGCGTGGTGGGTTCGCCGACGCTGCCGATTCCGGCCCTCTAACGGAGTCTGTTTTTCCGAATGCCGTCAGGAATCTGTTCCGCGTCTGATCTGGACAAGAGCTCCGCGCTTTTGAAAATATATAGAAATCGAAATGGCTGGGTATCCTACAATCGCCGGGCCACGAAAGGTGAACGAAAGACATGAAACTTGGACTTGGACTTTACCGGCACATGCTGACGCCGGAAAATTTCCGTTTTGCCAAACAGGCTGGCGCCACCCACATTGTGGCTCACTGGGTTGATTACTGGGGTCAGGATAGAATTCCTTCCACTGATGGCAAGCAGAACTGGGGTGTGACGAGCAATGAGGGCCGCCTTTGGACTTACGAAGAGTTGCGCGACCTGAAGGCCGCCATTAACGCGGAAGGGCTGGAGCTTGCGGCCATTGAGAACCTCGACCCCTCCCACTGGTATGACGTTCTGCTCGGCGGCCCCAAGCGCGACCAGCAAATCGAGGGTGTTAAGACCATCATCCGGCGCATGGGCAAGGCCGGCATCCCCACGCTCGGCTACTGTTTCACGCTGGTGGGCGTGTGGGGGCACGTGCAGGGACCCTACGCGCGCGGCGGCGCGGAGTCGGTAGGATTTCTCGGCCCCGACGGTCCCAAAGAAGAGCCGATTCCCAACGGCCAGGTTTGGAACATGACCTATGACCAGAAGGCGCCTGCCGGCAACATTCCGCCCGTAACTCCCGACGAACTGTGGGGCCGTCTCGAATACTTCCTCAAACAGGTGGTTCCGGTGGCCGAAGAAGCCGGCGTGCGCCTGGCCGCGCATCCCGATGATCCTCCCATGCCCACGCTGCGCGGAGTGCCGCGCCTGATTCACCGTCCGGAGCTTTTTCAGCGCCTCCTCGACCTTTATCCCAGCCGCAACAATGCGCTTGAATTCTGCCAGGGCACCACGGCGGAAATGGTGGGCGGCCAGTTCGATGTCTACGAGGCGATTGACAAGTACACGCGCCAGGGCAACATTGCCTACGTGCACTTCCGCAACGTGCACGGCAAGGTTCCCAAGTACCATGAGGTGTTTCTGGACGAAGGCGACGTCGATTTTGTCCGCGCCATGGGCATTTATTTGAAGAACAACTTCGACGGCGTTATCATTCCGGACCACACGCCGCGCATGTCCTGTGACGCTCCCTGGCACGCGGGCATGGCTTTCGCGCTCGGTTATATGCGCGCGCTCGTCCAGGCACTCGAGTCCGGAAAAGCCTGAGGCCTTGCGCCGCCGGGTTCGAAACGTTGTATAATGCGCTCGTTCTTCCTTTAGGAGGCTATGGTTTTCTGTCCCCAATGCGGATACGGGGTTGAAGAGGGCGCGGACTTTTGTCCCGCATGCGGCAAAGTGGTGCTTGCTGCAGAGCCTGAGGAGAACGCGCAGGCCGGTGCCGGCCTGGCCACGGCCGACGCTCACACCGGAAAAGCAATCGAGATTATCGGCTTCGCTCTGTTTATGGCTGGTGTCATCTGGGGGTTCGGCGCCACGGCTGCATCTCCCGCCCTGCCCAACTACACCGGGCCGATTGTCGTGGTGCTGGCCGGGGTCGCGGTGTGGGCGTTTGGCAGGTTTAGGTTTGGTAGCCGGCGCAGGAAAGCGTAGCGGGGCGCGGTGTTTTTCAGCCTTCCCTCAGTATCCAATCGAGAGGAGTCGATTCCGATGGCGGTGCAAAAACGGTATTGGGGCAATGTCCTGATTTTTCCGGCCGTTCTGGCGCTGGCGATGTTGCTGGGCGGTTGTAACCGGCAACAGAAGGTTCAGCAGCAGCCGGCAATCCCCGGCCCGCGGCAGACGGACCTTTTCGTTGCCGGGCAGGGCGGCTACTCGTGCTATCGAATTCCATCGCTTATTACCACCTCCAAGGGAGTGGTGCTGGCGTTTGTTGAGGGCCGCAAAAACAGTTGCTCCGACCACGGCGACAATGACATCCTGATGCGGCGCAGTACGGATGGCGGCAAGACGTGGGGTCCCGTCAGGGTCGTGATGAACGCCAGAAATGCCGGGCTCAACAACCCCACCGCCGTGGTGGACCGCTCAACCGGAACCACCTGGCTGTTTTTTGTCTGGACCTCCACGCGAAAATACAAAACCAATGCCGACCTCGTCAAGGCAAAGGGGCCCGTCAGCCGGATGCTGGTGCTGCACAGCAATGACGACGGAGCCACGTGGTCGGCTCCGCGGGATATCACCCGGTCGGTCAACCACGCCGGCTGGCGGCGCATTATTCCCGGACCCGGCGTTGGAATCCAGATGACGAGCGGCCGCCTGGTTATCCCCTGCAACCACGAAGTCGGCCCGGTGGCCACCGATCACGTGATCTACAGCGACGATCACGGAAAAACCTGGCATCTGGGCGGATCGACCCAGGACAAAACCGATGAAGACCAGGTTGTGCAGCTGGCTGACGGCTCGCTGATGCTCAACATCCGGAACTACCGTGAAAAAGGCCATCGCGGCATTTCCATCAGCAAGGACGGCGGCCTCACGTGGTCGCCGGTGGTGGCTGATCCCACGCTGATTGAGCCGGTCTGCATGGCCAGCCTGATTCGCTACACGAAAACCCCCGAGTTCAGCAAAAACCGTCTGTTGTTTTCCAATCCTGCCAGCCAAACGAAACGTGTCAAAATGACTGTGCGGCTCAGTTACGACGAGGGCAAGACGTGGCCCGTCTCAAAACTCCTGAACGCCGGTCCCTCGGGCTATTCCTGCCTTACCGTTCTTCCCGATATGAAGATCGGGTGCCTCTACGAACGCGGAGCACATTCTTCAGTGGGCAAGGTTACCTTCGCGAGCTTTTCGCTTGCTTGGCTCACCAACGGCGCGGATCACATCCGGAAACAGCGCTGATGCTTTGCCGTCCGCGGCCATTAAAGGGTTCGCGGCGGACAAGCCGCCAGCCTGGTTTTGCCAGTCTGAAAAGTCCTCAAAGGCGGCGTAAGACTTGATCTCACGCTGCAGGGGACCGGGCTCCCTGCGTTGTGAAGAGAAATTTCCTGGCGTAGATCAGAAAAAGCACGTAGACCCCAATCCAGACCGTGCTCACGATGAAAACGCCGTGCATCATCGCCGGGAACCACGGCGGAAGGTTCCGGTTCAGCTGAGGCCACTCGGGCCGCGTGAGGATTCTGCCGGTACTTTCGACCAAAAGGCTGAGAGCAAGCGAACTGCCGGACACCAGCGCCTTAATAAAGGCGATATTCCAACCGGCCAGCCTTCGCTTATACACCAGCCACGCCGCTGCTCCGGAGAAGATGGAGTAAGCGAGCCCCACCAGGATGGCCTCCCAGCCGTGGACCAGGAAACCGAACACGAGGGCGGCCGGCCTTGCCATCATCCAGAGCACGGTCGTGACGCCGAAGGCTTCAAAGACGGCCACAATGAGCAGCGGAACCGGGAGCCGGAAGGGTGGCGAGGACGGTTTCATGCTGGAAACCTCATCCGCAGCCTTTTGCCCCCGGTTCAGGAATGCGGCTCGGACGCTTTTTCTCGTGAAGAAGATCAGGAACGCCAGCGGCAGCAAAACGCCGACGGCAACGCTGACGACAGCCATGATGACAAACACCGCGTGCAAGCGTGCCGGGGAGCCCAGATGTTGCATTTCCAGGGCTCGGGGCAAAAACATCAAGAGGCCGGTTGTGCCGAAAAGTCCTAATGCCAGCCAGATTCCGCTGGCGACCAGCATCATGATCCTCGCCCAGTTTTTGCGCTGCAGGCAGCCGATTCCGGCAACCGAAAAGAATAGGGCAAGCAACAGATAGAGGATGGCAACGACGATATAACCCACCATGAGGCCGACTCCGTGCGGTGCTGCCGGCTTGGCAATTTCCAGCACTGAGGCGACGGAAGCGGAAATGAGCAGGCAGGTAATGCCCAGCAGAATTTCGATCACTCCTGCGGCGATGATCCATCCTCGGGGCTCCGGAGATGGCAAGGTGGGTGCTTCCGAAAGCGCTTCGACCATGGGTGTGCCTCCCGACGGCATTGTTGCGGGGGACTATATCACAGTTTGCCTGCCACGGAACGGTTCGGCTTGCGGCGGGAGTTGATCGGCCGCGCGTTGATTTAGAAGAAGAGGCGTCGACTGGAGCCGGTCACACCCGCAGCACTTCAATGTCTCTTTCGAGAAAGCCCTGGATGTCCTCATCGCTGGCGCCAGTGTCGGTGATAACCTTGTCGATGGTGTCAATGGGACAGAAAAGGTGGGTGGCTGTCGTGCCCAGTTTGGTGTGATCCACCACCACGATGCGTTCCTTTGCGTGCCGGGCCATGACCCGGTTCACGTCAGCTTCGTGCGGGTGGTAGGCGCTGGCGCCGTGTTCCGGATCCAGGCCGTTGGCGCCGATAAACACCTTGTCCACAAAGATAAACTGCAAGGCTTCAAGCGCCGTGCTGCCCACCAGCGAGAACCATCCTCCGTGCAAAAAGCCGCCCGTCACAAACACGCTGACGTCGGGCCTGTGCGCGAGTTCCATGGCCACGTTCACGGTGTTGGTCACCACGGTCAGATTTTTGCCGGGCGCCAGGCCTCGAGTGATTTGGCTGGTGGTGGTGCCGGAGGTGATGGCGATGATGTCGCCGTCGTTGAGCAGGTCGGCGGCGGCCAGCGCGATGCGGCGCTTTTCCTCCGCGCAATCCTCCACCTGGGCGCTGTAGCTTGAAACGTGGCGGAACGGCTCATAGAGCAGCGGCTCCAGCGAAATCGCTCCGCCGTGGGTCCTTCGCAGGCGGCCGAGTTGCTCCAGGTTCTCCAGATCGCGCCGCGCCGTGGCCACGGAAACCTTGAAGGTCTTGCAAATCTGCTCCACGGTGATCATGCCTGTCTTCAGCAGTTCTTCCAGAATCCGCTGTCCCCGCTGGCCAATTTCATTCTTGGTTGCCATGGTTGTTGTTGATCCTCCAGTGGGAGTGTTCAGATCGCGCCGGGGAACATTCATCAGCCGCTGGGGACCGGTGCAGGCTGCGGCTGCCGTCTATTGCTTGCCTTCCACGCGGCACGGGACAAACTCTTTCCAGCTTGCGGCCATCGTTGCCGGTTCTGAAACCCATTGTACGCTCGATGGATCGTTCTCGAACTGCGAATAGATGGGAGTTCCGCCCGTCAAGCCCAGGTCGGAATAATCCCGCGGGGCGCCGATGATGAGTTCGCTTTTTTGGTAATTCGGATTGGGTTGCCAGACCAGTTCATCGGCTGCGTCAAGCAGCGCGTACCAGGCGAGACCCTGACGGGCCCGGACCGCCTCATAAACAAAACCGTAGTCGCGTTCGCACCAGGCGCCGAATGTCATCGCCGACGCCGGATCGGCGTTCAGCGTGGCGTGCGCCCAGCCGGGCGGGACCACCACCTTGTCTCCGGGGCCGGCCATGACCGCGAAGCATCGCCCTGGATCGTCCCCCGCATATTCCTGCATATAGACGACGGCGCGTCCCGACCAGATTTCATAAAGCTCGGGCGGCGACCAGCCGCTGTGTGCTGCCTTGCGGTGAACGTGCCCCTGGCTGCGCACCGGCTCATCCCCCAACCGCCCATTGGCGTAGGTCACCACGCCGTAAAGAAGCATGCGCCGTTCAAGGTCGGCCTTGTGCTCATGTTTCGCCACATCCATCGCGATGGCGTAGACCGGATCGGGTCCAGCGCAGGCGGGATCGCGCAGGCTTTTCCGGATGGAGTCAAGGCTCCGCAGTTCAGG
>CAYWMN010000080.1:0-14343 GCA_964459065.1 uncultured Acidobacteriota bacterium | reverse complement strand
AGATCGGGAAGGCGTTCGGCGGTGCGGCCGAGCGATCCGCCGATTCCCAGCCGGTGCACCGTTAACTCGCCGCCGCGAACCGCGACCAGGGCCACGGGTTGCACGCGGATGCCGCCGCCACCTCCGCCGCCTTCGCCGGTGCAGGGCTTCTTGGTTTCAGCTTCGCCCGTGCCGCCGCCGGCTCCCACGCCCAGGGAGACGCGCGAGATGGGAACCACAGTGAATTCCCCCACGCTGATGGGCGAGCCGATAATGGTTTCTGTTTTCGCGAGATCCTTCAATTCTCCAATCAGACTCTTAAGAATGTCTTGTGCCGGATTCATCTTGGTCTCCCTTCGCTGCGGTTTGTGGAATGGTTCGCTTAACCAACTCGCTCTTTAGATCAACGAGATCGCGCGGCTGCCAATGCGCGCCACTGCCTGAACACGGCCCAATAGGGCAGGCCGGGCAGAAAGAATAAGATGGCTTTCAAGATTCGATGCGGATGGAAGCGTATTTCCAGGAAGATGCTGTTGTCGCCGGTGAAGTTGACCCCGATCCCCAGCCTGCGGAAACCCGAACATTGCGCCAGCGCGCCCGCCAGCATGCCGTTCCAAGCCGGATCGGGCAGCGAGACGCGGCCCGAGGATCGGACCAGAACGACGGAGCGCAAAACTCGTTTCCCGAGCTTCCAGAGTTGCCGCGCGAGCGCCCGCCGGATGTGGGAATCGCCCAGACAACGGGCCACCAGCCGCGAGGGAAATCGGCGCTGGGGCTTTTTGCGGACCTGCGCGGATTTGGCTTGGGGTTCGCCTGGTGGGGAGGGTGCTTTGCCGGGTTTCGGGCGCCGGACCGGCCGGCGGAAAATAGAGACTTCGGCTTCGCGGCCCGCGCCGGCAAGCGCCCGGCGGTATTCAAAGACGCCAAGCCATCGAACCACCAGCAGGCTCTGGCGCGAGTCAACAAGGATCACCACCGGAGCGAACAGCATAGCGGCCAGCAGGCCGGCGAAGGCGAGAAATGCAATGAGGAAGACTTCCAACCGCGTCCTCCACTTGTTGCTGCAGACTTTTTGCTCTTGAGAAAATTTTACGCTTGCCGGCTCGAGAACTCCAACGCAAAAGCAAAAGAGGAATCGCCCCGGACCATCTTTCCCGCTCCGGCACGGGACAACGGGAGCGCCAGCGCCCGAATCCAATCAACTGGACAGTGAAAAGGCCGTGCGTTAGCATGAAAGGAACAAGGGACGCCATGCGCAAGATTCTTGCTTCTGCAATCGCCGGACTTCTGGCGCCGCTGCTGCTGGCGGCGGCGGGTCCCAAGCCGGTGATCCCTGCGGGGACCAAAATCGACGTTAATCTGATTACGGCGCTGAGTTCTTCAGCGGACCGCTCGGGCGACACCTTTGCGGCCCAACTGCAGGACCCCGTTTTTGTCGGCGGCGAGGAATTGATTCCGGCGGGCAGCACGCTGCGCGGACACGTGACTTTTGTCAAGCCGCCCGGCCGGGTGAAGGGCAAGGCCCAGATGCGCCTGGTGGGCGACAGCATTGTGACCAAGGACGGCCACGCCTACGCCTTTACCGCGGAACTGACCAATGGCAGAGAATCCGCCGTCAAAGTGAAGGGCAGCGAGGGCACGGTGGAGGGCAAGGGCAAGAGCAAGAAGAAGGCGGCTGAAGAAAGCGGCATCGGCGCGGCAGCCGGCGCGGGCGCGGGCGCGATTGCGGCGGGCGGCACGGGAGCGCTTTACGGCGCGGGCATCGGTGCGCTGGCCGGCCTGATCCACACATTGGCCAAACATCACACGGATGTTGTGCTGCCAACCGGCACGCAACTGGAATTTGTACTGACTTCGCCGGGAACCCCCACCAAGGCGACTCAAAAAGCGGTGACGGCGCCATTCGTTTGCATGACCTGCGATTAAGCGCCGCGACTTTTCCCGGCTCCATCCGCGGCAATTCTCCACAACCCCAAAGTTCACCATTTGTAGCTAACTTCTGCGCAGGTGTTTCGAGCGCCGGCGGCAGGATGGCCAGAGTGTATTGCGCATCAGCTTCCGCTGGATTAGGATGCAAGGCGGCGCGGCCGCCTCAGGCCACGGGTCGTCACAAACGGCAGCTAAAAAGGAGTGTGCAGGAATGAACCAAGCGGCTCCAAAGGACAAATCAGCGCGGAAAGCGGGATCGCTCGACCGAAGGGAATTCCTGGCAGCAACCGGAGGCGCTCTTGCTTCGTGGGCGGCGTGGAATCCGGGCGCCCGAGTTCGCTCCCAGCAGGGCATGAAACCCGGCGAAGAAGAAGTTGTGGAAACTCCCGTCTGCACGCTGCGCCTGAACCCGCGCAACGGCAACCTGATCGGCCTGGCCTGGAAGAATCCCGCCGTGGAGATTATTCAGGAGCCGGCGCTCGGCGAAAATTTCTGGATTCGGTTTCCGCGCCCGGACTACGAGGCCAACTACTTCTCAAGCGGTGAGCAGGCCGTGAGCCGGATCGAAAAAACAGCGAATGGCGTGACCTGTGTTTATGAAACGCTGCGCAACGTGCGCGAAACTCTCAACGTGGCCGTGCGCTACCACATTCGCGTTGCCGGGGAGCATCTGGAGTTTTCCATGGAAGTGGAAAATCCCACGGACTTTCCCCTGGCGGAAGTCTTATTCGGCGTCATTGGAGGCCAGCAGGGATTGGGCCGGCGGGAGGATACCGAATCGCTCGTGCCGGGCGCCAACTCAAATCAGATTCCCCATATTTTTACGAACTTCCACGCCGGCGGATACGGCGGGGGAAATTTAGGAATCCGTTACGACGCCGCGGCCTTCACCTATCCGGGCAACCTGCAGATGGGATGGATAGAATTTTTCAACCGGAAGGAGAATCTGGGACTCTATTACGCCAATCATGACTCCGAGAGCCGGCTTTCCGGGCTCTGTTTTGAACTGCGCCCTTATTCCAAGTCGGCGGTGGTGGGAGACAACTGGCCGGCCCCTGCCGACGTTCCGGCGGGAGAGCCAATCGGCCTGACGATGGGCTGGCTGAAGTTTCCGTATCTGAAACGCGGCACATTCCGCTCGGGACCGGTGGCGCTGCGCGTGCATCGGGGCGACTGGCACGAGGGCAGCCAGTTTTACCGCGCCTGGTTTGACCAGCATTTCCCGGTGAAACGCCCGCCCAGCTGGCTGCGAAAAGAGATGGCCTGGCAGTCCGTGATTATTTCCAACTGCGAAGACGTGATTGTCTGGAAGTTCAAAGACCTGCCGCGCCTGGCGGCGGACGCCAAAAAATACGGCGTCACCACGTTTGAAATTCTGGGCTGGGATATGGGAGGAATCGACCGGGGTTATCCCGAATACCGGCCCGATCCCCGCCTGGGAACGCACGAGGAGTTTCGCCAGGCTTTGGCGGATATGAAGAAGCTGGGAGTCCATCCGCTGATCTTTGCCAACATCCAATTCTCAGACACCGCGATTCCTCAGTTCAATGAGCAGTTCCGCCCGTATGCGTCCAATGGACTGTGGGCCGAGGACCTGCGCCTGGCGGGATGGGGAGAAGGGACTATCAGCGGGCGCATGGGGCTGACCCGGCACAATATGACCTTGATCAGCCCGGCGCACCCGGAGTTTCGCAACTTTCTGCTTCAGCAGTTCGTTCAACTGGCTAAGGACGGCGCGGACGGCTTACAGCTGGATAAGACCAATATGATGGGCCTGCTGGATTTCAACCCGAGGCTTTCCACCTCACCCGACAAGTCCTTTACCCAGGAACTGCTGTCATGCTTTAAGGAAATCCTGCGGCAGTGCCGCCAGGCGAACCCGGATTTCGCCCTGGCGTCGGAGATCTGGTGGGATCGGTCGTTCCAATACGTGGACGTTTCCTACACGCGCATGAACGGGATTGATATGAACTCCACCGCGCTTCGCTACACTTTCCCGGAATGGATCCCGACCATTTGCGCCGAGAGCCCCGGCGACTTCAACGTGATGAACAATGGCATGCGCTACGGGATGGTCTGGGCGGTGCAGCCCCGCCACTATAACGATTCGATGGACGAAAAGCTGACCCGTCCCCTGTCGCGGTATGTCCGCGAATTGATCCGAATCCGCGGCAAGCATAAGGACCTTTTGTTTTTCGGCCGCTTCCGGGACACGCTGGGGGCGGAAGTGAAGGCCGGGTCGAACGTTCGCTACTCGGTTTTTGAAGGGATGGCGAAGCCCGGCAAAGCCTGCGTGGTGGTGAATTTCGGGAACCAAGAGGCTGAAGCCGAGGTTGCCTGGCCTGGCGGGAAGGGGCGAAGAGTGGAAATCCTTGCGCCTTTTCAGCCGGACGCGGTGGGTCATCTGCCGGCGCGCATCCACCTGCCGCCGCGCACCTGTGCCGTTATCGTGGAGGCATAAAAGCCGAGGGGCCGCGCCGCCCCGGGCTCATCACCCGGGGCAAGCGCGGCCCGACGCATACAACCCGTAAGTTTACCTGGAGCGTTTGCCTGGTCCGCGCCCTCTTTCGCTTTCTCCCTTCGGCGGTTGCGAAGGACGCTCACGTTGTTGCGGGGCGGCGCGGCGTTCGTTGTTGCGATATTCCTGAGTTGCGCGACCCCGGTTTGGGTTCGGCTGTTCGACCCGGGTTGAGTTGCCCCGATTCTCGCGAGGCTGTTCGACCCGGGGTGAAGTTCCCCGGTTCACTTGCCGTTCCGAATTGCTGCTGCGTGGCGCGGGACGTTCCGTGCGCACGTTGGGCTCTGGACGCCGCTGCTGCTGAACCGCCGGTGGTCTCTGTCTGTATACCGGAGCCTGACGTTGCACGTTGGGGTTGTTCCGCTCCCGGGCCGGAGGCTCGCGATAGGCTCCTCCTGCTTGAGTTGCCCGGACAACGTGTTCGCCCTTGAACACGCCCGGCCGGGGCGTTGCGGCGACTTCCGGCCTGCCGCGATTGACCGTTGCCCGCTGGTTGGGGTCGTTGCGGGCAAAGTCGCGCTGATGGATTTGCTCGTTACGCGGTCCGAATCGCCGCTGCCTGGCCGCGGCCAACTGCACGGACGTCGGCCGAACGTTGAGGCCTCCCGGTCCTCCGTTATAGCTGACTCGCTCATGGTGGCGTTCAACCACCCTCCGGTTGTAGTAGTGGCGGATGTGGCCGACCCGGATGTTATTCACCGCACGGTTGTAATAGAAGCTGCCCTGGTTCCAGTAGCCGCCGTAGTAGCCGTATCCGGTGTAGCCGAATCCGTAGTTGATGCCTCCGTAGAAGCCGACCACCGGGCCCCAGTAGCCCGCGTACCAGAACCAACTGCTGTCGTTCCAGCCCCAGTAACCCGGAGTCCAGAGCGCTCCCACAAAGGGCGCCGGCACCCAGGTGCCGGGGACCCAGTAGTATCCGTAATACGGGTCCCAGGCCCAGTAACCCGGCGTCCAGATGTAACCCGGCGCCGGGCAGGGAGGTTGAACGTAAACGGGCAATGGCGGCGGCCCAAAACTAACCGCTACGCCGATGCTGACCTGCGCGGAAGATTGCGCCGGCACCAGCAGCACCGCCATCAAAAGCAGGAGCGATCCGGCAAGACCCATGGCGATTCGCCTTCGCCACCGGGCGCGCCGCTCCATCGCCGGAGCCCCGGCCGGCAATTGAGTGGAAGCTGGCCGGCAAGCTTCGGCGCTGAGGGCTGAGGATGTGTTTGCCGGAGATTTGAACTCAATACCTTGATTTGTGGACTCGTTGTGCTCTCTCATCGAAGCACCTCCGTCTAAGCCATTGCTGGCAACCTTGTATCCACTCCTCGCACTATTCAAAGACGAATCCCATTAACTGGGGGTTACACGTCCTGATTGATGCCGCCTACGGTCGAAAGAGGTTCGGGGGTGGTAAAAATTACCGAATTGTTACTCAAGAGCGAAGAATTGACAGGGTTTCTCGAAGGTCCGGGTGCCAGCCAACGACCCCGAGGCGCAGGCGGGACCCGCCGCCGTGATCGTGGAGAAGCCGGAAATTTGACAGGGTTGGAACACCGTGGTGTATTAGGAAACACGAAACGCCGCGCCATTCGTCGGGAGCTGAACCAGGCTGCTTGACGAAGGGTGGGCGTGGAATTCCATGCCATCGGAGTGGAGGCCGACATGCCTTTCTTTGACGTCAACGAGATTGACCCGTTTGAGATCGTGCCGGGAGCCCGCATTCGCGCTCCTTTCGGGAAGAACCTGATGCTTTCTTATCTGGAGATGGACGAGGGCGCTGTGGTGCCTTTCCACCGGCATCCGCATGAACAAGGCGGCATTGTGCTCAAGGGAAAGGTCGAACTCACCATTGAGGAGGAGGTGCGAATCACGGAAGCGGGTTCCCTGTACATCATTCCAGCCAATTGCCTTCATCGGGCGGTGGCCGTGGACGGGCCGGCGGTGGTGCTGGACGTTTTCAGCCCGGTTCGGGAAGATTATGCCGAACGGTTCAATCGCTACATGCAGCAGCCCGGCTCCAGCGGCTCGTGAAGATCCGCCGGCGATCGGTTGCCGGTAGGAGCTGGAAAGGAAAGAAGTTGACGGGGTAGGGGAAAGTAGCACACCTTTTAGGCTATTGACGGGCTTAACGGAACAGTGCTATTCAAACAGGCAGCGGGAATGATAAGCGGTTGTGTTTACAAGGATTTTACAATGTATTTAAAACCCGCGGGGGCGAAACGGCGTCAAAGTGAGTAGGGAATGAGTCACAAGCCTAGTGGCTAAAATGGTGAAGCGACGGTTTCTGGTTGAGGATTGGTAATGGATTTGCTCCAGGGTAGGGCGTGACTGCAGTTTAAGGAGTAAGTTGGCCGTGAAGGGGGCTACGATGTCAAGACATGCAGGGCAATGGGCGGTTCTTCTGGTAAGCGGGCTGCTTTTGCTGGGCCCGGCACGCCTGGCGGCTCTGCCGCAGGAGAGCACTGCCACGATCAGCGACAGCGCCATCACCACGGCGATCCAGGCGAAACTCTTCCAGGATTCGGCGCTCAAGACGCAGGATATTCACGTCTCAACCCAAAATGGCGTTGTAACCCTGACCGGAACGGTCCAGACGGAATTGCAGCAGGGCGCTATCGACCGCATCGCCAGCACCCAGCCTGGCGTGGTGAAAGTAGTTGACGGTCTCAGTGTGGCAACGCAGGCTGCCGATACGAACCCGCCGAACGCTCAGGCGCAACCCTCCGAGCCCGGCAACGCTGAACCTGCCGATTTTCCCAGCGCCGAGGCCGGCGGTTCAGCGGCGGCGTTGGTTCCTTCCACTTTGACGGTGCCGGCGGGAACGTTGCTGACGGTGCGGCTGACCCAGGAGGTTTCCAGCAACCATAGCCGGCCCGGCGATAGCTTCGCCGCGACGCTCAGCCAGCCGCTGGTGGCGAACGGATGGGTGGTGATGCGGCACGGCCAGACGGTGGTGGGGCGGGTCGCCAGCGTTCACAAGGGCGGACGCATTAAGGGCGTTTCCAAACTTGGATTGGCGCTCGACCAGATCACGCTGGTGGACGGGCAGCAGGTGCCGATTCATACGCAGCTGGTGCGGGCGACGGCTGGTTCCTCTAAGGGCCGTGACGCCGGGGCGATCGGAACCACCACGGGCGTCGGGGCCATGATCGGCGCCATCGCCGGTGAGGGCGCAGGAGCCGGAATCGGCGCCGGAATCGGCGCGGCAGCCGGAGTTGCCGGCGTGCTTCTCACTCGCGGGCGTCCTACCGTCCTGATGCCGGAGACGCTGCTGACCTTCCGGCTGGAATCCAGCTTCAATGTTTCAACCGAGGAAAGCCGGGCCGCCTTTCGCCCGGTGACGCAACAGGACTACCCGCGCAATGACCTGCAACATCGGCCCAACCGCTATGCCCAAAGGCCTCCGCCGTACGGTTACTATCCGTCCCCGTACTGGGGTCCTTACTACTATCCCTATTACGGTGTGGGAATGGGATACTGGTGGGGCAGGGGATACTACCGGTATCCGAGGTACAACCGAATGTATCGGGACCGTGACTTTCGGCGCGGCTTCCGCGGCCGCGGGCGGCGATAGACCGGCCGAGGAAGTTGAATTAAGGTTTCACGCTAACAAGTGGCGGGAGAACCGGAGATGCGAAATCCGGAAAGCACTCCCGCCACTCCTTCCATCGAGCCCAAAGCGTTCTTAACTCCAGTCCGGAAACTACCCGCGTCGCTCCAGAGCCAGCCTGGCGCCTCAGCTTGCAAACTGCCGGCGAACCGCATTGAGAAAGCTGTAACCGTAGATCAGGTCCGGCAGCAGGCAATGGTCTTCGGTCCATTCATTCCAGGCTGACAGAAAAATGATGGGAGGCTTGGCTCCGCTCCCCGCCACGAAATATTTGGCGGCGAGCAATTGCAGTTCATACTGATCCGGAGTGCGGTTGACCACCATGTGAGCGTTGTTTCCATAACGCGGACTGTTGTCCCACCCCACCGGGCAATCCGGGAAATAGGGAAGGCCTACCTTGGGAGCGGTTTGCTTCCAGGTTCGGATGCTTTTCGCCATCGCCGCAGCGTATTCGGTGGTCTTGCCCGCCGGGCCGCCGCCAAAAGTGTGGTAATGGGTCGCGCTGTCAAACCCGGCCTCTTTCAGCGGAGTCCTGCCCGCCCGATAAACATGGCTGGCTTGAATATGCAAACCCTTCAGTCCGGCCTTCGCCGCGCGGTTGCGCATGCGGTCCAACGCCGCGCGCAGTTTTTGAACTCCAAAATGCCTCAGGATGCCGGCGTCGCCATCAATGTTGAAGATGGCAAAGACGGGCTGGCCGTTGATCTGCCAGTAATTCGGCTGGGTGAGATAGTGCTCGATCAGGTAGTCGGTGAGGCGGTCCATATCCGCATCACTATAAGTCTGGGGATAGAGGATCGCCTGGCGGCCCTTCAGAGGCGCCGGATAACAATTCGGCCAGTTATGGTTGGCCCACATGACCGCGAACTTCATCTTGCGCGTGTTGGGCGCTTTCAGGAAGCCCTGCTCCAACTGCTCCTGATAGAACTGCGTGCCCATGTGCCAGTACCAGTCGATCATGAAAACATCAATGCCCGAGCTGGAAGCGAGGTCGATTTCGCGCGCCGCCCAGGCGGGGTCGGCTTCATTGAAGGAGCCCGGAACCGAAGAATCATACATGCCCCAGAGCGGGCGCTTGGGCTGAACCTCACCTTCGAACCATGGTTGCGCGTGACGCACCGTTTCAAATTCCGTCCAACCTTTGCCAAAATATTTTTCCATCACCGGGCTGGGATGCCAGCTGGGGAAGTTGTAGGCCACCACCTCAAACGGAATACCGTCGAGCGAGACCGAGGTCTCCACAAGCCGCTCCATTTCCTGCCGCGTGAAATAGGCCACTCCAGGCGGGACCGGCGGCCAGCCGGAACTGCCTGCAGCCGGATGGGCGGAAGCGGCGCTTTTCGGAATGGCCGAAAGGTTCAGGGTTGCTGCGGAAAGCGGAATAGCTCCCAGGAAACTTCTTCGATCCATGACGCACCTCCTATGCGCCGCAAGTATGATTGCGCGGGCGGGCTGTAGTATCCCACGCACACGGCAGGAATTAAAGTCCGAGGCCAAGTTTTCAGGCTTTAAATGGATCGCTTAGAAGATGAGGGCCGGCGGAAGTACTTTGAAGCCTCCTTGGGATCGCAGCCAGCGCGCGGCGGCTGCCTTTGGGAGGCTTACAAAGTCTGTTGGGAATGGTCAGGTTGTTGTGGTGTTCAGGTTGGAGGCCGCGTTCGAAAACGTGTTGCTCACAGCGGAACCGAAACTCTTCATCCCGACGACCGCAACCAAGGCGATCAAAACTATCAGCAGCGCGTACTCGGTGAGATCCTGCCCAGCTTCTTCCTGCCACAGCCTCTTTAAAAGGTCCCTCATGGTTGCCTCCTTGGGATAACTCCGGTCGAGCCTCATAGCTTCCATTTCGGCTAATTCCATGGGGGACATTAGCGCTTTGGGGGGCCTTGTCCAATTCTTTGCCGGATGAAGGGCTGCGGAGAGGAGGCTGGGAGCGGCGGTTCCATTCCAGGAGACCATCACCGCCGCAGCGGAAGACGGCTGGCCGGCGCAAGCTTCGCCGGGGTCGCAGAATCTGAGCTGGATGGAATTCAGGGGCTGGACGGTTTAGCCGAGTGGGCCTCTTGCCTGGCGGCGGCGGCAAGCTGCCGGTAAATGGCTGCGACAAGTCTCTCCTGAAGTTCCGGCGCATGCCATTGATAGGTCTGGAACGGTACCAGTTCTTCTTGAACCTGCAATTCTGTTTTGTGCTGCGCAAGCCTGGTTTGGACCTGGGTTAAAACCCATTCGAGGAATCGCCGGAATTGTTCCACCCGGTCGCGGCCGCCCGGAGCGCCGTGCCCGGGGACAAAAACCTCCGCGTCCCAGGATTCAACCTTGCTTAGCATGCGGATCCAGTGATGGATGTCTCCCCCGTCCATTTGCGGTACGAATTGGTTTTCAAAGACGTCCCCCAGGAACACAACTTTGGATTGGGGCAGGTAAACCGCTGCGTCGCCGGGAGAAGCGTTTTTGCCGAGGCTGATCAGCCTGATCTGCGGGTGGCTCACGGGCAGCGTCATGGTTTGGCCGAAGGTTTGGCCGGCCGGGGTGGGGTGGATGCCGCGCATGTTGAGTGCCAGCCGCCAGTCAGTTTCCAGGCGCTCCGGCAGATGGTTCCGGTAGCGATGCATCAGGTCGGCGGCAGCGGGCGTGGCCAGAATCGTCGGACTGAAATCTTCAAACGCTTCGTTGCCGAGCATCGCGTCCGGCAGGGCGCTGGTGTTAATGACATAGCGCACCGGGAGACTGGTGCGCTGGCGAATTTCGTAGAGCATCGCGCGGGCGTTGAAAGGCGTGTTGGTGGTATTAATCACCACAACGCCCTGGGGCGTGATCACGAAGCCGGCGTTGGAGGCGCGGCTGAAATTGGGATCGCCCGCCTGCTCCAGGATATCTTCCGCCTGATACACAAAAACGTGGGGCTTGATTTCGACAATCTTGTACCGTCCATCGTCAGCGGAGAACAAGGGCTTGGCGCAGATGAGAGCCGAAAAAAACAGCAGCGCCAAGCCGCGTGCCAGCAAATATTTCAGGCGCGGGCCGGCTTGAGCGGGGGGCTGGAGAATTTTTCCCGCCCTTTGACTCTCCGTTGCTGCCGGGGAGGCCTCGGACGATGGCGGCATCTCAAATGTCCACATAAACCTGCGCACGCCAGCTCCCGCTGCGTTGTTCCAAACTGAGCTGGTGGTAAGTGACGGCCTTGATCTGCAAATGGGTCTGGTGTCGCGCCCGGTCGAATTTTTCGCCCCAGGCCCGGCCTGAAGCGGCATGATCGTCGAGGGCTTGCAGTTCAAAATCGCGGAAGAGCCACAGCTCGGCGTCATGAAGATATAAGATTTCGCTCAACCAGTTTACCAGAAGATCCGGCGGATTGGCGGCCGTGACCTGGAGCGGAACTTCCTGCCTCGGCTCGATGGAGCCCGGGTCCGCGATCAGGTGGAACAAGGCGCGAGCAGCGTTCTCAAAAACTTCCTGGCGGGTGGAACCGAAAGCTTCAAATCCCACGTCCGCCGTGTGCTCAAGAATGTGAAAAGCAGGCTTCATGAGCTTTTCAGTCCGGCTTGCTATCGACCCAGGGATTTTGGCGCCGCGCTGTTGCAGCTCCCGCCACTATCATAACTGAGGCGGGGGTGCTTGCGACAGGAATGGAGGGACGCGCCGTGGCGAAAAGGGAAAGGCCCGCCGCAGAACGGCGGGCCTTGGGAAGGGAAACCCTGAATACTGATTTTCTTACACTTATTTCTTCTTGGCTTTTGCTTTCGGTTTTGCTTTTGTTTTCGCCTTCGTTTTTGCGGCCATAAACCTCCTTTACCTTTGGTTCACAACCCATTATCGGGCCAACATCTTGTGCCCTGATATACTACCAACCCACTATATAGGGCTTAAGGGCCTCTTTGTCAAGAGAATTTATGACCTTTGCGGCCGCCAGCGGAAAATCCGGGATGACAGGCATTTAAACGCTGTCAAATTTGCCGACCTCCACTGCCGGCAACGGATGGCCGGAGCCTCTGCCGGGACTGCTGCCGCAGGCAAAAGGCTTTGGAGATTCCCGCTCCCCCAAACAGGCCTGCCAATCGCGTGTTGTCAGTCTGGAAGGCTGCCGGTCGCCCCGCCGTACGTTGCTGATGAGGCTGAAGGACCGTTCCCAATCCGCCGATATCTGAACATGCAGGATAGGGAAAGTTCTATGATTTCGAGAGTCCTTTCGGTTTGGCTGTCTCAAGTTATCGCTCCCGCCCCTGCTGCCTCGCATCAGGCCCCTCCTTTGGCGTCCCAAGGCTTGGGCGGAGACCACCACCCTTGCCGGGAGTGCGGACTATGAACCAACAGGGCCAAGAGCCTGCAGTGTGGCTCACATCGCGGCGCAACTTCCTGCTGGCGCTGGCGGTCATTTTCCTGGCCGTAACGCTGGCGATGTTCCTGTTGCCCGATCTGCAGCTGGGAAAGATCGGATGGATTGGCGGGGTCCTCGAAGATGCCAGCTTGCTGAGCATTTTCGTCATGGGGGTTTTCTGGTGGGTGATTGTGCGGCCTCTGCGCAAGGCTGCAGTTCGGGAAACGGCGAGAAGCGAAGCGAGCCTCCGACGCGCCCAGCGGGTTGCGCATACGGGGAGTTGGGAGTGGGAGGTGGAAGAGGGCAAAACCTGGTGGTCGGACGAAACTTATCGAATCTTCGGGTTGGTCCCTCAGGCCCTTACCGCCACCTACGAAGGCTTCTTGAATTTTGTCCATCCCGACGATCGCGAAGCCGTAGAGCGGTCCCTGGAGGAGGCGCTTCGAAGCGGAGAATCCTACATCCCTTTGGACTTCAGCATTGTGCGTCCGGATGGCTCCACGCGCTTTGCCCATTCGGAAGGGGATGTCATTCGGAACTCAAAGGGAAAACCGATCCGGCTCATCGGCACGGTTCAGGATATTACCGAGCGCAAGCGGGCGGAGACCGCGATGCGCGATCGCGAAGAAAACTTCCGAAGGCTTATCGCCAATCTTCCCGACGTGACGTGGAGTTCTGACAGCAACGGGCACATCCAATACATCAGCCCCAACGTGGAGGAGGTGTTTGGTTACACGGCGGACGAAGTCTGCGAGAAGGGTGACGAACTATGGATAGGTCGAATTCACCCGGCGGACTCGGAGCGGGTGAGCGAAGCTTTACAAACCCTCTTCTCAATCAATCAGCCGTTCGACGTGGAATACCAGATCGAACGCAAAGACGGCCGCTGGATATGGGTCCGTGACCGTGCTTTCAAAACTTATGAAAAGGATGGGGTGCGCTGCGCCGACGGAACCTTCTCCGACGTCACGGAGCGCAAGCGGGGAGAGGACGTCCAAGCTTTATTGGCCTCGATCGTCGAATCTTCGGACAATGCCATCGTCGGCAAGAATCTGGAGGGAAAGATCGTCAGTTGGAACCGCGGCGCCGAGGTGTTGTACGGCTATGGGGCGGACGAGGCGGTGGGAAAGCCCATTTCTATCCTGATGCCGGCGGAGGGTTCCGACGAAGCGCGGCAAATCCTGGAGAAGCTTAGGCACGGCGAAAGAATCCCGCACATGGAGACGGTGCGGGTTCGAAAAGACGGCAGCCGCGTGGACGTTTCCCTCGACATTTCGCCCATCAAAAATGCCGCCGGGACCGTGGTGGGGGCGGCGACGATTGCCCACGACATCAGCGAGTGGAAGCGCGCGGAGAAATTTCTCCGGGAAAGCGATGAGCGTTACCGACTCCTGTTCAACAGTATCAGCGACGCGGTGTTTGTCGTGGAACTTGGGAAGGATAACCTTCCTCAACGCTTTATCCGGGTCAATGATGTGGCCTGCCGGCGCCTGGGCTACACACGCGAAGAACTGTTGAGGATGGGGCCGCAGGATATTGACGCGCCCGAGAAATTGGACGATATTCGAGCGTTCCTGAAACAGTTGCCGGCCGGGGAGAGCGCCCTCTTTGAGACGGAACACGTTGCCCGAGACGGCCACCGGATTGCCGTGGAGCTTAACCGTCAAGTCTTCGAGATGGGAGGGCGGCAGGTGGCGCTGTCGCTTGCCCGTGACATCACGGAGCGCAAGCGGGCCGAAGAAGCCATGGCCGCATCGGAACAGCGTTATGTCGAACTGTTCGAGAACGCCAACGACAGCATTGTGGTCTTCGACTTGGCGGGCCGGCTCACCGGGGTGAATCGCGCCGCGGAGTCCCTCTTCGGTTACCGGCGGGAGGAGATCGGCAACATGACCATCCATCAACTGGTCGCCCCGGAATATCATGAGGTTTCCCAGCAAGAGCTGGCGCGGCTGGGCGCCGGGGGCGAGCCCGTAACCCGGGAGTGGGAGATCATCA